>NZ_JAELUF010000037.1 GCF_016429195.1 Brevundimonas sp. ASV9
GTCCTTGGCCTGGTAGCAGAACATGCCGTTTTGGCCCCCGCCGGCGACGTCACGGGCGAAATCGGTGTCGTCGCGGGTGAAGAACCAGATGGTCCCCGTCTCGTCCTCGCCGAAACCGGTCATGGGCTGGTGGTGATAGCCGGGGCGGTCAATGCCCAGCATGCCGGTGTTGGACTCTTTCAGGCTTTTCCAGAATTCCTTCTCGGCCTCGGCGGGGGTCAGTTTGTCGGACACGCGGTCTCTCCTTGAGTGGTTCGCAAGGTTCAACCGACCGGCCTTGATCGGGTTCCCGTCTCTAGGCGCCGGGTATCCAGGGCGCACGCTCGGCGCCGAACAGCGTCGCCAGGTGGATCAGCAGCAGCATTGCGATCGCTGCGGCGCCGACCATCAGGAACCGCCATGGCATCAGACGCGGTCCCTTGAACGGATCCGGCGGCCGGGCGCCGCGCCATCCGCAAAAGACCATGACGGCGAGGGCGACGCCCAGCAGGACGAGGGTGGTGGTCAGGTTCATGCGCCGCAGGTGGCGAAAGCCGCGCCGCTTGGCAAGCGAACCCTTGCCGGGAGGTTAATCTTCATGCCGCGTTAACCGAGATGATTCACAAATCCGGCTGTCTGGCGCGATGTCCACAGGATTGGGATATCGCTGCTAGATGTTGCGGTTAACCATCAGTTTACACCCTCGATATTGACGGTATAGCCTTCGTCGCATGGGCTGGGAGACGAATCAGTGAGCGCTGCAGCGCCGTGGAGCGTTAAGGGAATCGATCCCAAAGCACGCGAGGTCGCCAAGGATCTGGCGCGCCGGTCCGGCATGACGCTGGGCGAATGGCTCAACTCCATGATCATGGAAGACGAGGAGGAGGGCTACGCCACCCTGCCGCGTCGCTCCCAGGCCGCCGAATACGAACGCCGCAACCGCAGCCGCCGTCTGGACGACGCCTATGAGGTCGAAGACAGCCAGCAGCGGATCAGCGCCTCCATCGATGTGATCGCCGCGCGACTGGAAGCCGCCGAACGCCGCTCGACCGTCGCCATTCAGGGCGTGGATCAGGCCGTTGCGGGCCTGATGCGCCGGCTGGACGGTCAGGAGGCTGAAGCCCAGGGCGCCGCACGCCGCATCGACGACATCGCCGAGGAGTTGCGCGAAGGGCATCGCCGCCTGCGCGCCTTCGAACGCGACACCGGCCCGTCGACCCAGGAAGCCTTCGGCAAGATCGAGACCTCGCTGGGCGCGCTGACTGGGCGCCTGTACGACATCGAGGAACGCCAGCGTCTGGGCGTCAGCGATCTGCGCGAGCGGATGGAGGCGGTCGAGAAGGCCGCCGGCCCCGGCGTCGGTACGGAAATGCTGGCCCAGGTCAGCGCGCGTCTGGACGAGGCCCAGAACCGCACGACCGAAGCCCTGAAGACGCTGGAACGCTCGTTCGCCGCGCTGGATCAGCGGATGCGGACGGCCGAAAGCCGTGTCGAGCCGGAAAGCGCGCGCGACCTGGCCCGTTTCGAGAAGCTGGCCGAAAGCTTGTCGCGTCAGATCGACAACAATCGCGCCGAAATGATGCAGCGTCTGGACGCCGCCGAAACCGGCGCGCGCATCGACCGCATCGAACGCGCCGTCCAGGCCGTCGGCGATCAGTTGAAGGCGTCCGAAGAGAAGGGCGCCATCGGTCTTGAAGCCATGGGCCGCGAGGTCCTGCGCATCGCCCGCAACCTGAATGCGCGGGTCAAGAAGGTCGAGACGGACAACGACGGTCGCACCGACGCTGTCGCCCGCGCCGCCGCCGACGTCGTCAGCCAGACTATCGAAACCGAGGTCGCCCGCCGCGCCGCGCGTCTGGATCAGGAGTTCGCCCGCCACGTCGACCGCGTCGACCAACGCCTGACCGCCAGCGACGATCGCCACGCCATCGCACTGGAGAAGCTGGGCGGCGAAATCACCCGCATCTCGGACCAACTGAGCGATCGCATCGCCCAGTCCGAGCGCCGCTCGCAGCAGGCGCTGGAAGACATCGGCCGACGCCTGTCGGAAAGCTCGGACAAGATCGAGCAGCGCTACGACCGCGCGTCCGGCGAACTGGCCGAGCGGATGCGTCTGAGCGAGGAGCGCACCGCCCGTCTGCTGGCCGAGGCCCGCGAAAGCATCGACGCCCGCGCGCCGACGCCGATCCGCGACAAGCCGCTGGACAATGAGCCGGCGTGGACCCCGGCGCGGCAGGTGCTGGAACGCGCCGCCTCAGCGACGACACAGGCGCCGATCCAGTCCGCATCCATCGAAGGCGACTGGCGCGCCGCCGCCTTCCCCGATGAGACCTTCACCGACCAGAACGCCTGGTCCAGCGATCCGGTGACGCCCGAAGTCGCGACCGCTGCGCCCTTCCCGTCGGCGCCCGTCGGTCAGACCGAGGCCGAGCCCGTCGAGGCGCTGGCTGACGACATGCCGATGCGCCAGGTCGATCCCGACGGCGTCGAACCCATCATCCAGCCCTTCAGCGGTTTCGGCGGCGCCGATGTCGAGGACGCGCTGGAGGCGACGTCGCCGGGCTTCTCGACCGCACCGGCCGAAAAGCGTGACGCCGCCGTCCTGGACGCCGACGACGACGATTTCGGCGGCGAGACCGAGTTCGTGGATCCGCGCCGGCTGCGCTCCAGCATGGAAGCCGCCGCCGCCGCCGGCCGCGCCGCCTCGACCCGCAGCACCATCGACGCCGCCCGTGCTGCGATCACCGCGCCGGCCGAGCCGGAACCTGCGCCCCGGTCGGGCTTCGGCCTGAAGCGCGGTGGCAAGTCCAAGCTGCAGGAACGGCTGGACCGGCAGGCGTCCAAGGACGGATCGACGGTCAAGAAGACTTTTCTGGCTTCGGTCACGGCGGTCGCTCTGACCGGGGGCGTCTATGGCTATCTGTCCCTGACCGACGGCGGAGCCCCGGACTTCGAGATGCCCAGCTTCGGCGGCGGCTCGACGACAAACGGCGCCGTGCCGCTGGCCGCGTCGGCGGTGACGCCGACCGGCCCGAAAGCGACCTTCGACATCGGCGGCCCTGGCGCGGCGGACTATGAGGCGGCGATCGGCAAGCTGGAGGCTGGCGACAACTCAGGCCTGGAAGGCATGAAGCGCGCCGCCAACCTGGGTTACGCCCCCGCCCAGACCTATCTGGGTCAGCTGTATCTGGACGGCGCCCACGGCGTGCCCGCCGATCCGGTCCAAAGCCGTCAGTGGGGCCGTCGCGCGGCCGAGGGCGGCGATCCGCGCGGGATGCATCTGTATGGGATGCAGCTCTATGAAGGCGACGGCGGCGCGACCAATCAGGCCGAGGCCCTGACGTGGCTGCTGAACGCGGCCGAGCGCGGCCTGCCGGACAGCCAGTACAATGTCGCGCGCATCTATGAGACCGGCGCAGACGGCGTGGCCAAGAATCTGACGGAAGCGCTGAAATGGTACATGATCGCGGCGCGCGGCGGGGATGCGGAGGCCCAGGCCGCCGTGACGCGCCTGCGTCCGACGGCCAGCGCCACGGCCCAGCGCGCTGCCCGCACCGCCGCCGACGCCTTCGTGGCCCAGTCGCAGGGTCAGTCGCAGGCCCAAGCCCAGGCGACAGGCTAGATTCCTAGACGCCGGGCGGCTATCGGTCGCCCGGTCGTCCCCGACCTCGCCCGCCTGACGGCGATTCTTGTGTCCGCTCCAGCCGAAGGCGCGTCCTTTGGACATCTATCTGCCGATCGCCGAGGTTTCGGTGAACTGGCCGACCCTGGTGATCCTGGGGGCGGTGGTCGGATTCGTGTCCGGCCTGTTCGGCATCGGCGGCGGCTTCCTGATGGCGCCGATCCTGGTTTTCCTGGGCATTCCACCGACCGTCGCCGTCGCCAGCCAGGCCAGCCATGTCGTGGCCTCCTCGACGTCGGGCGTCATCCGCTATGCCGGGGCGGGTTCGGTCGATTTCAAGATGGGATCGGTGATGGCGGCCGGCGGCGCGGCCGGCGCCCTGGCGGGGGTCGAGCTGTTTCGCTACCTGCGCCTGCTGGGCCAGGCCGATCTGGTCGTGGCCCTGTCCTATCTCGTCTTCCTGGGCGCGATCGGCATTCTGATGCTGAACGAAAGCCTGACCGAAATCCTGCGCCGCCGCCGGGGCCTGCCCGCGCCGCACAAGCAGCGTCGGCGGCCGATGTGGCTGTATGGTCTGCCGCTGAAGATGAAGTTCCCGAAGTCGGGTCTGTATATCAGCGCCTTGCCGCCGTTCGGCCTGGGCGTCTTCGCAGGCGTCCTGTCGGCCATCATGGGGGTGGGCGGCGGCTTCATCCTGGTCCCGGCCATGCTCTATATCCTGCGCATGCGCGCGGGCGCGGTGGTGGGCACCAGCCTGTTCCAGATCATCATCACCACCGCCATCACCACCATTCTTCAGGCCGGGCGTAACCAGACGGTCGACATCGTCCTGTCCACCATTCTGCTGCTCGGCGGCGTCGTCGGCGCCCAGATCGGCGCACGCTTCGCCGGGCGGTTCCGCGCCGAGGAACTGCGGGCGGCGCTGGGCCTGATCGTGCTGCTGGTGGGGATCCAGATGGGGCTGGATCTGTTCGTGCGGCCCAACGACATCTTCATGATCGCGCCGGGGATCGCCGACTGATGCAGGCGCTTCCTCCCCCTCCGCCCCCTGTCGCGGCCCCGCCGCTCGATCGGTCCGAAGCGACGACCGGAGACCTGCGCGTCGCCGCCGCCCTGACCGACGCCCAAGTCCGGGTCGACAGCAGTTTCCGGGGCGCGTCCATCGTCCTGTACGGCGCGGTGTTCAATCCGACGCCCGAACCTGCGGACGTCGTGGTCGTGGTGCGGGGGCCGGACGCGCCGATCCGCCTGGTCAAGAAGACGCGCACGTCCGGTGTCTGGCTGAACAGCCGGCCGGTGCTGTTCGAGGGGGCGCCCGGCTTCTACATGACCGCCTCAACGCGCCCGCTCAGCGACATCGCGGACTTCGGCCAGCTGCGCCGGCTGGGCGTCGGCGTCGATCACCTGCGCATCGATGCACCGGAGGAAAGCCGCACCGTCACCCGCTACGGCGTGCGCGATGTGGTCGTCAGCCGTCTGGGCGACGACTATCTGGATTGGCGCCGCGCGGTGATCCGGCTGAAGGAGGCCGCCGCCCTATACGACACCGATTCCGAAGGGGTGGAGTTCGTCGACCGGGGCCTGTTCCGCGCCGAGGTCAAACTGCCGACCGTGGCGCCCACCGGAAAATACTACGCCGAGGTCTGGCTGTTTCAGGACGGCGAGCCGCAGTCGGTGTCGAACCTGACCCTGACGGTCGAGAAGGTCGGGCTGGAGCGCGACATCTATGAGTTCGCCCACCGTCGGCCGTGGCTGTACGGCGTGCTGTGCGTCGTGCTGGCCGCCCTGACCGGCTATGGCGCCTCGCGCATCTTCAGCCGGCGGAGCTGAAGCCCAGCTCGGCGCGCAGGCCCTCGGCCGTCAATCCGCCGGCCCTCAGCTCGGCCAGGGTGATCGAGCGATCGCGCTTGGCGTAGCGCCGCCCGTCCGGTCCTGTTAGCAAGCTGTGATGACGATAGGTCTGCGCCGGCCAGCCCATCAGGGTCTGGATCAGCCGCTGCACATGGGTCGCCTCGAACAGGTCTTGGCCCCGGATCACGTGTGTGATCCCCTGCAAGGCGTCGTCATGCGTCACGGCCAGATGATAGGCGACGCCCGTATCCTTGCGCGCCAGAACGACATCGCCCGCCGCCTCGGGATCGACGGCGATGACGCCGGTTTCGCCGTTCGGACCCTCGCCCTCCTCGACGAAACTCAGGTTGTTCCAGGTCGCCTCGCCCAAGGCCTCCCGCGCCCGATCCAGCGACAGCCGCCAGGCGAATGGCGCGCCCGAGGCCAGCAGATGCGCCTCCTCCTCCGCTGAATGCGGACCGGGCCTCGCTGCCTCCATCGTCCCGTGCGGCGCCTCGCCGATGGCGCTCAGGATCTCCTTGCGCGTGCGGAAACACCGATAGAGCAGGCCTCGGGCCCGCAGGTTCTCGATCACGGCGGCATACTCGGCCAGATGATCGGACTGGCGCCGGACCGACGCCTCCCAATCCAGACCTAGCCAGGCCAGGTCCTCCAGAATGCCCGCCTCGTATTCCGGCCGGCATCGCGTCGGATCGATATCCTCGATACGCAGCACGAACCGCCCGCCCGCCGCCTTCGCCGCCGTCCAGGCGGTCAGGGCCGAAAAGGCGTGGCCCTTGTGAAGGCGGCCGGTAGGCGATGGAGCGAAGCGGGTCGTGAACATCACGACGCTCCTTAGCGGTTTGCGGCCCTCAACGGCGCCCCCGCTCTTTCCGACAAGCGCGACGGGCCGTAAGCATGGCGAATGCCGTTCGCACCCACGCCTGATGATGTCGCTACCGCGCGCCGGGCGCTGGTCGCCGCCGATCCGGCGCTTGTTCGCGTGGACGCCCAGACGCCGCCGCTGGAGTGGCGGTTGAGAGTTGGCGGGTTCGAAGGCTTGTTCCGCATGATCGTGGAGCAGCAGGTGTCGGTGGCCTCGGCCGCTTCGGTCTGGGCGCGGCTGCGCGAAGGCATGGGCGGCATCACGCCCGAGCTGTTGCTGGCGCACGATCTGGATCAGCTGCGCGGCATGGGTCTGTCGCGGCAGAAGGCGACCTATGGTCAGGGGATCGCGCGGGCGCAGATCGCGGGCGAGATCGATCTGGAGCATCTGGCCAATCTGGACGACGAGGCGGCGATCGCGTCCCTGACGGCGCTGAAGGGGGTGGGCCTGTGGACCGCCGAGGCCTATCTGATGATGTGCGAGGGGCGGCTGGATGTCTTCCCGGGCGGCGACGTGGCCTTGCAGGAGGCGATCCGTTGGGCGGACGGCGCAGAAGTGCGGCCCGATCAGAAGGGCGCCTATGCCCGCGCCGAGATCTGGCGGCCCTATCGTGCGGTCGCCACTCATCTTCTGTGGGCCTGGTATACGGGCGTAAAGCGCGGCGAGATCGCGCTGGATGCGCCGGCGTGACCCCGCTCGATCCTGCTCTGACCGAACCGCTGCGCAATCCGCAGACCGTGTTGACCGCGCTGGATTTCGCCGGCGTGGCGGTGTTCGCCGCCACCGGCGCCCTGGCCGCCGCGCGCGAGAAGCACGACGTGGTCACCTTCGCCTTCTTCGGCGCCATCACCGGCGTGGGCGGCGGGACGCTGCGTGACCTGCTGCTCGGCCTGCCGGTCTTCTGGGTACAGGACTGGCGCTATCTGGCGGTCTGCCTTTTCGCCTCGACGGCCCTTTGGCTGGTGGGGCAGCGCGACTGGCGGTTTCGCGCCCTGCTGTGGCTGGATGCGGTGGGTCTTGCGGCCTATGGTGTGATGGGGGCGGCCAAGGCCGAGGCGGCCGGGGCGCCGGCCCTGATCTGCATCGTCATGGGCACTCTTACGGCTTGTTTCGGCGGGGTGGTGCGCGACACCCTGGCGGGCCAGCCGTCGATCCTGCTGCGGCGAGAGATCAACGTCACGGCCGCGATCCTGGCGGCGACGGTCTATATGGTGCTGAGGGCGCCGGGCGTCGGCGTCTGGCCCGCCGCCATCGTCGCGGCGCTGTCGGGCTTCCTGCTGCGCGCGGCCGCCTTGCGCTGGGGCTGGACCCTGCCGGGGTTTCCGACCCACGCGCGCCGGGTCTGAGGCAGGACGTCACGAAAACGCTGCACACTGGTCATGGCGATGATCGGGAATCAGCGGTAGGCTGATCTCACAAGACTAGGGAAGGAGACGTGTCCTCACCTCTGTCGCCTCAAAATCCCCCCGTCTGAGCGGGAGGGCCTGATGCAGGTTCTCCATCGACCGCCCTCCGGTTTTCCCGCGTTGGTGTTGAACGCCGACTTCCGGCCGCTGTCCTATTATCCGCTGTCGCTGTGGCCGTGGGAGGAGGCGGTCAAGGCGGTCTATCAGGACCGCGTGGACGTGGTGTCCCTGTATGACAAGGTTGTCCGCTCGCCGTCGATGGAGATGCAGCTTCCCAGCGTGATCGCGCTGCGCAGCTATGTGGATCAGGACCGCAGCCCCGCCTTCACCCGCTTCAACGTCTTCCTGCGCGACGGCTTCGCCTGTCAGTACTGCGGTCAGTCGGCTGAACTGACCTTCGACCACGTCATCCCGCGCTCACAGGGCGGACGTACGACCTGGGACAATATCGTCGCAGCCTGCAGCCCCTGCAATCTGGCCAAGGGCGGGCGAACGCCGCGCCAGGCCATGATGCCGATCCGCCGCGAACCCTATCGCCCCAACGCCTGGCAGCTTCAGGACGCCGGCCGACGCTTCCCGCCGCACTATCTGCACCAGAGCTGGCTGGACTACCTTTATTGGGACATCGAGCTCGAACCTTAGGGTTCTTTTCAGTTTCTGGAAATGGCTCAAACGCCCTTGTGGTGGGCAGGTTCAGGGTTCGTTCTTTTACCGCCGATTTCTCGATTATCCTCCGAAATCCTCCCGTGTGGTGACCATATGGTGACCAAAAACGGGACCAGAAACGGGGCCTCTCGCGGGCCCGAGGAGAGATCGAATGGTTCAGAACCCCAGGTCCGGAAAGATCACAAAGCGTCTGGTCGACGCCCTGACGTCAGAGGAGGTGCGCTTCACCCTCTGGGACACGCAGCTCAAGGGTTTCGGGGTGCGCGTCGCCGTCAGCGAAACCAAAACCTACGTCGTCCGATACAGAACGATCGGCGGCGCAGACCGTCTTCTCCACATCGCTCGCCATGGCGTACTCACCGCCGAAGAGGCCCGCGAACGGGCGGCCGCTGTCCTGGCTGAAGTTGCGTCAGGTGGTGACCCTCAGGGGACCAAGGTCGAACGACGCGAAGAAATGACGATGTCAGAACTCTGCGACCTCTACATGAAGGAGGGCGTCACAATGAAGAAGGCGACGACCCTGCGCATCGACCGCATCCGCATCGCCCGCCACATCAAGCCCCGATTGGGCGGGATGAAGGTCACTGACATCGGCCGAGCGGACATCGAGCGCCTGATGGTCGATGTCGGGGCAGGACGCATCCGTGGAGAAGCGACCCCGCGCACTCGCGGCGGCATTCATGCGGCCTCTCGGACGGTGGGTCTGCTGGGCGGCATCTTCACGTTCGCGGTCGAGCGGGAGTTCGTGAAGACCAACCCCACACGGGGCGTGAAGCGCTACAAAGATAACCGCCGCGATCGCTTTCTCTCGCCGGCCGAACTGGCGACACTCGGCGACGTTTTGGCGGAACTTGAAAAGCATGGCGGCGACCCGCGGCATATCAATATCATCCGTCTTCTGGCGTTGACCGGCGCCCGCAAGAACGAGATCGCAAGGCTCAAGTGGTCGGAGATCGACCGCGCGATGGGCATGCTTCGGCTGGAGGATTCTAAGACGGGGGCGAAGGTCATCCGCCTGGGGAGTGCGGCTTTGAAGCTGATCGAGGGCCTACGTGCGAACGGCAGCCTCTATGTCTTTCCGGACCGTAGAGACCTGAAGCGCCCGATTGGAAATCTCGACTGGGCTTGGGTCGGCATTCGCAAACGCGCGGGGATGGAGGATCTCCGTATCCACGATCTCCGGCACAGCTTCGCGAGCGCAGGTCTAGCTGGCGGCGAGGGACTTCACGTCATTGGAAAGCTGCTCGGCCATAGTCATGTCAGCACCACCAGCCGCTACGCCCATCTCGCGGATGATCCATTGCGGGCGGCTGCAGATCGGATCAGCGAAAGCGTCGCCGGTGCTCTGGCTGGATGGCCGGTTGAAGACGGACAAAGGGCCCACTGAATGACGGCCGCTCGGCAGGTCGCCGAGCGGCCGAAGAGCCTGGCATGAAGAAGCGCTTTAGACGTCTCGGCGGGTGGCCTCTCCCCAATCTCCAGCCCGGCGAGGCTGGCTTGATGAAGACCTTAGGCCAGAAAGCTGGCTGCGCGCCCACTCGTGCAGCAGGCTCCTCGGATAGTATGGCGTACGTCCAAGGTGGGTGCAGGGCGGCCCGTCAGACCTTGTGCAGAACACCTTCGCCAGCGTCGATGGCGACCGACGAATGCCCATCCGCAGAAGCTCGGTGGATGCTTCCTTGCGGGTCAGCAACATTTCCTCGGTCCCGTGAAGATGTATACCGGCCATGTGACGCTCCTTACATGTGAACCAAACGCCGAGATAGGCAATCACCGGTTCGGGGGAACTTCAACCCAAAGCAGTGTCAAGATTTATGCCGACTAGTTTGGGTAGATATCCAGACGGTTCCGCGCGGTTTCGCTTGGTTTTTATAGATGAAGACTATCACGACATTGTTAGCTAACGGCTGTTGTGGAGTCTGGGAGGCGCCGGCATTGTTTCGCCCATCATATCGACGTGGCAGACATCCCTGTCAGTTGATGGGACGGTCTGGCCGGACTGCAATTGCGCTATGGCCGCCCACGTCACCGGACGAAGGCGCTACCGACCGAGGTCCTGGGCCAGCTGCTTGCCGGACAGGACCTGGGCGAAGCCGCGCGCATCCAAGGACAGGGTGACGGTCTTACCTACGATCGGCGCAGCCTTGCCGACACCCAAACGGCCATAATGTTCGGATCCGTCCGCGGCGCACACCACCACGAAGGCGGACCCGCCCAATTCATCGTGGAAGCCGGTCTTGACCACCTTCCCTCGCACGGGCGTTTTGCCCAGCTGCTCGGCGGATCGCGCCCCCTCGAGACGTCTCTGGTTGAGGGTGCGGATCACGTCCTTGGAGAGCTGCAGGCGTCGCAGTCGGGCTTCGAGATCTGTATCCAGCCGAAACCGACGGCCTGATCGAACGGCCAGGCCGAGCGTTTCAAGGTGACGCAGCCGACCGCGTGTCAGAGCGGCCCACGCATCCGTACCTCCGATCCCGTCGTCGACGCACCAGTTCGCATCGGCTGCAGCGAGGAGTCGGCGGTCGAAGGCTGTAAACCGGTCGGCCTCGGTCTCGCGCCAGACCCGACGCTCGGCGTCCTGTCGGCTGAGATCCCCAAGCCGTTCCTGGGCGACTTCCTGCGCCCGGGCGCGGAAGCCGTAGCCGATGTAATCGCGCGGGATGACGAGGTCGCGGCCGTCGCTGCGCCGCCCCCTGACAAGCACATGCGCATGCGGCTGATCGGTGTCGAAATGGCAGACTGCGATCCAGTTCAAACGGGGCTCGGCGAGATCGTCAGCGACCCGCGACATGACCTCTCTCGTATAGCCCTGAAGGTCCGCGATCCGGTCGCCGTGCTCGGGAGAGATTATGAACCGGAAATGGTGCCTGTCCTTCGCCCAGCCCTCCGTGGCGCCGCCCGCATACACGTCCTCCCGGGCTGGGCCGAAGAAGGCCGCCTGCTCGCCGTCTTCCCCGGCGCCCATGCGGCCGAGGTAGGCGATGTGAGCCGCGAGGGCCGCACCTCGCGCAAACCCTTTGCTCATGTGACGCGACACGAGCGCCTTGACCGTAACGCGCTGCCGGACGTCCAGACGAAAAGGACGACCAGAGCGGATCTGGGCCGCGCGCAGACAGCCGGCGCGGTCCCCGTAGGCGAACAAGCGCGAGGCGGCGAGCCTCTGGAACATGGCGATGCGGACGCTGGTCTTGTCCGACTTCAGCCGCTGCGGAAGCCGCACTTTCAAGGTTGAGACGTCGTCCTTCGACGCTTTTGCGAGGCGCACCTCTATGGCGGTTCGGACCTGCATGATCGGCGCTCCGGCCTGTCGTCGGCGCGGAATCAGGCCTCAACTCAGCGCAAGTCGACGACCGTCTCCGCAATCGTCACAAGTGTCTGCCGTGGCTTGGAAAAACAGAAGGCCAAAACCCCTCTTTTATCTTGCCCTAAGCCCTGTTTTGTCGATTCTCGACAAGCCTATCCAACAGTGAACACAGTCGATCAAACCTCGGCAAGACCTTGGCGAACCCGGCGTTCAGATGGTCTCCAGTTCGCCGGGTGACATGAAGAAACCCGCCCGGCCGTAGCCGAGCGGGTTGTTAAATCCAGGTCGTGGTGTCTCAGGCGGCCCGGGCCTTAATGGGCACGTGCCGCAGCCCGTTCTCCATCGCCTTCTGGCCGAGGTTGAGCGCCGGTCCGAACGGCCGATGATCTTCCCGCACCCCTGCCAGTGAATGGACCAGGGTCAGGCAGACCTCCGGCTCCAGCGCGATCAGCTCGTTGTTCGCCCGGAACGGCGCCGCCTTTCCGTTCCTGTCGAAATCCGCCCGGGCGAGGATCAGCTTCACCCCCTTCTGCTGGGCCCATTTGATCGCCAGCTTTTCCGAGCCTTTCGCCCCGGTCGTCGCCAGAGCCATGTCCGGCCACTCCCCCTTCGCCCAGTTCAGGGCGTCGAAAATCCGCCCGGCGTCCTCGGCCGTGTCTGCGGTCGGCGCGCCCCGGAAGGCGATCACCGGACCACCTGGATCGGCCTCTCCGGACCGGCGGTTCCGGATCGCCCGGATCGCCTGTTTCGCTTCCAGCTGAGCGGCGGTGAGATGCGTGCCGCGCCGCGATCCCCGCCAGGCCGTCCAGACCTCCCCGGTCGCGATGGTCCAGGTCTCGGACGCCGCATCCCGGATCAGCTCGCAGGCCTGCGTCGCCGCATCTCCGGCTCTCGCCTTCGCCGTGGCGTCCTGAAGTTCGACGTCGGCTGCTTCGGATCCGTCGAAATCCCGGTCCAGGGCGCGCATCGCGTCCCGGGCGCGGTCGGCGTCCCGTTCGATCCGTCCCGCCGCCGAGTGGAAGGCGCCGATGAGGGCTTCGCCGAGGATCGTCTGAAAGTCCTCCAAAGCGGTGTCGGAGATCACATCCACCAGCTCGGTCATGAGCGCGCGCCCGAGTTGGACCAGGGCCTCTTGGGTGGGGTGTGGACGCGCATCCCCCAGGCACGCGGTCAGGTCGTCGAAGGCGGAGTCGGACTTCGAGGAAGCGGAGAAAGGGGTGTTTAAGTGGGTCATCGAACCATTCCTTTCGAACAAGAGAAAGTCGAAGCGCCCCATGCGCAACGACCCCGGCTTTGGCCACGGCGGGGTCCCCGGCAGTCACCGGAGCGAAGGGCCGCTTGCCCTTCGTGGAGGGGAACGGCGCAGCCGTTGACTTCCGGGGCGCCGTGACAAAGTCGGAAGGCGTTGTGTGGGGGCAAGTCGTCGTCGCCCCTCGCGACGACGACCCCATTCGGCGCCGTCGCGCCGATACGGACGAAAAGGCATCGATCTTCCCGTCCGTCGACGCCGGCAAGCCGGCGGCGCATCGCCCACCGAGCGAGCCGTCCTTAAGGGGCCACGCCCGCGAGGCGCATCAGGCCCTCCACCGATAATGGCGCGGGCTGATAGGCGATCGCCGCATGGGCGGCGCAGAAGGCGCCCCGTTCAGAAGGACGACCGCAAAGGCTGAAGGCGGCGTCACCCGGTTCGCCGTACGGCCAACGGCAATCCGTCCGCCTCACCGACAGGATGGTCGCGGCGCCAGTGGGCGGCGGCTCGAGCGTTTCTCGACGCGTCGGCTCACGCCGAGGCCGGGCGCGTGTGCGCCCCTTCGAGAGACCGAGGCGGGCGACCTTGCCGAGAACGGCGTTGCGGGTGAGACCGCCGCCAAGCTCCACGGCGATGGTCTCTGCGCTCAGCCCTTCGGGCCACAGGCGCTTCAGCAGATTGATACGGTCTTGGGTCCAGGCGGACATGGCGGTCTCCTTCGTCGAGCCCCGATGGCTCGCCCGACCGCGCCCTTCCTTCGGCCTTCCTGCCGCCAGCACGAAGAAGGGCCCGGGGCGCTGCGCCCCGGGCCCTTCAAATCTCCCGTTCGGATCAGAACGGGATGTCATCGTTGAGATCGTAGCCGCCGCCCGCCTCGACGCCTTGAGCAGCGACGCCGGACCAGTCTTCGGACGGCTCGCCGGCGACCCGCCGGTTCTTCAATCGGATCTCGCTGACGACGAGGCGAAGGTCGTAGTGCTCCACGCCGTCCTTGCCGGTCCAGGTGTCGTTTTCGACATGGCCCTGGATCACGACGCGGCTGCCCTTGCGGGCGTAGGGCTGGATGTAGTTCTCAGCCGTCGCCTCGTTGAAGCAGATGCAGTTGAAGCCGGTGGTCCGCTCGCCGGGTTCGCCGTTGGCGCGCCGGAAGCGGGTGGTTTCCACGACGCGGAAGCTCGCGCGTTTCTTGCCGGAGCCTTGCGCCGACAGGATGGACGGGTCCGCAGCCAGATAGCCTTCGAGGGTCAGGGTTTGCATGGTCAGTCTCCCTTGAAATGAAAATCGGGGTTGGGGGATCAGGCGGCGACGCGGTCGTCAGACGCGTCGGCCTGGCGGTCTTCCGCCCAGTCGAGGACGGTGAGCCGGTTGATGACCAGCTCCTTGGCGGTCCGCTCCGATCCGTCGCGGGCGGTGTAGGCGGTGTCGATGAAGGCGCCGATCACGACGGCCTCGCAGCCTTGCGCCAGCCGACGCGCGATGACCTTCTCGTTCAGGCCCTTCGACCAACTGACGCAGTTGACGCCGACGAGCCGGGGCTTGCCGGCGTTGTCGGTCCCGCGCTGTTCGAGCAGGCGAAAGACCGCCTTGCCGAAGTCGTCGCTGATCTGGGGATCGGCCGCGAGGCGGCCCGTGAACACCATGGTCTGCATGTCAGTCTCCTGTAGATCCGAAGCCGCCGGGGAGCCGATCTCCCCGATCCCGCTTCACCCGAGACCTCCCTTCCTCCTCAGCTCCCGGCCGGGCGCTTTCACCCGGGCGTGACCGCCTCGCCTGTCGCCATCGATCCGATTTCGCGCGATGCTGGGGCATGTGCGTTCTCACCCTCGCCTGGGATGTCCACCCGGACTGGCTGCTCGTGGCGGCCGGCAACCGGGACGAAGCCCACGCCCGCCCGTCCGCGCCGCTGGCGCGCTGGGGCGACGGCTCGGGCGTCATCGGCGGCCGGGATCTTCAGTCCGGCGGCATGTGGCTGGGCGTCTGCGAACCCCATCCCCGGTTCGGCGTCGTCACCAATGTCACCGGACAGGGCGCGCCTGATCCGCACCGGCTGAGCCGGGGCGGGCTGGTGCACGACGCGCTTGTGAGCCGTGCGCCCTTCGCCGCTCCGGAACTGAGCCGTTTCAATCCCTTCAACCTCATCGTCATCACCGAAGACGGGGCCATGGAGCGCACCAACCGCCCCCAGCCGCTGTCACGGTCTCTGGCCCCGGGATGGCATGCGCTATCCAACGGACTTCTCGATGCGGCGTGGGACCGAAAGGAGCGGCTGACCGAGGCCGCCCAGGCCTGGCTGGCGGCCGCGCCAGCCCAGCCCGAAGTTCTCCTCTCGAGTCTCGACGATCGCGAGCAGAGACGACCGGCCAAGGCGGAGCGGCCGGTCTTTCTCCTCAACGATCTTTACGGAACGCGGTGCAGCACCGTCGTGGCGGTGGATCGGGCCGGGCGGGGCCGGATCTGGGAGCGCCGCTTCGATGCCGCCGGCGCCGTCACGGGCGAGACGGAGATCGCGTTTCACTGGCTGATCTGACCTCGATCGCTCCCGGGAATGCAGCGCGGTTGAGGGGATCGTGTAAGGTCAGAGCCCAGCGGACGAGACCGGGCCAGATGGGCGGCGAGCGCCCGGGCGGCGGCCATGAGGTTGGCGGCGCGGTCGCAGGAGCGAGGCGCGGCGAAGAGCGAAAGACTGCCGGTCTGGGGCGGCGTCGGGACGAGGGTCATGGGGAGAGCTCCAGTCACCCGGAGCGGCGGGCTCATCCCTCCGGTCCCCCAGGCTCGCGCCCTGCCGCCCTTCCTCCCGCCTTTCATGACAAAGGCCCGCCGCGACGATGTCGCGACGGGGCTCATCGCTTTCGCGCCTGGGTCAGGCGGCGTCGTCGAGCGCCGCTTCGCCTTCAGCGGTCACCTCGAAGGCGCCGACCCTGTCGTCCGGCTGGCCTCCGCTGTCTTCGCCCGCGCCACCGTCGGCATCCTCGACATCCGATGCCGAAACCTCGTCGGTGTCAGGCGGCGTGGTCCAGGACAGGCTCGCCGGCGCCCACCCCTTCTCTGCGGCGTTTTCCTCGACCCAGGGGATCAGGTCCGCCTTCTTCAACAGAGCCGCTCTCACGTCGGCCCGGTCCATCTCTTCCAGCATCTTCAGAAGGAGGGTCTTGGAATGCGGCTTCAGGAACTCGGCGTCAGGGGTCCAGTGCAGGCTGATGTCCGCATCGCAGAGCTCGGCGAGTTCGGCGGCCTCGGCCCGGGCCGACTTGCGGATCAGGGTCGTCCGCTCCTCCCGGATATCCAGGGTGAGGGCGGTGAGCTCGGCCGACAGACCCATCTTGTCGCCATGGGCCAGACCATGCACCCAGGCGATCACGGTCTGGCCGGACGCCTCCCAGGCGGCGCGTCGATCGTCGAGTCTCTGGCGGACCTCGCCGTCCAGCGCGTCTATGACGCGACCGCCGGTCGGTTTGAAGGCGGACGCGGTCAAGGCGAGGGCGGACTCCGACCTCTGCCCGAATGTGCTCACGGCCAGCTGGTTGAACAGCCGGGCGATCAGCGCCGTGAAGGCGACGCCGGGATCGTCGGCGAGGGCGCGGATCAGGCCACGGGTGGCCACGTCGGTGCGGACGGCGTGCAGGGCGTGGTTGACGCCTTCGGTCTCGGGCTCCGGCGTATCGACCTCGGGCGGCCGGTAGACGGGAGCGGCAGCCGCGCTCGCCGTGGACGCGGGAGCCTGATCTTCGGTCTCGTTCTCGACTTCCGGTTCCACGGGCGTGAAGCACCGGACTTCGATCCCGGTGCGGGCTGCGGGACGCAGGACGACGGTTGTGGCCACGCGACCGCTCCATCCCGCCTGATCCATGGCCAGGCGGGCGCGGATCATGACACCGAGCGCGGCGTCCACCGGTTCGGCGTCGGTCGTCTCCGTCAGAACCGCCTCGACCCCTTCGACGGCGGCGTTGAAGGCGTCCCGCTTGTCGCGATAGTCCGCCATCTCCGCGGCCGGAAGCACGCCGCCATAGACATAGCCGGCGGCCTCCAGATCGTCCGGCAGGTCCGGTTCGGGCCCCGCCGTCACGTGGACCGCCAGACCTTCGGCCTCATGGATCAGGGCGATCTCTCGCGCGCGCCGGGTCCAGACCTCGGTCAGGATGGCCGGGTCAAGCAGCACCGGCGGCAGCTCGCCGAAGAGATCGGTCTCGGTGCGTCCCCCGGCCTCGGCATAGCGCTCCGGCCCGACGAGGGCGCAGCGCGGGTCGCGTGCGGTCACACGGGCCTCATCGAGTTGTTCGGTCACGCGCCAATCCGGGAAGCCGTGACCGTCGAGGGTCATCCGGACGAGTTCGGCCTGCTCGTCGGGGTCGGAGAGCCGGGCGAGCAGACGCGCCTGGCGCAGGTTCAGCCGTCCGAGCCGAAGCGCCTGCAGGGCGACATCCGGAAGGGCGGAGAGGGCTGCGAGACGTTTGACGTCGATTTCCGCGTATCCCAGCGCCTTGGCGATCGTGGGCACGCCGAGCTTGCCCTTCAGCATCCGGCCGATCGCCGCGATGATGTCGGCGACATGGACCGGCACGGCCGTGTTGGTGAGCAGGACGGCCGCGGCCTGGCGGGCGGGATCCGTCTCGACGAAGACATCGACGAGGAAGCCGTCGTCGATACGCCCCTGCTCGATCAGCAGACGAAGCGCCAGCAGCCGCCGCCGGCCATCCAGCGCCATATAGGCCGCTTCCTTCTTTCGACCGGGCCGGACGGTCAGGGGCTGCAGCTGCCCCGCGGCGAACAGGGTCTCGGCAAGCAACGGAATGTCATCGTCGGGTGGCTCGCCGAAGCGAAGATTCTCCGGGGCGATGTCGAGATCGCGGAGATGGATCAGCGGGCGGCTACGGGTCGACGCGACCTGGAAGGGCGTTTCGACGACGGCGACAGCGGTGGAACGGGACATCAGGGCTCTCCAACCGTAGGCGAGGTCCATCCCCGCCTTTACGGCGCCCGTCCGCGCCCTTCCTTTCCCGCCTTCTGGCCGTCTTGGGCGGCCTCGTTCCAATCGCCGAACGGGGGTGGGGGGAAGGCGAGGATCGCCTTCACGCCATCCCGCTCGAGCCGGTCCGCCAGGCGCATCGCGGCCGTCTCCCCCGCTGGACCCCTGTCCCCGGCGACGAGCACCGTCGAGACAGGGTTTGGCGCATGCCACCGCGAGAGGTTCCCGGCGGACATGAGCGCCCAGCCCGGCAAATCGAAGCGTTCCATGGCCGACAGGGTGGTGACGACGCCCTCCGCCACCAGCATGCGCGGCGCCGCAGGTCGCAGACGGACGGCCGAGCCCGGCGGGACCTGGCCCACGGTCTTGCGCGGGACCCTCAGCCCCGATGCGAGCTGCCCGTTGGTGGCGAGATAGGTCAGCTCGACGGCCGTAAGGTCCCCCGAGGACGACCGGATCCCGGTCATCATGGCGCGTCCTGCGCGCCGCCCCGGCCGGTAGACCGAAAAGGGCGCGCGGGGATGTTCGCGCAGGTCGTCGAGATCTCCTCGCCAAACGACGCCGCGCACAGCCAGGTGGCGGGCGACGACGCCGGTCCGGGCGGGACCTACCCCATCCTGCCAGAGCGCGCCCGCGACCGCCCGCCGTCGAGGGTGATCGATCACGAGCGTCTCCGGTGTTGTCGCGACGCCCAGAAGCCGACCGCCGGGATCGACCAGTCCGCGACGCCTGAGGTCGTCGCGCACCTCCCGCCAATCGGTCGCGCCGAAGGTGTGGATGACCACCCGGCCGCCATCGAGCAGCAGCGAGACGGAACGGTCCGTCTTCCCGTGGCCGGGCGCCGGCACATTGGCGCGCAGGCCGTTCTGGTAGAGGTCTCCGCCGAGGATCGCCACGATCTGGCGCAGGCTCACCGGAAGTGCCCCAGGGTGCGCAGGCTGGCCGTGCCGTCCCTGCCGACGACCAGATGATCGTGCACCTGAATGTCGAAGACCCTGGCGGCGTCGACGATTTTCCGCGTCATCTCGATGTCGGCGCGGGACGGCTCGGGATCGCCCGAGGGATGGTTGTGGACGAGGATGATGGATGCGGCTGACACCTCCAGCGCCCTCCGCACGACCTCGCGCGGATAGACGGGCGCATGGTCGATTGTGCCGTGGGCGACCAGCTCGTCGCTCATGAGCCGGTTGCGCTTGTCGAGGAACAGGGCCCGGAATTGCTCGCGCGGCTCCTCTGCCAATGCAACCCGAACATAGGCGAGCAAGGCCGTCCAGCTGGTGATCACCGGCCGTCTCGAAGCCTCGGCGCGGACAAGCCGTTCGCTGAGCACACGAAGCAGCTTGAGGTTGGTCAGCGCCCCGGGACCCAGCCCGCTGGCGCGCGCCAGCTCCGGCACGTCGGCGGAAGCGATGGCGGCGATGTCGCCGAACCGGTCGAACAGGGCGTCCACCACGGGCGCGGACGCCTGCCGCAGACTGCGGCCAAGCAGAAGCCCCAGAAGGGCGCGGTCGTCGAGGTTCGCGAGCGAACTCGTGTCGGGCGAACGCCCAGCTGCGGCGATCGCGGGTTCGAGGTCAGGAAGCGGGCGCATGGCGGTCTCCAGCAAGGCTCCCAAGCGGAGCACTCCCCGGCTGCCCTTCCTTTCTTCCCGCGCAGGCTTTCCGATCCGACCGGATCGGCCCAGGTTGGTCCAATGAAATGGCCGCTCGTCCTCCCGCTTCTCGCCGCGCCTGCGATCGCCCATGCCGACCCCTGCGAAGGGCGACTGCCGGATCGCGCGGGACAGGCTTTCGCCGGGCAGGTTCGCTACGTCGGCGACGGCGACGGGCTCTGCGTCGGCGACAGCACGAACCCCTCCACCTGGATCGAGGTCAGGCTCGCGGACTTCAATGCTCCGGAGCTCAACGCCACCGGCGGTCGCCCTGCCCGTGACCAGTTGCGCCGTCTGGTGATGGGACGACGTCTCGACTGCGTGGCGACCCGAGGACGTAGCGGTCGGGTGATCGTTTATGACCGGGTGATCGCGACCTGTCGGCTCGACGGTCGTCGTGTCGGCGACCTGATGAGGGCCGCAGGGGTCCGCGAAGGCGGCAACTGATCCCTCGCGGCTCGGCGACGAGCCGACGGCGAGAATATATTGCGCCCCACTGGGATCGGGCAAAGCGGCTCGCCCGCGCGGCGAGCCTCTATATCGGCGCCGGCGGCGCCCGGGGCGCGGAATCGCCGCCAGAAAGTCGCCTCAAACGGCCCTCTCCCTTGAAGTCTCGATGGTCTTCGAACGGATGGTCGTCATGCCGCCAGCACGCCTCGCCGGTCTCGCCGCCGCCCTTCTCGTCGCGCTGCAGGCGTCCACCCAAACCTTCGCCTGGCTCTATCGCTATCATGCGACGCTGGGCCCGGCGCTCCGGCTGGACGAGACGGGGGTCTACTGGCCCTGGATGATCCTTGTCTGGCGTCAGAGGTTCGGGGCGGCGGAGGCGGACGCCTTCGCCCTGCCGCTCTCGGTTTTCATGCTCATGATGGCCGCCGGCGCCGGAGGCATGCTGCTGTTCGACGGCGGCGCCGTGAAGCGAACGCGCGGATGGGGCGGGCTGGAGGAGGCTCGCCGTGCGGGGCTGAGACACGACGCGGGCTGCATCCTCGGGCGGCTGCAGGGCCGCCTTCTGGCGACGATCGACCTGCGACCGACGCTCGTGACGGGCGGGACCCGCGCGGGGAAGGGACGGGGCCATGTCGTCCCCACGTTACTGAGCTGGACCGACAGCGTCCTGGTCCATGATCCCAAGGAGGAGCTGTGGCGAGTGACCGCCGGTTGGCGCGCCCAGCACAGTCATGCGCTCTACTTCAACCCGCGAGACCCGGCATCCGCGCGCTTCAATCCTCTCGCTGAGATCCGACCGGGGCCTCAGGAATTGGCGCAGGTCCAACGGCTGGTCGCCATCCTCAGTGATCCCGGGGGCTCACGGGACGACGAGGCCATCTGGGACAAGGCGGCGTCCGAGATCCTCGAGGCGGTGATCCTGCACGTCCTTTACACGGCTCCGGACGCGGACAAGACATTGTTGACGGTCCGGACGATCCTCGCCGACCTGGACGGCGCCGCCGACGTGATGGTCCGGACCCTTCATCGTCTGGGCCCCGATGGTGTCCCCGAGGTCCATCCCTTCATCTCCACGGCGGTGAAGGGCTACGCGGCCATGCACGACCGCTTTCGGACCTCGGTTCAGGGAACGGCGCGCAGCTATCTCAAATGGCTGGCCGGCGACGACCTGGCCCGTGCCATGTCGTCATCCGACTTCGCCCTTGGAGACCTCATGTGCGCCGATGCGCCCGTCTCGCTCTACGTCCAGGTCGCTCCCGCCGATGCGGTCGCCCTGAGGCCGGTGATCCGCCTTCTCTTCTATGCGGCGGCCCAGGCGCTGACGACCGCCGAGCACGCCGACAATGCGGGGCGTGAGAAACGCCATCGTCTGCTGATGGTGATGGACGAGTTTCCACTTCTGGGCCGGTTGGCCTTCTTCGAGAAGTCGCTGCGCCTGATGAGCGGCTACGGCATCAAGACCATGTTCGTGGCTCAGTCCCTAAACGACATCGTCGAGACCTACGGCGCCAACAACACCATCCTCGATAACTGCCATGTCTACACCGCCTTCAGCGCTCTCGATCCCCTGACGCAGGACAAGGTGTCGAAGCTCACCGGCGCCGTGCTGGAGCGAAAAACCAGCCGCAGTGGTCCCGCCGGGCTCGGCTCCGGCCGAAGCTCGGTGTCACGCTCCGAGATCGAACGCCCCCTGCTGGAGCCGGGCGAGATCCGCGCACTGCCGGATGAGGTGCAACTGACCTTTGCGGCAGGACACAGGCCGCTGCGAACACGCAAGGTGCTCTACGACCGGGAGCGACCCTTCCGGATTCGCGCGGATCTGCCGCCGCCGGATCAGGCGACCTGTGTCGACACCCCCGGAGCGCCGGCTCATCCGTGGGCGGGCCGTCGGGGTCTGGGCGAGGATCCGGAGGCGGCCCTGCCGCTGTTCAAGGAGGTGGAGGCGGCGATCCATGACCGACGCGTCGCCGCCAAGGCGGCCGAGACCTACGAAAGAATCTCCACGGCCTTCGCGGCGGAACAGGCGGTGCTCGACGGGTTGCAGGGAGACGGCGATGAGCGGGCGTGAGACCGCAACGACGCGCATCCAGGTCTATCTCACAGACCCTCGCGTGGTCGCCGCCCTGCATCGGGAAGCCCGTGCGGCCAACATCCCGATCAGCCAGGCCGCCGGGCGTTCTCTTGCCAAGGGCCTGGCCAGAAGCCTTCCGGCTGATCCGGACGACCGCCTGCTTCAGCTCGACCGCGCGCTGAAAGACCATATGCGCGCGACGGCGCGAGATGTGCAGATCATCCAGGAGCTTGTCGTGGAGGTCGCGCGCGCCTTCTTCATGCGTCTGCCCGACGCCATTACGGACCAGGACCCTGTTGCGCGCGCGGCCGTCGACCGAAGGATCGAACGGCTGCTCGACGACACGGCCGCCCGCTTGATCTCGGGAGGCGCCGCCCGCCGTGCCGATGGCGCCAGCTCCCCCGGAGAAGTGGGCAAGTGAGCATGCCTCCCATCGTCGGCGAACGGAAGCTGGAGGCCCTCCGCCACGCCCTGGGACCCGATGTCCTCGACGCGCTGGCCGACGCCCACGTCGTTGAGATCCTCGCGAACCCCGACGGGCGGCTGGTGCTGGACCGTATCGGCTCAGGCCGTTTTGATACCGGCGTAAGACTGGAGCCGGAGACGCGGGAACGGGTCGTGCGGCTGGTGGCGGATTACGTCGGCGATCCCGTGACCCGGGAAAACCCGCGTCTCGCAGGCGTGCTGCCTGCCACTGGCGAGCGGTTCCAGGGCTTCCTCCCGCCAGTCACCGCCGCTCCGGCCTTCTCCATCCGGAAACGCCCGGCCGTGATCTGGACGCTCGACGACTACGTCCGCGACGGCGTGATGACGGAGGCGCAGGCTGAGGTGCTGCGGGAGGCGGTGCGGCGCCGCCGGAACCTGATGATCTCGGGCGGTACGGGATCGGGAAAGACGACCCTCGCCAACGCACTGCTCGCCGAGCCGGCGTTCGCAAACGATCGCGTCTTCCTGATCGAGGACACGCCTGAGCTTCAGTGCTCAGCCTGGGATCTTGTCGCGACCCTCACACGACGGCATCCCGTCGTGATCGGGGTCGTCGACCTTGTGCGTGACGCCCTGCGGATGCGACCCGATCGAATCGTCGTCGGCGAAATGCGGGAAGGTTCGGCCGCGCTCGAGACGCTCAAGGCGTGGAATACTGGGCATCCCGGCGGCCTCTCTACGATCCACGCGAACTCCGCGCGGGAAGCCTTGACGCGGCTGGAAGACTTGCTGGCCGAGGTCGGCTCGCCTTTGGCGACCCGCGTCATCGCCAATGCCGTCAATATGATCGTGCATATCCGCAGGGGGAGGGACGGACGTCGCGTCGATCCTATCCTTCAGGTCACGAGCGACCCCGCTGGCCGCTACATCACTCAAGGCCTCTACGCACCGACGCGCCGCAGTCTTTAAAGACGGAGGGCGACAAAGTCAGTGCTGAGCGGAGGTTTCCGGCGCTCCTGAGCCAGCTTCGCCGCCAAACGCGTGGATTTTTGTTCAGCAAACGTCATCCAGAAGAATTGCGAGCGCGGCCCCTATGGTAATCGCGGCGGCTATCCAAGGGATCCAATCGTGGCGCTCAAGAAACGTGCGCCGTCTGAGGTCGGACACGTCGTCATCCTCGTTCTCCCACGCGTCTTCAGCATCTTCCGTTTCCAAGCGCTTCATCCAATCATAGCGCGGGCGACATTGGCTGCGTTTACCCTCTGGCGATGGCAAAGCGGCAAAGCATCAAGGTCCTGATCGACCTGCTTGAGTAGGCGGTCGAGACCAAGTTGCGGCGCGACTTCAAAGACGAGAATGCACTGAAACACCTGTCGGATCACGAACGGATTTTATGCTTACGGTATTCGTCAGAAGACGCTCGCGACAGCGCAACCCTATGCATCACTTTAGATGGCAAGGGATTAGATTGGCGATCTTCTGATCGCTGACCACCCAGGCGCCAAGCGAAAGCCCGACCAATCCGCTGACGGTTTGTTTCCCGCTGACAAGATGGAGGTTATTTTTGGCTCGATGGCCCTACGCTGCCGCAACCCTTGCCTTGGCCATAGCCATGGCGGCGCAAGTTGCTCATGCCGGTGACTGGAGAGAGATAATTCGGGGCGACGGCGTCTCCATCGGATACAACGCTCAGGGGGTAACCCGTGCAGATGATGTGCTGACCGTCGAAACTGTCACCGCCCTTCTGCCTGACCGGCAGTTGCCGCTCTACGGCCTCAGCGACATGATCATCAACTGCACGACACGCGATGTCACAATGGGCCCGTTCCAGTTCTATTATGCCAATGGCGATCAGTTCGGAAAGCCTACTGACGAGCGACCTGTGGGTCTCTTTGGCGACAATGAGGGCATAAGGGCGCTCTGCGCCAATGAGCGGCCTTCACAGCCCGGCGAGGAAAGCGCGCTCGCCTACTTCAAGGCCACCTACGGGAGTGTCCCGTAGGTGGCGAGGCAGGCCCCAGCACCCGAAAAACCTGGATCGGAGAGCGAGGAATTGCTGACCTACGTCTTCGTTCTGAAGACATCGGACGGCGGCGAGGAGCGCGAGGCGATCCTTGCCAGGGATGACGCCCATGCCCGCGCCCTTGCCGAAATCACGGGCCTTATCGCCGGGATAGAGGACCGACTGCAGGTCTACGATCCCAACGGCGGACGGCTAGCGCTTGATGGCGACGGCTGACCATGGCCGCCTTCCCGGCTAAGCCATGGTGCTGTATCGACCGCGGCAGGGCTGCCCGCTCAGAGGGTTCATTCTGCTTCGGCAGCGCTGGTGAAGGTCAGGCTGATCTGCAGGCCGTCGCCGTCAGGGCCTTCGCTCAGATTCAACATGGCGTCGTGTCGTCTCGCGACCGCAGACACGAGGGCAAGGCCGAGGCCGAGACCGGGGCCTCGCGCACCGGGTCCGCGGACTCGGGATTGAAGGATGCGGTCACGAAGTGCGGGCGGTATGCCCGGTCCATTATCGACGATCGTAAGCAGGGCCATGTCGCCGTCCAGTCGTGTCTGGATTCCGATCGTGGAGCCTCGCGGACAGTATTTGAGCGCATTGTCCAGCAGGTTGGCGACGACGCGGACCAGCAGGACGTCCTCGCCGATCACCTGAGCGGGTTCAAGATCAAGTCTCAACTCAATGCCGACGTCTTCAGCGACAGGGCCGTATAGCGCCGCGGCTTGCTGCGCGACATCGGCGAGGTCGACGGGCGCAAGGCTCAAGGTCGCTCCGGCTTCGATTTCGGCGACGTCGAGCAGGGCGTCGAATGTGGCGAGGATGGACTGGGTTTCTGTGATCGCCGCCTCGGCCGCAGCCTGGGCGAGAGGGAGGGACGGCGCCGAGCGCACAGTCTCGAGACTGTTCTGGAGGCGGGCGATGGGCGTACGCAAATCATGCGCCGCGCGGTTCGAGACGTCGCGAAGCCCTGACACCAGGGTGTCGATCCGTTCGAACATCGCATTGACGGACCGAGCCAGGGCTCCGAACTCGTCTTGGACATCGGCGCCCGGAGCCCGGGCGTCCAGATCGCCTGCGCCGAACGCCTCGCAGGCGAGATTGACGGCCTCCACGCGGCGGACGAGCCGCGCGCTGACAACGGGACCGATCACGAAGGCGATCAAGGCGGCAAGCGCCAAGGCAAGCAGGCCCACGGCCAGCACATCGCGTTCCAGTCCAGCCTCATCCTGCGTGCGGCCAAGAAGGATATAGGCGTCGCGCCCCAAATCCAGACGATCAATCGCCGAGGCTGAAAGCCACCCGGGGGATTTCAGCTTGAGCCCGCCGATCGGTGAATGGCGAACCGCGCCGAGATCCAGATTGCCGAGGACAGGCTCGCCTGGCACGACGAGCGCATACTGGACCCGGTCCTTAGCCTGGGCGATGCGGGCGCCGACGATGGCCCTGCCGATGTCGACCCTCAGGTCCGGCGGCGCCTCATCGAGTTTGGCGGCCAGAGCCCGGCTGTCCGCCGCGACCAGCGACTGGAGTCTTTCGCTGTTCTTGGCGACGACGAGATGCATGGCCCCAGCAAAGAACAGACCAGAAATCACGATGAAGAGGGCGCCATAGGCCAGCGTGAGCCTGGCGACGGCGGACGCTCGCGCAGGCGCTTGCGGTTTGGGCAAATGGATCAAGCGGCCGCGCCGCTTGCCAGCCGGAAACCCTGGCCCCGAACGGTCTCGATCAGTCCAAGGCCAGCGACGGATTGAATCTTGGCGCGAAGTCGCGAGAGGTTGACATCGATCACATTGATCTGCGGCGGAATGCGATACTCGGGCCAGCAGGCGTCCCACAGCATTTGCCGCGAAACGACCAGATCGTGATTGGCGGCGAAGAAGGCCAGCATGTCGAACTCCTTGGGCGAGAGGTCGAGATAGCGGTTTCGCCAATGGGCCGTGCGCGCCTTGGCCCGCACCTCGAGTTCGCCGAGCAGGAACACCTCCGGATGGCCCTGACTGGAGCCTCGCCTGAGCATGGCGCGCAGACGCGCGACAAGTTCTTCCGCCTCGAAGGGCTTGACCAGATAGTCATCGGCGCCGGCGTCCAGTCCCTCGACCCGATGGCGCGTTGCGGAAAGATTGGACAGGACCAGCGCCGGCGTGCGGACGCCAAGGTCGCGCAGTTGAGCCAGGGCGTCGAGGCCGTCGCCATCCAGAACCATCCGGTCCACGATCAGGGCGTCGAACGGACGGGCCGCGGCGTGTCGCACGGCTTCGGTCACCCCGCGCGTGATCTGCAGGTCGAGGCCGTCGATGTCCCCCAGAGCGGACCGCACGCGATCCGCCGCTTCGGCGTCGTCTTCAAGCAGCAGGATACGCACGCGGTTTCTCCCTGACGTTCCTCTGTAGTGGAGCGGGCGGGTCCAGAGGTCTGACAACCGTCGTAAGTTGCGATGGCTGTCGACTCTCAGGCAAGTAGAACAATGATCGCTCGAACGCTTTGTCTCGCCATCCTTGTCGCCGGCCTTGTTCCCCCGGACGGTCGCGCCCAGTCCCGCGAGCCCAATCCCGAACTCGGCGCGGACACGGCGGCGGCGGCGGCGCCGTTCGAAACCCTGGAGGTGTCCGCGCGTCTGGCCCGTCTTGGAACCGAACGAGCCGATCCCTGGCTCCTGGCGACCGCCGCGCGATTGCGGCTTTCCACGCCCGTCCCGTTCCGCTCCGGTCCCGTCGATGGATCGCAAGCCGGGAACGCGACGGGCGACGACAGCGGGGCGGGACAGGCACAGTCCCAGACGTCGCCTCAGACCTGGCCGGAGTCGGCGATGGTCTGGTTGAATGAGGCGGAAGCGCTAGCCGACGGCGATTTTCAGGTTCTGGCGTTTATTCAAGCGGTTCGCGACATGGGATACAAGGGTCGCCAGGCCGGGCCGCTGGTCTCCCTTGCGCGACTTCCCGGGGGGCAGACCCATGTGTTTCGCGAACGCTTCACGCCTGGGCGCCCGGCAGTGGTCTATGTCGAAGGCGATGGTGATGCGCCGCTCGCCGTAACGGTCCGGTCGGGAAAGGGCATGATCTGCCAGGCGTCGGGCCCCGGCGACGTCAAGCTTTGCACCTGGACGGCGCGAGAGCCGGGCGACTACCGGGTGGAAGTTCGCAATCTGGGCGCCGCAGCCAATCGCTATGCCTATGGCACCAACTAGCGGGATACGCGCGTTTGCATTCGGTCTGGCCCTCCTGATCTGGGCCCCAGCGACCTTCGTCCGGGCCGAAAGCCGCGCGGTGTTGATCGGGGTCGGCCAGTATGCGTCGCTGCCGCGCGATTACGCCCTCGCTGCTCCGGCGCTCGATGTCGGGCGCGTTGGCGGCGCCCTGCGCGCTGCGGGGCTCGGCGAGGCCGCGATCACGATCCTGTCCGACAAGGAAGGACGGGCGGGCGCAACCCGAACCGACATTCTGGCTGCTCTGGACCGGCTGGTCCGCATCTCCGCGGTTGGCGACAAGGTCCTGATCTACTTCTCCGGACACGGAGGCCGTCGTCCGACCCGCACGGCCGCTCGCGAGACCGATGGCCTTGAAGAGGTCTGGCTGGCCTCAGACGCGACGATCGATGCGGAAGGACAACCCGACCAGGGCGCGATCGCCGACCATGAGGTGGCGGCCATCATCGCCCGCCTCCGCCAGCGCGGCGTCGATGTTTGGCTGGTGGTCGACGCCTGCTATGGCGCGGGCGTGACGCGCGGAGAACCGACAGCGGGCGGGATGGCCAAGACCGTGTCGCGCGCGCAGGACGCCGGCGCGCCGGGTGAGACGGACTTTGGGGCCCCGGCGATGGTCTCCGACGTGTCGCGCGGGCCGTCTGACGGGTCGAACACGATCGGGGCCTTCGCCGGCTTCTACGCGGCGGCGCAGGACGGGCTGGCGATCGCGACGGATCAGGGATCGGTCTTTTCGAACGCCCTTGCCCGCAGTCTTGACGCCGGCCGGACCCGAAGCCTTCGCGACCTCGCCGCCGGTCTTCTATCGACGGATGGGCGGTTGGGGCCGAACGCCCCGCGTCCGGTGTTCGAGGGCGATCTTGACACGGCGGTTCTGGTTCTGGCGCCCGGACGTCAGCGTCGGTTCGGTCTGAGCCGCCGAGGCGGCGAGGTTGCGGTCGCGGCCGGCGCGGAAGAGGGGTTGGCCGTCGGGGATCGCGTCGTCGTGGAAACCGCCGCCAGCGAAGCGGTTGGCTACGCCGAGGTGACGCAGGTGACGATCGGGCGCTCCCTTTTGGGGTCGGTTTCGCCAGACGCCGTCTCGGCGCGAATGGCGCCGGCCGAAGATGGCCGGGCCGGATCGCCGGCGGCGCGCGTCATGGCGGCCATTGCGGCCCTGGAAGGCGGCTGGTACCCGGGCAGCCTGTCCGTCGTCGCCTGGCTCGACCGCCGCCAGACGACGCCCTGCGACGCCCCAATCGACCCGGACATGCCGCCAGGATCCGCCATCCCTGTTTCGCTTTTCGATCTGCCAGAGCTGCAGGCCTGCGACCGGCTCTATCTCGATCTCGCCAACGCCGGTTCATCGACCCTCGACGTCAATCTCCTCTATCTGGCGGCGGACGGCGCGGTTGTCGGGCCCAGCCTGCATCCTGTCGATAGCGTGCGTATGGCCCCGGGAGAGCATCGGAAGGCGGCGCTGAGATTTACTGCGGAACCCACAAGGGTGACCGAACATCTTGCGGTGCTTGCGACGCCGGCGACGACACGATTCCCCGCCGATCTGCGCTACCTCTCCGTCGCCGGGAGGGCGGCACGGGGCGGGGAGACGGATGCGGACGCCCTGTTGACCTGGCTCGAGGAGACTCTGGACCCAGACGTCCGACGCGGCGCTCCGCCCGGGCCTCCGCCAGCGCAGGCCTCCGTGGCTGTGGCCTTTCCTGTCGTCGTGAGACCATGACGGGGAATGTAAGCCTTGGGCGCACGCCTGACGGCGACGGTAAGTGGGGCGCAGCCCGATCCTCAGGCACGCTTGCGCCATCGACGTCGAAGGGACGTCTGCTGAGAGGAACCGTCATGATCAACCGCAAGAGCTTCATCCGCGCCATCGGCGTGACCACCGCCATGGCGACGCTGGCGCTCGGCATCGCGGCTCCGGCCGTGGCCGGCGCGGGCGCCGACCGTCGGGTTCGCATCATCAATGATACGCGCGTCACGATGACCCAGTTCTACGCTTCCAGCGTCGACGCCGATGACTGGGAGGAGGACATTCTGGGCCAGGACGTGCTGCGCGCCGGCCAGTCGGTTCGCATCAACATCGACGACGGCACCGGCGAATGTCTGTTCGATTTCAAGGCGGTCTTCGCCGACGGCGATGTTCTGGTGCGTGAACGCATCAACGTCTGCAGCATCAGCGAATATCGCTACCGCTGATCGGCTGTCTCTTATACACATCTGACGCTGCCGACGAATACATCAC
>NZ_JAELUF010000371.1 GCF_016429195.1 Brevundimonas sp. ASV9
GTCTCCACACTGGTTGTGATGCGATGCGACACCCACTCCTTTGCATTGTACGTTCTCCATCACACCTTACGACATGGCAGTGCCAAGTAGTCCAATTCAGTGACAGACTGAGATGCGGGTTGAGCCGTTCCTGCTGCTTGTCCCCCCAAGCTCGCGGCTGCCGCACAGCGTGGACGACTTCCCCCTGCAAAAGTATTTGTAAGGGCGAAGCACACAACGTTTACAGGAAAGATTGAGCCGGCCAAGTGTCTTGGAAAAAGACTTAGAACCTTACGAAGTCGAATAGAATGCGATTTCGTCGTCGGTATGGCGAGAAAGGAGCGAAAAGCTCGGAGGTAGGTCGACCGGAGCGGAGTTTCAAGGCTGTGATTGTGTGCCACGTCAATCCCGAAAAAGAAAGCTTCCTGGCAGATTATGTTCCTCAAAGAGCTCTGCGGGAAGCTGAAGATCCCGATCTATAT
>NZ_JAELUF010000372.1 GCF_016429195.1 Brevundimonas sp. ASV9
CTATTGCAGAGTCTGATACAGTTGTATTTGGCATATACCTCGCAAACAGGGTCAACAACTCCGACATGCCTTCTACATTCCCCACACTCAACTTGGTGCCTTTAAAAGCTGATGTCAACGAGGGGAAGTCAATGGTTCAGATTGCAAAGGAGATACAAGAAGATATACACTGCATCAGCACCGATGGCAATGCAGATGTCGGTTTGTGGGAGATATATGATTGGACTGGCATACAGATCACCCAGTTTGTCAACTTTCTCAGCCTACCTGACGGCGACAATGACAAAACTGAGATTTTGGTGCCTGCAGAGGCCCAAAGTGGAAACGAAACTAAATACAGACGAGACTCTGCAATTGAGCATCCGAGTTTCGCCAACAGTGCAGTCGGCGATTCGTATCCAGTGAGTTTACAACTGCAATCTCCATCTGACAAGCATACTAACATGAAATAGGCATCAATG
>NZ_JAELUF010000373.1 GCF_016429195.1 Brevundimonas sp. ASV9
ACGTCTGGCAGTGCATCATTGCCGGTTGTCTGCTCTGAGCTTCTAGTGGTTGAGTCACCGTAAGGCGGCGAAGCCGCAGGGATGCTAGCCTTGCAAACCGTTTTATGCCCTAGCCGCAGAATTTGCTGTCCATGTAGCTTAACTCTTCTCCGCACTGAGAAAAATTTTTGAGTACACCATGTTAATTTACTTACGAGGAATCTGTGAAAGACGGTGTGGCCCTCCATGTTCCATCCGAATTACATGTAAATGGCCCTTTCAAGGGGCCTGGGCACGGCTGGTCGAACTTCCGAATAATAAAAATGAACAAAATTAGACGCATCTTTCTCCCTTTTACATGAAATTGACTTCCGGTGCGGTAGACTCCACACGGTTTTTGAACCTTTGGGGCAATGGCGTTCCCTGGCCGGTGCTCTCCAATGCATTGCATGACGCCTCAGCCACCCTGCGGTTACTTATGT
>NZ_JAELUF010000374.1 GCF_016429195.1 Brevundimonas sp. ASV9
GTTTATAAAGTTTTGTTTGTACAAGTTGTCCAGGACGTAGGGATAGGGGCTGTCCCAGCCACGAAGACTTGGACCAACGCCGAGGATGCCAGCAGGTTGGCCATTGCTCTCGAGCGCGACGCCAAAAATTTGTTGATTGATTTTTGCCGCTGGATTCAATAGATTAGTCGCGGCCCCAATGACGGAGCGAAAGTGTGGAAGGTGGGAAGAAACAACTTACACCCGACAGTGACAAAGTCGTAGCCATAGCGAATAATGGCAAAGCGCTGGCCACCGTACCGCAGAATATTGGTCAAATTTAGATCAACAAAAGAGGAGCTCTCGTCAAAGCGTCCAAAGCTATTGCACAAAGAAGTATTGGCTGCCGTGGAGCAGTTTGGGTTTACCCAGAGCTCCCCGGAGCCGGTATCGAAGAAGACAGTTACACGCTGCGGGGGTGTTCCAACGTCAATGTCAATGG
>NZ_JAELUF010000375.1 GCF_016429195.1 Brevundimonas sp. ASV9
CTGAATGCCTTTTCTAGCGCATTTGACTTGGACTTGACGTTGACATCGTCGTCTTGAAGCTGAATGGACCAAATCAGCACGTACGACTTCTTCTGGATTAGGTCAGGGGCGGTATAGACCCAACCATCTTTGGTTTGAAATGCTAAACCGACCATTGTTACGCAATAACCCTGCGGAATTAACCATTATCTTGTAAGCTACAAAACTACCCTCAGGATTGTGTGAGTTTTGTCGGTCACCCTCTCCAGTACAGGTTCTTGGACGGCGTTGCAGCCTGCAGCTAAGTCTCAGGCAATGAGGAATTGTTTGATGGTACGCATAGTGATTCAGTTCTGGCCAGGCCAAGATAACTATCCAAACGTATAACTCAAAACTAAAGCAAGATCGGCTGCTTTTACTGCGCGGTGGAACGTCGAGGCAGACGCTGTCCAGGTACATGCCTGTCTCTATACACATCTGA
>NZ_JAELUF010000376.1 GCF_016429195.1 Brevundimonas sp. ASV9
TGGTCTCGTGGGCTCGGAGATGTGTATAAGAGACAGGCCTTGTCCGCTGTTCTCGCGATGGCTCATCCGATGCGTAAAAGCGGTGATCCTATCTCTAAGTCCGCTCGGGCCGGTCTTGCGTCGGTCAGGTGTGGTTTCGAGGCTGCTCGAGCTCGTGGCTGGCCTACTGTCGCCACTAGGGATATTCCTAAGCATCTGACGATGTGACGCGTCTGGCGGGGCGCCGCCGCCGCTCGAGTGCGGTCGGAGATAGTCGATTCCCAATCCATAGCCGTCCCTATTGGTAGCTTCGACCGGTGTCGGAGGAGTCATTGTCAGATACGTCGGCACGTTCTGCCCTGCCTGTGTAGAGCCCAACTGGGACAAGTTGCTTGCTATGCTGCTACTTCGACTACCTGTACGAGGGCCTGTTGCGCCGCTGTGTTGGCTGCCGCGGGATTGAGGCGGCGAACGCGAGTAG
>NZ_JAELUF010000377.1 GCF_016429195.1 Brevundimonas sp. ASV9
GTGGTAGAAGCGCGCGGGGGTGAAGACGCAGGCGATCTATCCGTAAGATATGAGAGTGAGCCCTTCGTGCGTAGCATTAATTACTAAAGGTGTTCGGTAAGTGATGGTTGGCCGACGGAGGGGAATTCGTCGACTTAAGAGACAATAGACGGAATAAATACCAAACAGTCTTTCGCACACCAACCCCACCCTTTGCATTGAGATTTGAGACCCAGCGTCAACAGCAAGGACGAGGCGGCCTAGTCGTTCAAGAAGGAAGTGGGTGGAGCTACACAGCGTTGAGAGGCGAGAGGAGCACGACGAGGCGAGTTTAAAGGGTGTGGCCTTAAGGTTCTTTACTTATGAGAACGACATAGTCCGCCACCATGGACCACTTCTGCATCGAGGCAGGCCCTTCGGCGCGCCAGGTGTTGGCAGTGCTCGGCACAAACGACGCTACATCGTCCACAGGGTCCTACGC
>NZ_JAELUF010000378.1 GCF_016429195.1 Brevundimonas sp. ASV9
GATGGTAGCTGACGCGGGTTTGATCCAGACCAGCTTAATATGGATAACGTACGCAGTCGTGGTCGCGCTCTGCCTGGGCGCCGCCATCATCACAACGTTTACATGGCAAACTCCACGCGAACGATCCGCCGTCGTTAGTCTCGTCGCAATCATCAGCCTTACCTCGCTCTTGGCCACGGTCCTCTTGCTTCCCGTTGACATTGCGCTAGTTTCGGCAACGGGATCTGCCAGACTTGGGGCAAAGAAGCCATGGGCCACTCCGGAACGAATCGCCGACATCATGCTCACTCTCAAGATTATATACTACACTCTATACAGCTTTGATGCGCTGCTTTGCTTGCTTCTCAGTCCATTTGCCTACTTTTGGTATGAGGAGTATGACGAGATCGAGTTTGAGGAAGAGGGGCGCACCTGGAAGAGTCGATTCTGGGCGGCTGCCAAGTATACTCTCTTCTTTGT
>NZ_JAELUF010000379.1 GCF_016429195.1 Brevundimonas sp. ASV9
GTAGAGTGCGGCATCGGGGTTGTTTGTATTAGGTGGTTAGTAGCTTGGTCCTGATACCTACAATAGTATAGCAGATGGCTGACACCTGGCGACGGCTGCCACTGTTCCCCGCCAGCTGGCCTCCGGCAATCGTCTTCATTGTGGAGCTCCGTTATTGTGGCGGGAGCCAGTGGCCATTTTGCTGTGGCGAGCCGTTGGGAGTCCTCGTCTGGCACTCCTGCCACCACCCATCTGGTGTGGCTAAGTCCCAGCCGCCACAGAACTCCCCAGGTCCTGCCCCTCACTCGATGAACGTCACTCTACGCCATATTTGCCGTCCACTCTGTGGTTTACCCATTGCGACCGTCACAGAGACGCCAGCTCATTTCCGCTTTTCCTGATCGCCCATTCGAAATTTGTCTTTCTGTGTCATTTTCTGAATCATTGCTTTTCCAAAACTGTCCGCGTTCTTCACATAGG
>NZ_JAELUF010000038.1 GCF_016429195.1 Brevundimonas sp. ASV9
TGCGGCATCGCCAGCGTCAAGAACGAGCGCTTCTACACCGAACGGCACCAGGGCCTGGTGGGCGAGGCCTTCGGCGGCGCCGACCTGATGACGCGGATGCCCGGCCGCGCGGCCGTGGGCCACACCCGCTACTCCACCGCCGGCGGCAGCTTCCTGCGCAACATCCAGCCGATGTTCGCCGATCTGGACCAGGGCGGCATCGCCATCGCCCACAACGGCAACCTGACCAACTTCAAATTCCTGCACGCCCAGCTGGTCAGCGAAGGCGCCATCTTCCAGTCGACCTCGGATTCCGAAGTCATCCTCCACCTGATCGCGCGCAGCCGCAAAGCCAAGATCGTCGATCGCTTCACCGACGCCCTGGCCCGGATCGAGGGCGGTTACGCCCTGGTGGCCCAAACCCGCACCAAGATGATCGGCGCGCGCGACCCCCTGGGCATCCGCCCGCTGGTGCTGGGCCAGTTGGGCGACGGCTGGGTTCTGGCGTCCGAGACCTGCGCCCTGGACATGATGGGCGCCACCTTCGTGCGCGATGTCGAACACGGCGAGATCGTCGTCATCGACGACAGCGGCCTGCGCTCGCTCAAGCCCTTCCCCGCCCGCGCGGCGCGTCCCTGCCTGTTCGAATATGTCTATTTCTCACGCCCGGATTCGGTCGTGAACGGCCGCTCCGTCTATGAGGTCCGCAAGGAAATGGGTCGCGGCCTCGCCCGCGAACTGGGCGTCGAGGCCGACATCGTCGTGCCCGTGCCCGATTCCGGCGTCCCGGCCGCCCTCGGCTATGCCCAGGAAAGCGGCATCCCCTACGAAATGGGCATCATCCGCAGCCACTATCTGGGCCGCACCTTCATCCAGCCCAGCCAGGGCGCCCGTCAAAAGGGCGTTCGCATGAAGCACAGCCCCAACAAGTCGGCCCTGGCCGGCAAACGCGTCGTCCTGATCGACGATTCCATCGTTCGCGGCACCACTTCGTTGAAACTGGTCCGCGCCGTGCGCGCGGCCGGCGCCACCGAGGTCCACCTGCGCTCGGCCAGCCCGCAGATCCTGTTCCCCGACTTCTACGGCATCGACATGCCCGAGCGCGCCCAGCTGCTGGCCGCAAACAAGACGCTGGAAGAAATGCGCGACATGCTGGAGGTCGATTCGCTCGGCTTCCTGTCCATCGACGGCCTGTATCGTGCAATGGGCGAGACCGGCCGCAACGCCGCCGCCCCTCAGTTCACCGACCACTATTTCACCGGCGACTATCCCACCCGCCTCTTGGATCGCGAGATCGAGGAAGGCGGACGCGAGTTCGGCGCCAAACAGCTGTCCTTGCTGGTCAGCGCCTGATCGAAAGCCGAGCGCGCAGGCCTTGGCTTGAGGGCCGAGGCCGCGCTATCAGCGGCCATGTCCGAACTTCCCCTGAACGACCGTATCGCCCTCGTCGTCGGCGCCTCGCGCGGCATCGGTTATGAGAGCGCCCTGGCTCTGGCCAAGGCCGGCGCCCACGTCATCGCGACGGCGCGCACCCAGGGCGGTCTGGAAGAACTGGACGACGCCATCTTCGCCGCCACCGGCCGCCATGCGACCCTGATCCCGTTCGATCTGGTGGACGGCGGGGCCATCGACCGGCTGGGCGGCGCCATCTTCGAACGGTTCAAGAAGCTGGATATCTGGGTCCACTGCGCCGCCACCATGGGCCCTTCGGGCCTGACGCCGGTGTCGCACGCCGACCCGCGCGAGTTCGCCAAGGTCGAAAAGACCAACTTCACCGCCGTCTATCGCCTGATCCGCTCGCTGGAGCCGCTGCTGCGCGCCTCCGACGCCGGCCGCGCCATCCACTTCACCACCAGCGTCGCCAGCGCGCCCAGGGCCTTCTGGGGCATGTACGCCGCGACCAAGGCAGGGGCCGAGGCCCTGGTGAAAGCCTGGGCCGACGAGATCGAGAGCACCCCCGTGCGCGTCAGCATCGTCGATCCCGGCCGCATGCGCACCGCCATGCGCGCCCAGGCCTATCCGGGCGAAGATCCGTCCGTCCTGCCCCACCCCTCCGAGATCGGCCCGCTCGTCGTCGAACTGTCGAACGCCGCCGCCACGCCCCCGTTGACCATCAAGTTTCGCGACTGGGCGGCCAGCCCCTCGGTCGACGCCTTGATCTAACGAGCGCCGATCAGCGGCAGGCGGAGCGAAGTCAGAATTTCCGCTAGTTCCGCCGGCCAGATCGTCTCTTTGGAATCGCGGATGTCGTCGAGGCTCCACCAGCGGTGTTCGGTCAGAACCCGCTGCTCCTCGTCCGTCCAACCCTCGGGCGACGGGACAAAGTCGTCGGTGCGCAGCAGGAAGAACCTCTGATCCACGTCCGCCATTCGGCCGTCAGGCAGGCGGAAGCTGACGCGGACCTGGGCGACCTGCGGGCCGGGATCGGTCACGACTAGGCCCGTCTCTTCGAACAGTTCGCGGCGCGCGGCGTCCTCGAAGGTTTCGCCGGCCTCGCACCCGCCGCCGGGCGTCGCCCAGAAGGCCGTGCCGGCGAGCGGTCCTTCGGCGAACACGAAGTGGAGCAGCAGCACCCGCCCCTGCCCGTCCAGAATCAGCCAACGCGAGGTGGGCCGGGCGGGAAGCGCGCTCTCGGCCTCGCTCACGCCGTCACTTCTTGGCGCCGCCCTTTTGGCCCGTGCGGATCCGGCCCGAACGCGACACCTGGCGAGCCCCGCCGCGCGCGCCCTTCTGAACCGCCACGGACGAACCGGCCTTCTTCGACGCGCTGGACTTCAACCCGCCCAGAACCTTGGGCTGGGCCTTGCGGGTCTTCTTCTGCTCCAGCGCCTTGCCGGGCAGTTTGGACAGGGCCTCTTCCTTCTCGGCCTTCTTGACGCGGCGCGGCGCGGTCTTGGCGTCGCCCTTGTAGCGTTCCGGCCCCGACTTGGCGCCGCCCTCGGCATAGGGGTTCACGCCGCTGGACTTGACGTTCAGACGGATCGGCGTGCCCGGCAGGTCGAAGCTCTCGCGGATCGAGTTGACCAGATAGCGCTTGTAATGCTCGGGCATCGACTCGGCGCGGTTGGCCATCAGCACGAAGGTCGGCGGGCGGGCCTTGGTCTGTGCGATGTATTTCGGCTTGATCCGCTTGCCGTCCACGGCGGGGGGCGGGTGCCGCTGGGTGGCCATGGACAGCCAGGTGTTCAAGTCCTTGGTCTTCACCTTGACCGACCAGGTGTCATAGGCCTGAAGCACCGCCGGCATCAGCCGCTCGACGCCGCGTCCGCTGTGCGACGACAGGGCCACGAAGGGCGACCCCTTCAGCTGCGGCAGCTTATCCTCGGCCATGCCCTTCAGCTTGGCCATGCGGGACTGGGGCTCGTCCTCCAGGTCCCACTTCGACGCGACATAGACCAGGGCGCGGCCCTCGCGCTCGACCAGATCGGCCAACTGCAGGTCCTGTGTGTCGAAGGCGTCGTCCTTGTCCATCATCAGGATGACGACTTCGGCGAAGGTGATGGCCCGGATGGTGTCGGCGACCGACAGCTTCTCCAGCTTCTCCTGCACCCGCGCCTTGCGACGCATCCCGGCCGTATCGACCAGGCGGATGTTCTTGCCCTCGAACTGCCAGTCGACCGAGATGGAATCACGGGTGATGCCCGCTTCCGGCCCGGTCAGCAGCCGGTCGTCGCCGATCAGGCGGTTGATCAGGGTGGACTTGCCGGCATTGGGCCGGCCGATGACGGCGATGCGGATCGGCTTGTCCGGCTCGTCGATCTCCTCGACGAAGATGTCCTGCGAGGCCGCGACAATGGCGGCGTACAGATCGGCCATCCCCTCGCCGTGCTCGGCCGAGATGGCGACAGGTTCGCCGAAGCCCAGGGCGTGCGCCTCGCCGACGCCGCCGCCGCTCTCGCGGCTTTCGGACTTGTTGGCCAGCAGGATGATTGGCTTGTGAACCCGGCGCAGGCGCTCGGCGAAGATCCGGTCCAGCGACGTCACGCCCTCGCGCGCATCCATCATGAACATGACCAGTTCGGCGTCGTCCAGCGCGGCCTCGGTCTGCTCGCGCATCCGGGCTTCCAGGCTGTCGTCGGTGACGTCCTCGTACCCCGCCGTGTCGATCAGCGTCAGGTCCATGTCGCCGATGTTGCCGTCGGCGTAGCGCCGGTCGCGGGTCACGCCGGGGCGATCGTCGACGAGCGCCAGGCGCTTGCCGACGAGGCGGTTGAACAGTGTCGATTTGCCCACATTGGGGCGGCCGACGATGGCGACCTTCAGAGCCATGTCGGCCTTCTAGCTTAGTTTGGGCTGAAAATCAGCGGATGCAGATCAGTTGGCCGTTGTCGGTCAGCACATAGAGCGCGCCGTTATAGGCGGCCGGCGCGATATAGGCGGGCGCGCCCAGCTTCAGCGTCGTCTGCGCTACGCCGGTCTTCGGATCGAAGGCGACGGCTTCGCCGAACGAATTGACCATCACCAGACGGTTGGAGGCCAGCAGCGGCCCCGACCATTGCGGGCGGATGGTGCGACGGCCGAAGGTCAGGAAACCGCCCTCGCGGCGCTCGCGCCCCTCGTTCAGTTCACGCGTCCAGTAGATCTGGCCCGTGTCGCGGTTGGCCGTGATCAGCTGGCCCGACTTCGACACCACGAAGACGGCGTCTCCGACCGGCAGCGGCGCATTCACGCCCGTCACCGGCAGTTGCCACTTGGGCTGGCCCGAACGCAGGTCCAGCGCCGACATCACGCCCGAATGGCTGACGCCATAGACCATGCCGCGGCTGATGACCGGACGGCCCGCCACGTCGCGAACTTCCGACAGGGCGCTGGTGCGGCTGGTGCGCGACAGGGTCTCTTCCCATACCGCCTGGCCGTTCAGGGCGCTCAGAGCGACCAGCTGGCCCGAGGCGAACGGGGCTACGACGGTCGTGCCGCTGACGGCGGGGCTGGAGGCGCGCATGACGCGCGCCGGCTCGGCGATGCCGCGATAGGTCCAGTCCTGGGCGCCGGTGTTGGCGTCAAAGGCGAACAGCTGGCTGTCCACGTCCACGACGAAGACCCGGTTGCCCGAGACAGTCGGGGCGCCGTGGATCGGGGCGTCCACCTGTTGGGTCCACACCACCGCGCCGGTGTTGGCGTCCAGCGCCGTCATCGAGCGGTAGCCGGACGAGACGAAGACCTTGCCGCCGCCGACGGCGACGCCGCCGCCGAAGCCGCCGTTGCGGTCACGATCGGCGTTCTTGACGTTGGCCTTCCACAGGATCGCGCCGGTGTCGGCCGAAACCGCCGAAACGGTCGATTCGCCGTCCAGCACGAAGATCTTGCCGTCGGCGGCCACGATCGGGGCCATGACGTTGCCGACGTGAGCCGATCCCGAGCCGACGCCCCGCTTCCAGGCGATCTGGAAGTTCGGCGCCGCGATGACGTGCTCGACCAGGTTCTCTGACGTGCCGCCCGGCTGCGTCCAGGCCGTCACGGCCTGCGGACCCGGCAGGAAGAAGTCGCGGCCCGACAGGGCGGCCGACGGCGACAGGCTCTGTTCGAACTCCAGCACCGAGATGCGCTGGCCGGCCGAGGCGGTCGCGCCGGCGTCTTCCTTGCCGCCGCCCAGACCGAACGGCAGGTTGCGGCGCACGGTGCCGCAGGACGCCATCGTTGCGGCGACGCCGCAGATCAGCGCGACTTTCAGAACTCGGTTCATCGGGGGCGTCCTGTAAGGGGTCGTCACTATTGGGCGGCCGGCGCGGCGGCGGGAGCCGCCTGAGCGGGTGCGGCCTGAGCCGGGGCAGCTTGGGCCGGAGCAGCCTGAGCCGAGGCAGCTTGGGCGGCCGAGGGCGTCATCGCGTTCGCAGCGCCGGCGGCCGGAGGCGTCGCCTTGGCGGCGGCGTCGATGATGGGCTTGATGGCGGCTGCGGTGCCGGCGTCGATGGATTCCACGGCGATCTGGGCGCGCTGACGGATCGAGTCCGGCACGTCCTGACCCAGTTGCAGCAGCACGAAGGCCTCACGCGCTTCCTTGGTCTTGCCGTGTTGCAGGCGCGCCAAGGCCAGGGCTTCCTGGGCGAAGGCGTGCAGCGGGCGCTTGTCTTCGGCCAGCGGCGTCAGACGCTTTTCGATCTCGGCCAGCGGCGCGGTGTCCATGATCAGGAAGGCGGCCTTCAGGGCGGGCGGGTCCGACAAGATCGGATCGCTGGACGCCTTGGCGGCTTCATCGAACAGGCGAACCGCCTCCTGGAACTTGTTGGCGCTGACGGCCAGGCCGGCCTGCTGCTGCAGGGCCAGGACCTTGTAGGCGCCGTTGCCTTCCTTGATCGCTTCCTCGAAGGCGGCGCGGGCATCCATCGGCTTGTCGGCACGCAGAGCCTCCATGCCGCGATCATAGGCCTCGGCGGCCTTGGCGGCCTTGTTGGAGTTCAGGCTGTCCCAGCCCCACCAGCCCAGGGCGCCGATCAGGGCGACGACCAGCACCACGCCGAAAACGGGCAGCCAGGTCTTGGCCAGGCGCTTCAACTTGTCGGAGCGAAGCTCCTCCTCGACCTGCTCGAAGACATCAACCACTGAAACGTCGCCCCAAAATCGCGAAATGCAAACCGGCGCGGACCCTAGAAGGTCGGCTCCCCGCCCGCAACGTCGTCCGTTACTGCGAAGCCGGCTTTTTCGAGAAGTAGGTCTCGACTTCGGCAGGAAAACGGCGGGTTTTCACATCGCTGGCGAAAGCGGCGGCCGCGCGGTCGATCTCGGTGCGCAGATCGGCGTATGTGCGCACGAACTTCGGGGTCCAGTCGAACATGCCCAGCATGTCGTTGACCACCAGCACCTGACCGTCGCAGGCGGCCGAGGCGCCGATGCCGATGGTGGGCGCGTCGATCGTCTCGGTGATCTCGCGCGCCAGCGATTCGGCGACGCCCTCGATAACGATGCAGAAGGCGCCGGCCTCGGCGACGGCCTTGGCCTCGGCCAGCACCCGATCACGCTCGCTCTCGGTCCGGCCCTTGGCCTTGAACCCGCCTTCGGCCAGGATCGCCTGGGGGCGCAAGCCGACATGGCCCATGACCGGAATGCCGCGCTTGACCAGGAAGGCGACGATCTCGGCCATTTCGATGCTGGTTTCCAGCTTCACCGCCTGGGCGCCCGTCTCCTTCATCACCCGCACGCAGTTGGCGTAGGCGACGTCCTTGCCGCCTTCGTAGGAGCCGAACGGCATGTCCACCACCACCATGGCTCGTTTGGCGCCGCGCATGACGGCCTGCCCGTGCAGGATCATCATCTCCAGCGTCACACCGACGGTATTGGGCAGGCCGTGAACCGCCATCCCCAGGCTGTCGCCGACCAGCAGCACGTCGCAGTGCGGGTCCAGCAGGGCCGCCATCGGCGCGTCATAGGCCGTCAGGCAGACGATCGGCTCGCCGCCCTTGCGCCCCGCGATATCGGGCACGGTGATGCGTTTGATGCTCTCTTGGGTGTGGACGGACATCGCCGGGCCTCCTGACGTGAAGGGGTCAGATAGGCCCCTGCCCCGCCGGTGTCACCCTTGCAGCCGCCCTCACACGTCCTGCGACAGCTTCGCCACGCCCGCCGCCATCAGGGCGACCAAGGCCCCGGCAACGATCCAGAACGCCATCATGCCCGAGCCGTTCATCACATCCAGCGACCCGACGCCGAGACCTTGAAGGCCTAATCCGTCCAGCCCTGATTGCGCCTCGCCCTGCGCCGTGGCGGCTGCGGCCCTGAGGCCTTGCGCCAGGGTCGTATCGCCGTCGGCGGTGAAGTTGATGTTCACCCCCTCGCGCACCGCCAGCACGCCGCCGATCAGACCGGCCGCCGTCAGGGTCAGAGCGCGCCAGCGCGACCGCGTCTCCATGCGCGCCTTGACCGTCGCCAGGAACAGGGCCTCGTCCGGCAGGCTCGGCGCCTGGGCGAACAGCCTTTCGATCATCGGATCGAATTCGTCAGCCGACATGGACCGACCTCCCGCCTGAGCCGTGCGCCGGTTGAAGCCGCGCACGGAGTTTATCCAGACCACGTTTGACATGCGATTTCACCGTGCCAAGCGGCAAATTCATGGCTGCCGCGATTTCCGGATGCGACATCCCCGCGCCGTGGCACAGGGAGACGCAGACACGCTCGGTCTCGCTGAGCGTCTTCAACGCCTCGTCTAGGTCCATCAGACCGCCGTGGTCGACAACCAGATCCGCCTGATCGGCCTCGATCTCGGCGACGTAGCGCGCCTCCTTAGCCACCCGCTTCAGATAGAGCCGCGCGGCGATCTTCTTGATCCAGCCCGCAAACGTTCCCTGCCCGCGAAACTCCGCGCACCGCTGGAACCCTTGCAGAAAGGCGTCCTGCGCCACGTCGTCGGACAGGGACGGCGTCGCCCCCATCCGGCGCAGCAGCCCCCGCACCGCCGACCCATGCCGACGCACCAGCTCGCCATACTCCCGCCGGCCGCCGGCCGCCGCCTGGGCGGCCAGCTCCACATCGTGGAAGTCTCTCAATGATTTGACCATGACGTTTCCCCCTTCCGGCGGACGTCAGTCTTTGTTCGGGTTGAAGAAGCCCAGGATGATGAAGGCGACGCCGATGGCTGCGGGAATACAGGCGATGCCCAGCAACGCGCCCTGGCCATTGCCGCCCCAGACGTGGGTCGTGCCCTGAACGACGATGCCGAACCCGGCGATGCCGATGCCGCTCGCCAGGCTGAGCACGCCCTTGCGAATGTCTTTGCTGCGCGACGGTAGGCCCTTCTGCACATCCTTCGTCATCACATCGAGCAGTTCGGGCGGCAGTTCCTGACCCTTATCGACGGCGAGACGCACGGTCTCCTGCATGTCGCGCTTTTCGCGGTACTTCAGGAAGGTGGGGCCGAAGACGATGGCCGTAATCGTGCCGAAGACGGCGAAGATGGCGAAGATCGGAATGAAGTCTTCCATGTCGAGTATCCCTTGAACCGTTGCAGCAGCCTGATGCGGCGGCCTTCTGATCACAAGAGGCTGGCCGACGCCTCAACGGATGCGCGTCGTTGCGTGAAATCTTCGTAAGGTCGCCGTTTCGGCCGCCGTCGGTTCGGTCTAGGGTCCGGTTTCATCAATCTCAGGAGCGCGTCCCATGGCCCATGTCACCTATCGCATCGTCGAACATGACGGCGGCTGGGCCTACAAGTCCGGCGACACCTATTCCGAAACCTTCACCAGCCACGACGACGCCAAGGCCGCCGCCGTGCGCGTCGCGCGCGAACAGCGCGTGCCGGACCAGACCGCAGCGATCGAATACGAGACCGCCGCCGGCGAATGGGTCACCGAAAGCGCAGACGGCCACGACCGTCCCTCGACGGACGTCGAGGGCTGAGGCCGAGATGATCCACCGTCGCACCCTGCTGGCCGCCGCCGCCCTCGCGCCGCTGGCAGGCTGCGCCACGGCCCCAAAGGCTAAGACGCCCACCGAGCTGAAGCTCGTCACCTTCAACATCTGGCACAACATGGGCGACTGGGCCGCCCGTCGTCCGCTGCTGGTCGCCGCGCTGAAGGCTCAGGACGCCGACGTCATCGCCCTTCAGGAGGTGCTGGAGGACGCCAATGTCGGGCTGGAGAACCAGGCCCGGATGCTGGCGCGCGAGCTGGGCGGCTATCACGTCGCCTTCGTCTCGACCGACGCCGAGGGCGCCCCGCGTCGCTATGGCAACGCCCTGCTGACCCGACTGCCGGTTCTGGCCGAGGCCTCGACCAAGCTTGAGCCGCTCGACGATTTCCGCACCGCGCTTCGCCTTCGCGTCGCGGTCCAGGGTCGCCCGGTCGATGTCGTCGTCACCCATCTGGCGTGGCAACAGGACGCCGGCCCGGTCCGCGCCCGCCAGATCGCATCCCTGCTCGGCTGGCTGCCGCAGGACGGCACGCCCCTGATCGTCATGGGCGATTTCAATGCGACGCAGGAGGATTCCGGCCTGGCGACACTGACCGGCCCCCGCTTCTTCAGCGCCCTGCCCCGCGGCGCGGTCACGACCACCCTGAACCCGGCCAAGGGTCACCCAGAGCGTGTCATCGACCATATCTTCGTCGAACAGGCCGCCTTCACGCCCGGCGAGGCCCGCCGCTTCGGCGATACGCCGACCAACGGCGAATACCCGTCCGACCACTTCGGCGTCGTCACGACCGTCCGGCTCAGGTAAGCGCTGAGGCGTAGGCCTCGGGCTTGAACCCCACCAGCCGCCGATCCCCCATATCCAGCACCGGCCGTTTGATCATCGACGGCTGGGCCGTCATCAGCGCGATCGCCTTCTTCTTGTCGATGTCCGCCTTGTCGGCTTCGGGCAGCTTCTTGAACGTCGTCCCGGCCCGGTTCAGCACTGTCTCCCAACCGTGCTCGTCGACCCACTGGCCCAGCCGCCCCGCATCGACCCCGGCCTTCTTGTAGTCGTGGAAGACGTAATCCACCCCCTGCTGCTCCAGCCAGACCCGCGCCTTCTTGACCGTGTCACAGTTGGGAATGCCATAGAGGGTGTAGGTCATGGGGCTCTCGAAGGTCTTGGATCAAGCGGATGCAGCCGCTTTCGCCCCCTCGCCGAGCATCGTCAACTGTCGGTCAGACGCGAGGCCGGCGCTGTGAACGTCGCCGAGAACCCCTCTACGCCGTAACGAAGATCCGCGCCGCCGCACCCTAGCAGCCCTCTCGCGAGCAGTTTGACGCCAAAGCCGGTCTTGAGCGGCGGATGGGCCGGCGCGCCCCCGCCTTCGATCCACGTCAGGACAAGTTCACCCTCATCAAACCGCCAATCGACCGAGACCCGGCCGCCGGGCTTGGCGAGGGCGCCATGCTTGAACGCGTTCGTCGTCAGTTCGTGGATGATCAAGGCGACCGTCTGCGCCACACGCGGCGACAGGTGCACCGACGGCCCCGAGATGGAAACCGGCCTGCGCACCAGATTACCCACCGCGTCGCGAACGATTTCGCCGAGGTCGCCGCCATTCCACGCCTTTTCATCCAACGTCTGCTGGGTCTTGGCGATGGCGTTCAGTCGCTCGTCAAAGCGCTCCAGCACATCCCGATCGACGCCGGACAAGGTGCTGCGGGCGACCGCTTGAACCAGGGCGAGCGTGTTCTTCACCCGGTGGCCGCATTCGTCGACCAGCATCTGCCGGTGTTGCTCGCCCCGCACCCGCTCGGTCGTTTCGATGGCGATATTGAGAATGCCGACGATCGCGTCGCCGTCCCGCACGGGACTGTAGGACAGCACCCAGCAAGTGTCTTCCGAATAGCCGTTTCGAACCATCGTCAGCGGCAGGTCTTCCAGAAAAACGGTTTCGCCTGCCAGCGCGCGCTCCGTCAAAGGGCGCAAATCGTCCCACACCTCATGCCAGACCTGGTCCAGCGGACGGCCCAGGGCGCTCGGGTGCTTTTGTCCAAGCAGCGGAATGTAGGCGCCGTTGTAGAGCAAGGTGCGCTCCGGGCCCCACATGACGCTGGCCGCGAAACCCATTCCCATCATCATGTCATAAGTAATGCTCAGCGCGGGCGACCAATCGCGCTTTGGCCCCAGGGGCGTCGTCGCCCAGTCGAACGCATCAATAAGGGCTGGCATCGGTGCGGCCCCTGTTGACGACGGCATTCGACGAGCAACCGACGAATGCAGCCCGAGCATCAATCTGTGATGCGAACCTCATCATCGTCGTTCAGAACAATCGAATGGTGTCGCTCGGCCGATCGACGATCACGCCCGCGACATAGAGTTTGCGCACCAGCTGCTGCGTGCCGAGGATCGTCCGGCTTTGGAAATCGAGCCAGTTCGCGACCAGAGTCTGATCTGGCAGATTGATGTCTCTCTTGCCGGCGACCCGGATGACCAAGCCTGCGTTTTCAAGCTGACCCAGGTGCCTGCGAACCGTTTCGTCGTCCATTCTGGCGGCCTTGGCGACCTCGATCACGCTCACCGGCCCGAACGGCGGGTTCAGGGGGCCAAGACGGCCGGCGTCCGGCTCCTGAACAACCCTCAAAGCGCTTCCGGTGAGATGCGACAGCCAGAGCAGGACGTAGTGCGTCGTCAGACTGATTTCGGGCTTCAGCGATCGGGCGTGCTGGATGCCTTTCAGGACGTGCGCCGTCATCAGCCGCGTCGCCGAGCCTGCGACTGGCCAGGCTGGCGTGACGACCCGGTCGCCGTCGCGGGCGCCGCATGCATTCAGCATCGCCAACCCATCGACGAATTCCACCGTGGCCAGAAGGAAGGCTTCCATCGCGGACTTGAACGGTTTCGACTGCGACACCTCGGCGCGCAAGACGAAGCCGCCGTCGGTCCGCACCAGCACGCCCCGCTCCACCAATCCCGCCAGTTTGGTGCGTGCGCTCTCGCGCGGCACGCCCAGGGACATGGCGATGCTGATTGCATTCACAGGCCGCCGCAGGACGTTCGGCAAAATGCCGGCTCCAATGGAAGAGTCGCGTGCCGCACGTTCGTCGTCGGCGCCTCTGACGTTTGCATCCACGACGCCCGCCGTCAGCAGGGCGGATATCAGGTCCTCGTCGATCCAGGTGCGGGATGCGGCGATGAAATCGAGGGTCAGCTTCGTATTCAGCCAAGCGACCTGAGCGGCCTGTAAACGCAGAGACATTGGCGGACCGTTTGAGGCTTCGACGAACACTGTCGCCCTCGCCCGCTCCCCTGTCGACAAGGCAACTACCGAAAATGAGGTTTCGGGACAGATGCGGAGCGACGACCGATCGACGCACAGAGGCGCCCACCCTTGCCGTCATTGTTCGCCGACAAATCCCCTTTAGTATCGGGCGCTTAGAGACGGCCTTCGTCAATCGACCTTACGTGTCCCCGAACGGGATTATGATGTTGACGGGTCTTTGAAAACAGCAGCGCTCACGACTTGCACCACCTTGCACTTTGCACGCCCTTTCTGGCGCCGTGCAATTTCGCTCTTTCGCTGATTTCAGACGAATTAGACGAATTAGACGGTGTTTTTGTCAGGCGACCGTCTAGGCCGCGAACCCGGCGAAGACGCCGATGACCATCACGATAAAGGTCGCAACGACGCTGGACAGACCGATGGCCGTCATCACGATCAAGCCCTTGGCCAGGCCAGGAACCACGCCCCGATACCACCGTCCCCGCCCCATCCGCATGAAGGCCACGATGCCCTGCGCCAGCATCAAAAGGCTGCACGCCGCGGCCAGCGGGCCGGGGCTGAACATGAACCAGGCCAGCGGCAGCATCGGCACGGTCCAGGCGTTCAGATAGGCGAAGGCCGCGCGGAATCCGCATCTCAGGCCCAGATCCTCGGCATCCCACAGGCGAAACAGCGGCATGGCCGCCAAGGCGTAGAGCGGCGCCATGATCGGCACGGCCACCAGCGACATCCAGCCGTCGGCGTCCGACATGAAGGCGTCGCGCGACTTGCCCGCTTCCTGAAGCAGGGGGTTCAGCACTTCGGCCGGCATGCCTTCAAGGTAGAAGCTCAAGCCCCCGCGCAGAAAGACGATCAGCATCAGGATCGCGTTCAGCGCCAGATACAGCTTCAACGGCTTGGCGTAACGCCCGCCCCCGGTGGGCCCCTCGATCATCCAGGCCTGCAGCACCAACCGGGGCCGCACCAGCAGGTCGCGCGCGGTCCGCACCTCCGCGCCGCCAAAGCCCAGCGCGTCCTCGGACAGGTCCTTGAACGCCTGCTTGCGCGTCGTCTCGCCGTCGGTCATCGGATTCTCCCCCAGGCGATGCATACACCGCCCGGTTGACCGCGCAACCGCCGATCAAAACCGCTTGATCAGAACCGCTTGCTCAGGCCAATGCTGACCACCCGTCCGCGCGGATCGGCCACGACCGGGTCATAGCCCAGGGCGAACTGCGCCAGCGGCGGGGCCTTGTCGGCCACATTGACCACCCCGACCGACAGATCCAGGTCAGCGCCGATCGTGCGGCTGTAGAGGAGGTCGACCGTCGTCTGGCTGGCGATGCTGGCGTCGGTGATGCCGCTGCGGTCGTTGGCGTATGCGTCGGTATAGTGGACCAGGGCCGTCACCGCGTTCGGCCCGCCGCTCCAACCCAGGGCGAATTCCCCGCGATTGCGTGGCAGGGACCGGCCGATGTTGTTCAGGTTGGTCGAACCGACTCCCGACACCTTGGCGGCCGACGCGTCCAGCCGGATGTCATAGGCGTCCACATAGGTCCAGGTCGCCGAGGCCGTCGCCTCCCCGCCCCACAGGCCGCGCCGATAGCGGGCCGACAGGTCGATCCCTTGGGTCTCGATGGACGAGGCGTTGACGAAATACAGCTGCACGAAGGTCAGGGCGCCGCTGGGCGAGCGGGTGATCCGGCTTTGGGCCTGCGTGCCGGTCCGCCCCGCCGCCGTATCGGCCGCCGCCTGGTTGATGATGGCCTGGGCCGACTCCTTGACCACCTGGTCAGCATAGTCGAACCGCCAGGCGTCCACGCCCAGTTCCAGCCCGTTGATCGGCGTCCAAACTGCGCCCAGGTTGAGGCTCTCGGATTTCTCAGGCTTCAGGTCGGCCCGGCCCGAGGTCAGGGTGTTGACGAAGACGAACGCGCCCCGGTCGAACACCGACGGCTGCGACGCCTGCGCCCCCGACTGGGCATAGACCGACGGCGCCCGGAACCCCTGCCCCCACGACGCGCGCAGGGCTAGGGCGTCAGTGACGTCCCAACGGATCGCGGCCTTGGGGCTGAAACGACCCTCGTTGCCGTCATAGGATTCGTAGCGTCCGGCCAGCTGCGCCTCGATCCGGTCGCCCAGATGGAGGCGGGCTTCGGCAAAGGCGGCCAAGGCCTCCTGATCGCCCTCGAAATCCGGCGACACGCCCGCCGTCAGCAGGTCGCCCCGGTTCACCAGATCGCTCCAGTCGTGACGGAAGCCGCTGCGGCGATACTGGGCGCCGACGGCGACATCGACCGACCCGCCAGCCCAGGCCAGGGCCTCGCCGCTGGTCGAGGCGTCCGCCGTCGTCAGGGTCGCCGCGCCCCGCAGGCCGGTCGAGCCGATCAGGCTGTCGATCAGGGCGGCGCTGTTGGCCGTCCCGGTTCCCAGATAGGCGCTGCCGAACGGGTTGAAATACTGACAGGGGCCGACGCCGGGCGTTCCGGTCGCGGGATTGCAGCCCGCCCCGCCCAGGCCATTCAGCGCATTCTGCAAGGCGCTCCCGATGGTGTCGGGCTTGTCATAGGCGACGTGCTGACGGCTGCTGGTCGCCGACAGGTTCCAGGTCCAGCCATTGCCGAAGCGCCCATCCAGCCCGGCCGCCAGCCGCCAGGTGCGATAGTCGAACTCGGCCTGCGACGCGCCGGCCTCCGCCCCCAGCAGCCGCCCCCGGAACAGCACCGCCTCGCCAAACGGATTGTCAGGATGGGTCGCCGGCACCGTCAGCGACCGCGCCAGGATCGGCAGCGACGGCGACTGGCGCGCGATGGTGTTGGTCGCCGACCACACCCCTTGCAGCGACAGGGTCATGTCGCCCACAGGCCGCCGGTAACCCCCGAACAGCTGCGTGCGCGTCTCCTCCGGGACCAGGTCGAAGAAGTCCGAATAGTCCAGCCGGCAGAAGGCGTCCGTGGGCGAGTTCCGATAGGCGCTGCCGAACGCCGGATTGCCGCACGCCGGATCGGGCGAAAAACCGTTGCGGCTGGGTCGGAAATAGGAACCCGGCTGGCCATAGCTGGTCACGGCCGTCCAGGCGGCGCGGCCATAGCGTTCGGCCTGGGTGAAGTCCCGCTCTTCCGAGCCCAAGGCCGAACGATGGAAATGCGAGGCCGCCAGCGTCAGGTCTCCGCCCAGCAGGCGAACCTCGCCAATGGCCTCGATCACGCTCTCCTCCGACCCGTCGGCGACGGCGTATTTGGCGCTGACCTCGGGGCGATCCACGCCCCGCCGGGTGATGAAATTGACCACGCCCGCCACCGCGTCCGAGCCATAGACCGCCGAGGCGCCGTCCTTGACCACTTCGACCCGCTGAAGCGCGATCATCGGAACCAGCGAGTTGATATCGACGAAGCCCGAGCCGTCCGTCGCCACCACGGCGCTGTTGGTCCAGCGCTGTCCGTCCACCAGGACCAAGGTCGAGCCGAGGCCGAGATTGCGCAGGTTGAACTGCGCCGTGCCCGAACTCTGCGGCTGGTTCAGCTGATCGACCTGGGCCTCCGATCCCGAATTGGCCGTGACCAGCCGGACAAGTTGAGAGGCATCGGCGATCCCGGCGGCGGCCACCGTTTCGCGGGCCACGGTCTCTACCGGTGCGATCCGCTCGCCGCCCGCGATCCGGGAGCCGGTAACGACCACATCGTCCACGCGCGACGCCTCTTGGGCCTGGGCGGCCGCAGCCGTCGCCAGCCAGGCGATCGAGGCTGTAACCATCAAGAAGTTGCGCTGCGTCATTCGGATACTCCCCCGCGATTGACAGCGGCTTCTATCCAGCGCTTCGATTTTGCGAAAGATTAATTTTGCAGTTTTGCAATTTCAGTTGTGCCCGAGACATCGTGTGCCATTGATCCCGCCATGTAACCGGTTACGGTGCGGCAAAACAAAAGCGGGTCAGGGAAGCAGGAAGCATGGCGAACGTCCGTCTGGTCGACGTGAAGAAGGCGTTTGGCGCCGTTGAGGTGCTGACGGGCGTCGATCTGGAGATCGCCGACGGCGAGTTTGTGGTCTTCGTCGGGCCGTCAGGCTGCGGCAAGTCCACCCTGCTTCGCACCATCGCCGGTCTGGAAGAGGCGACAACGGGCCAGGTTCTGATCGGGGACCGGGTGGTCAACGACCTGTCGCCGTCGGACCGGGGCATCGCCATGGTGTTCCAGTCCTATGCGCTTTATCCGCACATGACGGCCTATGAGAACATGGCTTTCGGCCTGAAGCTGGCCAAGACGGATAGGGGCGAGATCGACCGCCGCGTCCGCGCCGCCGCCGAGGCGCTCAGCATCACCGACTATCTGGATCGCAAGCCCAAGGCGATGTCCGGCGGTCAGCGCCAGCGCGTCGCCATCGGCCGCGCCATCGTGCGCGAGCCTGAGGTCTTCCTGTTCGACGAGCCACTGTCGAACCTGGACGCCGCCCTGCGCGTGCGGATGCGCTATGAGTTCGCGCGGCTGCACGCCGAGCTGAAGACCACGATGATCTACGTCACCCACGACCAGGTCGAGGCTATGACCCTGGCGGACCGCATCGTGGTGCTGAACGGCGGCCGGATCGAGCAGGTCGGTGCGCCGATGGACCTGTACGAACACCCTGCCAATCTGTTCGTCGCCGGCTTCATCGGCAGCCCGAAGATGAACCTGCTGAAGGCCGAGATCGTGGAGGCGTCGGCGACCGGCGCGACGGTGAAGACCACGGCCGGCGAGACGATCCGGATCGCCGTGAACGCCGCTTCGGCCAAGCCCGGCGACGCCGTCACCCTGGGCGTCCGTCCCGAACATCTGACCCTCAACGACGACGGCGACGCCCTAAGCGCCGAGGTCATGTTCATCGAAACCCTGGGCGCCACGACCATGGCGCACCTGAAGCATCCAGCGTCCGAAGACACGCTGACGGTTCAGCTGGCGGGTGAACTCCGCGCCAAGGCGGGCGAGCGCCTGACGCTGCACGTCCCCGCGAAACAAGCGCATCTGTTCGACGCGGCCGGTAAGGCGTTCCAGAGGCTCTGACCCCTCTCCCATTGGGAGAGGGCTTGCGCACGAGAGCGTTAGCGATCGTCCTTCGCGCGAAAGGGTGAGGGTCGGATGGTGCGACCTAGCCTGCCGGCCGCCCCTCATCCGGCCCTTCGGGCCACCTTCTCCCAATGGGAGAAGGGACGCAGGTGGTCAGCGCAGTTCCACCCGCCGCGCCCCTGCCGGAATGAGCAACTCGTCGCCCGACCACGTCGCCGCACGGCCGTCGATCCGAACGCGCTCCGGCCGCCCCTGCCCCTCCGGCCATTGCAGAACGAAGCCGCCCGGCGGCGTCGCGCCGTCACCCAGGGTGAGCACATAGCCGCGCCGTTCCTTGCGATAGGCGTAGGTCAGCGGTCCATAGGCCGTGCGCAAATCCCGCACGCCGACCCCCTCGGCGGTGTCCAGCCACGCCTCAGGCACGCCGGCCGCCAGCACCAGGGCGTGATCGCGGTCCCGCTCGTAGGCGAACAGATCGAGCGCCGAGCGGATATAGTCGGAGCTGATCCAGGCGTGCGGCATGTCGCCGATGAAGCGCGGCTCGCGCTTTTCGCGGCCCACCACCTCGGCCCAGCCGTTCCAGGCCTCGGGCCTGCGGTCGGCCATCAGGAAGTCCAGCACATCCAGCGCCCGGTCTTTCTGACCCAGCCGCACATAGGCGCCGACCAGCCGCCATTCGTAGGGGGTGTAGTCCTTCCACGCTGTGCGGTTGGTCAGACGGTTCTGGAAGTTTTCCCAGTAGCGATCGAAGGTTCGCGCCAGAAGCTCGGGCGGCAGATGATCCTGCTCGCCCGCTGGCGACAGGGCGATGGTGGTCGAGGTGGCGTCGAAATCGCCCCGGTCCGCAGCGCCGGCGATCCAGTCGATGCCGTGATGGGCCGCCGTCGCCGTGATCGACGCCCGGATGTCGGCGGCGAACTGATCCCGCGCCGCCGCATAGCGAGCGGCGGCGTCCGCATCGCCCAGGGTTTCGGCGATGAAGACCGCGTCCTTGTAGCCCAGCAGGCCCCAGAAATCGTCCCAGTAGGAATAGGCCGCCTTGTCCGAATAGCCCTCGTGGCTGATCGTCGGCAGCAGCAGGCCATATAGGTGACGCTGGTCCGGCGTTTGGAAGGCCGTCGTCCGGGTCGAGGCGCGCAGTCCGTCCATATAGGCGATCGCCTTTTGCACCTGCGGCCAGACCTGGCGCAGCAGGGCTTCGTCCCTGGTGTAGCGATAGGTCTCAGCGGCCAGGAAGACGAACTCGCCGTGGCTGTCGTTCTCAGGCACCGGATCGGCGCCGCGCGCATCGACGCAGCACGGCACCTTGCCGTTCTCGAACCCATAGGGGGCGTACCAGCGTAGATAGTCGGCCGAATGCTCGGCCATGCCCAGCCGGTTCAGCCCCTCGGCCATCATGGCCCCGTCGCGGATCCACGAGCGGTTGTAGCTGCGTGTGCCCGGCTGAAGGATCGGCCCCTGACGCGACATCAGCATATGGGCCAGAGACGATTTCAGCGCGTCCTCGATCCGCTGGGCGGCTGGCGGCAGGGTCAGGTCCACCCGATCCAGCTTCGCGCGCCATTCAGCCGCCAGCCGTGTCTCGACCGCACCCAGCACAACCGCCGCCTGACCCACCGGCTCGGGCGCCAAGGCGTCGCCGGACAGCTGCGACACCCAGCCGACCGTGCGCGTCTCGCCCGGTTGCAGCGTCACCTCATAGGTCAGGGCGCCGGCGGCCAGACCCGTGGCGTCGGTCGTCGTCATGACCTCCGCGGCCGGTCGGCGCGCGGACGGCAGGATCAGGGACTGCGGATCGCTGCCGGCGTCGAAGGTCGCCAGCGTGACCTGATCCGAGATCGCTAGCGGTTGCACCCGCACCGTGTCGTTCAGCTTCAATTCGGCGCCGTCCCAGCCGATCGTCTCCACCGGGCTGACGCCGCCGGGAATGGCCAGGAACTGACGCGGCGCATTCACCTGCATCGGGCGCGCGGCCAGGGCCAGGGTCAGGGTGCGCGGCCGGCTGGAGGTGTTGGTCAGGTCGTAACGGCCCCAGAGCTGCGCCTGATCGGCCGGCCCGTCGGCGAAGCTGGTGATCTTCAGCGTCCAGTCGTCGGCGGTCCAGGTCACGGACGGGATCGGCAGGTCGCCGTCCTTCAGCCCCTGTTCGATATTGACGTCGGCCCAGGTGATCAGCCGCCCGTTGTCGACCACGAAAGGCTCGATACTGGGCCCGGCGCGGCGCAGCTCGATGGCGCCGTCCTCGCCGATCAAGCCGCTCTCGCCGCCGCCATCGACCCCGACCAGGGTCCAGTAGGACTGCTCGCCGGAGAAGCCGCGCGGGTAAAGGCCGCGCCGGTTCTCCTTGGCCACCGCCTCAAGGAACACTGTGGGATCTGCGCCGAAGGCCAGCGGTTCGACCTCGATCTCGTTCAGGGCATAGGTCGTCGCCTGGGTCGCGCCCAGTCGTTGGCCCGCGCCGGACGAACCGACCACGTCCGGCGCCGGAGCGGGCTTCAGCGGTTCCAGTCTCAGCCAGCGCGCCGTCGCCTCGGGCGTCCTCAGCCAGTCAATGCCGCCATTGCCGCCCGTGACTGTCGTCAGCGGCCGCCAGTCGCGTCCGTCCAGAGAGGTAGAAACGCGATAGTCGCTCGCCGCGCCCCGCTCGCCCCAGCGCAGGGTCAGGCCGCCGAACTCGCGCTCATAGCCCAGGTCCAATGTCAGGACCGAAGCCTCGCCCACCGGCGGGGTCCAGGCTGTCTTCGGGTCGAGATCGACCGCGTTGGCGGCGGTCGACGCCGTGCGTCCATCGCTGGCGATCGGCTGAGGCGGGACAGGCGGATCGATCGGTAGAGCGCGCAGGGTCAGTTGGTCGATCTCGACCGAGCCCTTGCCGCCCTCCGCCGCGACCACGACGAACTCGACCCGCTCCGCGCGACGCAGGATGGTTTCAGGGCTTGGCCCCCAGGCTTTGGAAACCTGACGGCGTTTAATCACGAACCTGGTCCAGCCGTCGGGGAAGTCGTAGCGCGCCGTCTGCTTCCACCAGACATTGTCGGCCGAGGCGTCGGTCAGCTTGACCTCGAAGGTGTTGGTCGGCCCGGCGCCCCGCACCCAGAAGCTGATCTCGTAGTTGTCGGGCAGGTCGAACGGCAGCGGCCGGCTGAGCACCGCGTAGCCCGCCTTGCCGTCGAAGTCGTAATCGAGCCGCACCGCCCGCCCGTCATGGCCGGCGACGGCGGAGACGGCGGCGTGAACGTCGGTCGAGGCGCTGGCCTCCCACCGCGTCGCATCATCCATGCTGTCGAGGACGCGCGTTTCCTGGGCGACGGCGGGCGCGGCCAGAGCAAGGGTCAGGACCGAGGCGGCGGCCAGCAGGAGATTACGCATCGAAACTCGCAGTTCTGGTCAGCCCTTCACGCTGCCCGCGAGCATGCCGCGGATGTAGTAGCGTTGCAGGGCGAGGAAGAGGATCAGCACGGGCGCGACCGTGACGACGGCGCCGGCCATCATCAGTTCGATGTCCTGCACATGCTCGCGCGACAGGGCAGCCAAGGCGACCGGCAGGGTGTAGTTCGACTGGTCCGTCAGGATGATCAGCGGCCACAGGAAATCGTTCCAGCTGCCCAGGAAGACGAACAGACCCAGGGTCACGATGATCGGCTGCAATGTCGGCAGGACGACGCGACGGAAGATCTGGCCCTCGCTGGCCCCGTCGATCCGCGCGGCCTCCAACATCTCGTCGGGAATGCTCAGCGCATACTGGCGCACCAGGAACAGGCCGAAGATGGACGCCAGCCAAGGCACCAGCGCCCCGGCGTAGGTGTTCACCAGGCCCACCGATTTCAGCATCAGGAACAGCGGCAGGGTGCCGATCTGGGCCGGCACCACCAGGGCGGCGACCAGGAACTGAAACAGCCGCTCGCGCCCCGCGAACTTCAGCTTGGCGAAGGCGTAGCCGGCCGGGACGGTGAAGCTGAGCGCCAGGATGGTCGCCAAGGTCGCCAGGGCGAAGCTGTTCCACAGATACCGCCCCATGCCCTGGTTCAGGAACAGATCGCGGTAATGCTCCAGCGTCCAGTGCGAGGGCAGCAGCGGCGGCGGGAAGACCGCCGCCTCGCCCGTCGCCATGAAGCTGACCGACACCATCCAGACCAGCGGGAACAGAACGATCAGAGCGATGAGGCCGACGGCCAGGTTGAGCAGGATGGCGCGGATTTTCATTGATACGCCCCCACCCGCTTGGCGACCGCCAGCTGGACCAGGGTGATCGCCAGGATGCAAAGGAACAGGACGAAGGCGACGGCGCTGGCGGAGCCCAGATTCCACCATTTGAAGCCCTCTTCGTACATGAAGTGGAGCACCGTCACCGTGCTCTGGGCCGGTCCGCCTTGGGTCATCACATAGGGTTCTGCGAACAGCTGGAAGAAGCTGGCGACCGAGATGATCGACACCAGCAGCATGGTCGGCGCGATGGCCGGCAGGGTCACATGGCGGAACTGCTTCCACGGCCCGGCGCCGTCGATGCGGGCGGCCTCGTACAGATCGTCCGGCACGGTCTGAAGAACCGCCAAGAAGATCAACATATTGTAGCCAAAGATCTTCCAGACCACGAACATCAGGATGGCGGGGATGGAGGTTGATGGGTCGCCTAGCCAGTCCACGGCGGGCAGGCCGATGCTCTCCAGACCCCAGTTGATGACGCCGTATCGGGTGTGCAGCAGATAGCGCCACACCACCGCCGTCGCGACCAGGGTGGTGACATAGGGGGCGAAGAACATGACCCGCCAGATCGGCCGCCACTTCACGACCCGCGCATTCAGGATCACCGCCGCCGCCAGGGACGCGGCGATGGACAGGGGCACGCCGAGGACCGCGAAGGTTAGGGTGTTCTTCATCGCCCCCCAGAACAGCGGGTTGGTCAGCAGCCGCTCATAGTTCTGCAGGCCGACGAAACGCAGATTGTCCAGGTTCGCCAGGGCGTAGATGTCGAAGTCGGTCAGGCTGAGCAGCAGGGCCGCGATCACCGGAATGGCGAAGAACAGGCCGATGGCGAGCATGGCCGGGGCGACGAAGGCCCAGGCGGCCCGTTCGCGGGCGCCGCGTCCGCGCGATGGCTTCACTCTGGCCAAGGTCGGATCGGCGACGGTCATACGGCCCTGCCCTGTTCGATCATCCAGCGACGCTTCTCCAGCAGGCGGTCGGCGCGACGGTCGATTTCGGCGGCGGCGGTCTCTGGCGTGTATTCGCCGCGCACCATCCGTTCGGCGACGATCTGCATCTCCGTGACGATCCGCTCCCATTCCGGCACCTTGGGCACGGCCTTGGCGCGCGCCAGTTGCCCTCGGAACGGCGCCAGCATCGGGTCGCGCTCCACGCCCGCGATGTCCCAGGCGCTCTGGCGTGCGGGCAGGTCGCCGACAATGGTGTTGAACCTGGCCTGCACCGCCGGCTCGGACAGATAGCGGACCAGGGCCCAGGCCGCGGCCTGATGCGGAGAGGATTTGAAGACCGCCAGGCTGGACCCGCCCGGCGCCGAAGCGCCCAGACCATTCGGTCCCGGCACGCCCGCCGTGGCCCAGTTCGGCTGGAACGACGCGGGCAGTTTGCTGCGGAAATCGCCCACGCTCCAAGGACCGGAGAAGTAGAAGCTGAAATAGCCCTTGGCGAACTCGGTCCACACGTTCGAAATCTGGGTCGACGAGGCCAACGGCGCCAACTGCTCGTCAAACAGGCTGCGGTAGAAGGCCAGGGCCGCGACGAAGCCGGGGTTGGAGAAGTTTCCGCGTGTATCCCGATCCCTCAGCAGCGGCTCGTCGATCTGAAGCCCGAAGGTCAGAAGCTGCTCGAACTCGTTCAACGGCAGCAGGATGGCGTAGTTGTCGCCGCCCGCCACACGCTTGATCGCATGCATGGCCCGCTTCCATTCGGTCCAGTCCTCGGGCGGCGCGTCGAAGCCGGCCCGCGCCAGCAGATCCTTGCGATAGAACAGCAGCCGCGTGTCGACATACCAGGGCGTAGTCATGGCGCGGCCGGCGATCTCGTTGGTCTCCAGCACCGCCGGAAACTGGTCGGTCAGCAGGTTCGCGGCCTCAGCCGGGGTCGGCGACAGGGCGCCGATGGCGGTCAGCTCCGCCACCCAGGTATTGCCGATCTGGCTGACGTCCGGCAGCGAGGCCCCGGCATAGGCGGTCAGCAGCTTTTCGTGCGCGGCCGTCCACGGCAGGGGCTGGACCGAGACCCGGACGCCCGGATTGCGGCGCTCGAACTCGGGCATCAACTGGCCCACCGTCCCGCCCTCATTGCCCATGGCCCAGAAGCGCAGAACGGTCTCCCCGTCACGGCGAGGGGTGCAGGCTGCAGCCGCCCCGCCCGCCAGCAGGGCCAAGGCTCCCCTTCTGTGCGGGCCTGAACTCATCCGTTCATCCAGCCGCCGGTGAAGCCCGCGATGTCGAGCGCGCGGCGAATATTGGGCTCGCCGCGCATATAGCGCCAGACGAACTCGGACCTGTGATTCTCGGTCATAATGACGATCGGCCCCTGGTCGATGCCCAGATAGTCGCCGTCCACCCAACCCACGCCGTCCACGATCTTGCCGTGCTGCAGCGGCCCTTCGCGCACTGTCAGTGTCGGGTTGAAGCTGTCGAGGAAGCCCCACTCGGTATAGATGCCTGAACCGTATTTCTGCTTCATCGCCTTGACGCAGGGCACGACGATCTCGGGCGCGAAGGCGATGGAGCTGGCCGCCGCCGTCGGCGCGATGGTGCCGTCGTCGCGCTCGCCCGGACCGCGCGCGGAATAGCTGAAGAACTCGCGCTCCTTGCCGTCGATGACTTGTTTGAAATCGCCCGGCCCGTCGCAGGCCGTCAGGCCCCAGACCTCAGATGAATAGCCCGCCCAGCCGCCAGGGTTGTCGTGGGCGTATTTCTGCTGGGCGTAGACGGCGCGGCGACTGTTTTCGAAATAGTCGAGGTATTCGCCCAGTTGGGCAGACTGCCCGCGCATCCAGGCGTCCTGAATGCCGCGGAAGTCGATGAACATGTGGCTGTACTGGTGCCCGAAGATGGGCGCAAAGTTCAGGTGCCAGCTGCCCCAGCGATCGGTCCAGCTCTCGTCGTAGCTGGCCGCCCATTCGTGCCAGACATTGACTGACACCGGATGGGTCGGGCTGCCGATGGCCAGCAGCAGCACCAGCATGCCCTCGTTATAGACATGCCAGTCGGACGGTATGAAGCCGCTCTCGGGGTGCCAGCCCATGGTGATCCGGTTGTCGCGGATCACGGCCCACGGCCATTCGATCCGTTCATAGATGGCCTGGGCCTTCTGACGGATTTCCGCCTCGTCGGCATGACGGCCGTCGAAGTAGCGGGCGGCGAACAACATGCCGCCGATCAACAGCGCCGTGTCGACCGTGGACAGTTCGTTGGTCCGGTAACGAAGCCCCGTCTCCATATCCAGGAAGTGGTAGAAGAAGCCCTTGTACCCCGCTGTGCCGCTGGCCTCCGGGCCTTGCGGCAGGTCATGGAAGAAGCGCAGCGTCGTCAGGGTCCGCTCACGCGCCTCGGCCCGGCTCATCCAGCCGCGCTCGACGCCGACCGGCCAACAGGTCAGGGCGAAGCCGACCGCCGCCACCGAACAGAAGGACGGTGTGGGCCAGCGATCCGGCGTCAGACCGGTCTTGCGATCCGTGACCTTCTCGAACCACCGGAACGTCCGCTCCTGAAGTTCGTCGATCTCTTGATCCAGCCGCATCGGGCGTCTCTGCGTCCCGTTGACCGCCCCCGTCGCCGCCGCCTGCTGCGCCGCCGCCATCACCGGAAATCCAACGGCCAGAGCCGCCGCGCCTGTGGTGGTCCGCATCAGGAAGTTTCGACGATTCATGGGCACGCTCACTGGGTCTCAATCGAAAAAGAAAGGCCGCCTCGCGACAAGCACGAGGCGGCCCAGGCTCAGGATTTAGAAGGAGTAACGCAGGCCGACCTGGAAGCTGCGGGTCGGCAGATACTGTTCCGTGCCCATGCCGAAGCGCGGGCTGTTGAAGCCCTGATCGAAGGACTTGTAGTTGGTGAAGTTGAAGATGTTGATCGCATCGACGATGAACTCCACCTTCTGACCGCCATAGACTTCGAAGCCCTTTGTCAGACGCAAGTCGATCTGGCGATAGGCGAAGTTCAGACCAGGCAAGAAGGCGCGCTTGTCAGGACGACCGCCGTTCCAGCAAATGTTCGGGCCGCCGGCAGGAGCGTTCGGGCAGTCGAACACGGTGTAGGGCAAGCCCGAACCCAAGGTCACGATGCCTGACAGCAGGAAGTCTGCCGGCAGACCGATGGTGCCGGACGCCACGATACGATGCGTTTCGTCGGTGTTCGACGGGAACTCAGGTGACTGTCCGGGCACGTTGTAATCGAAGTCGAAGGCGCCGTAGCCGGAGTCGCGGCTGCCATTCTGGGTGGCGTCCATATAGGTGTAGGCGATGTTCACGCCCCAACGATCTTCGGCGTTATAGGGCTTGTCGGCCGTGAAGTAGATCGCCTTGTAGTCGCGCTCCTTATCCGTGTTCTGGAAGAAGATCAGGTTGCGGAACTGCGGGAAGCCTACCGATCCCGGCGTCGGACCGTTGAACCGTCCGCCCGTCTCCGTCAGGGCATTGGCGATATACCAGCTGGATTCGCCTCTCGTCTTGCCGGCTGCAAGCGTCAGCGCCGTCTGGAACATGCCGATCTTCTGGCGCACGCCCAGGCTGAACTGATCGGTGCGCGGCGGCTCGAAGTCGTTTTGCACCAGGAAGACTTCGCCGGCGCCCGGGCTGGCCGCCAGCAGGGGATCAAGACCCTGCGGCGTCAGATAGCTCGGGTTCCAGGCGATGGTTTGGACACCGCCACGAGGCCCGCCCGTGTTCGAGAAGTAGATCGTCTTGTTGAACTGGAAGGGCTTGAACCGCTCGTCGAACGCGAAGTTGAAGCCGATACGATCGTAGTAGCGGCCGGCACCGCCGAAGATGACCGTCCGCTCATCGTCGAAGACGTCGTAGGAGAAGCCGAAGCGCGGTTGGAACGCGCCCTTGAAGGCCTTGCGATCACCATCGGAAATATAATCCGCCGGGTTGAAATACGACGGGAAGTCGTAGTTCGGCAGGTTCTGGATCGCGGCCAGCATGTTGCGAATGGAATCAGGCGTGCGGTAGTCGTTGTTGACCGCATTGTCCTCGTAATCCCAGCGAATGCCGAGGTTCAGCTCCAGCTTGGAGGTGATCTGCCAGTCGTCCTGAATGTATAGGCCTAGAACATTGTTATCGACGTCCGCAGGCGGAACGGCGACTCCCAGGTCAACCGAGACGGGGATATCGCGGCTGCCATTGATCTCGGGGCGGGCTTCGATGTCGTACGTGAAGGTGGGGTTACGCCCGAAATCCTTCTGAACGAAGTAGTTCTGCATTGAGTATTTCGCACCGATCTTGATCGTGTGCGTACCCATCCACTCCAGATCCGGAATCGTCAGATCGTTACGGATCGTGGTGCTTTTCTGCTCGAGGAACTGAGCATCAGCCCGGCCGCCGGCCGTGAACACGGTGGAGTCACGGTTGTTGAAATTATACTGGAACCCCGGCGTCGCTGCGCTGTCGTCGCGGAAGATGACGTACTGGCGGCCATAGTCGGATCCATTGATCACCGACTGTTCATAGCTTGACGTGAAGTAATCGATCGCGAACTCGTTCAGGAAGCGATCGCCCTGATATTGATGGCGCAGGTTGAAGGCGATGTTTTCGCCGTTGTTACGCGCCGCGCGGCTGGGCGCATTCTGGCCGCTGGCTCCACGGATATCTTCTTCCGTCTTGTACTCGCTGCTCAGCTCAAGCCGTTGGCGGTCGTTGATCTGCCAGGACAGTTTGCCGAAGAAGACGTCCTGCTCATAAGGCGTCGAGGTCGTGCCCAGGTCGTTTGCGAAGAAACTGGTGTATTCGGTGCGGTTGAGGAAGGACTGCGAAATGCGCTCTTCGTCCTTGCGCTCATAGGCGCCGAAGAAGTGCAGCCGGTCCTGGATGATCGGGCCGCCCAGGCTGGCGCCGTACTGGATACGCTTCAGAGGCGCCTTGGCGTCGCCGCGACGCTCCGAAATCACGTCCTGAGCGATCCAGCCGGGATCCTGATAGTAGGCGAAGACGTCGCCGTGAAACTCGTTCGTGCCCGAGCGCGTGACGGCGGTGATGATGGCCGAACCGGCTTGTTCGTACTCGGCCTTGAAGTTCTGGCTGATGACGCGGAACTCTTGCACGGCCCCCTGCGGGAAGGGGGTGCCGCGACTGTCGTCCTGACCGGCGACACCGCCGTCGTTGATCAGCGACTTGCGATTCTGGCCGTCGATGAAGACGTTGATCGCCTGAGCGGTCTGGCCGCCGGCCGAGATCGTCCGCTCGGTGTCGTCCTCGGTCACGCGAAGACCGGGCGCCAGGGCGGCGAAGTTCAGGAAGTTCCGGCTGATCTGCGGCAGGTTGTTGATCTGCTGTTGGGTCACGTTGGTCGCGACTTCGGGCGTACGCACCTCGAAGACGCGGCGGCCGGTGACGACGATGTCGCCCAGCTCGGTCGCGCCGTCGGTGGCGGCCGTCGTCGTCGCTCCGGCGACATCCAGGTTCAACGTGCCGACCTGACCCAGGGACAGGGTCACGGTTTCTTCCGCCGTCTGGCCGTCCGCGCTGGTGACCTGGACGCGATAGGTGCCCGGGCGCAGGCCGGACAGGACGTAGCGACCATCGGCGCCGACGCGCGCACGTGACGCATATCCGGTGGAGACTTCGGTCGCGACGACCGTCGCGCCCGTCTCGACGGTCTGGCCGTCATAGACGGCGCCGCGCAGGGTCGTCGTTGCGTTCTGCGCCTGCGCCCCGCCGACGACCGCCATGCTGATGGCAAGCGCCGATGCGGCGGCCAAGGCGGCCTTACGCGTATTGAACTGGGTCATCCTGAGCTCTCCCCTCCTGATGGGATCGGTTTTCAGCAACATGGCTGGCCTACCCTTTGTTGAACCTGGCGGACGAGGCCGCCGCGGTGGACTGGCGTTCGACCAGGATCGGCCGAACGATTTCGCAAGCGGTGTCGGTGGCGTCGGCGGTCGCGCCGGCCTGGACCAGACCGATAAGGCGTTCGACGCCCCTTCGGCCGATTTCCGCGATGTTGACGCGCATGGTGGTCAGCGCGGGCCGCATCAGGGCGGCGATGGGCACGTCATCGAAGCCGACGACAGCGATGTCTTCGGGGCAGCGCACGCCGGCTTCCTGGAAGGCCAACAGAGCGCCCACGGCCATCATGTCGTTGGCGGCGAAGACGGCGTCGGGCCGCTCCGTCATGGCCAGAAGCTGGGTCGCGGCGCGATGGCCAGAAGCCTGAGAGAAGTCGCCCTCGACGATGATCGGGTCATGGCCGTCGAGCGCCGCCGTGTATCCAGCCGCGCGCGTGTCCGCCTCGATGTTGCCGGCGGCGCCGCGAATGTGGGCGATCCGCCTGCGGCCGGTGGACAGCAGGTGCTGGACCGCGCCGACGGCGCCGCCGTGGTTGTCGATCATGATGGACGCCCGGCCGGGCTCGGCCGCGCCGCCGTTCATCAGCAGGACCGGCATCCGACCGGCGAACTCGGACGAGAGGTTC
>NZ_JAELUF010000380.1 GCF_016429195.1 Brevundimonas sp. ASV9
ACAGGTCGATAGGCAAGCTGCCGTCGCGCCGCGGGTCGAGGATTGTGGCACCATTGTCCTCGAGAATGGATGAGAGCTGTATTTGTTCCTGAAGTTTAGCAAAAACTGTACTGGCATGACATGACCAGTATTCACGTCACAGGAAATCTTACCTCGCCGATAGTCTTTGGTGTGAGGGAACTGCTCGGTACAAAGGCTATCGTGCACTCGGCAAAGAGCTTGCCTGACGCGGCGGCGGTATCGCCCATGGTTGTTAAGAGTGCTGTAACTCAAATATGTGAATATTTGTATAAAAACAGCCAGCTTTTAGCAAATGCAAAAGAATACTTGGATGACAATGCATCAGTCAGCGACGGCAATATTGACCGAGTTGCGAAATTGTTGGCGCCGTGGAGGCTTTAGATTGGCTGCCTATTTGTTTGGCGTTTGGCGTTTTCGACGCGTTAATGGTGGGGACG
>NZ_JAELUF010000381.1 GCF_016429195.1 Brevundimonas sp. ASV9
GTGCAACGCTGACGAGGCTGAAGTGGCATTGCAGCTGCGCCAAGGCTGCCATATTGTGTAAGGAGCGAGCCAGTTTGGCGACTACCTGGGTTCTTCGAGTATTGGGAGTGTTAATGAAGGTGTAGCAGCTGATGTGCAGGAAAGTCATTCAAGATGCCTACCTTGGCATTAAAAATCAATAAAGATGTGAAAGTGTCTACACCGCAATAAAGGCCGAATTAAATTGCGGCTTCAATGGTGTGTCAAATTATTTTCAAAGACGCAACTGAAAAAGACGTCTTTTGTATTCGTCGTAGATACATATTTTAGGAATTGGGAGACATTATGGTACACCTTCCACGGCTCATGCACTACTGACTTCATAACTTACATTTGGACGAATTATTTACAAGCTCTGCTAACGAAGGGCCAGTAGCTTGTTTCTTTCTCAAGAACCTTCCTGTAGCCTAATATGCAGG
>NZ_JAELUF010000382.1 GCF_016429195.1 Brevundimonas sp. ASV9
CCGCCGTACTGCGCGACGCCAAGCTCAACATAGCCGCCCTTGTTGGGCTTGGAGCTGACGGGCTTGAGCTTGGCGGTAAGCGCGTCGATGTGGCCGCCAACGATGCTGAAGCCGTTACCTGGCTTGTAGGCCTTGCCAACGGTGAAGGCAATGATGGAGCTGCCGTTTCGAGAGGTCCAATATTTGCCGCCCGCTTGGATCTTGCCGTTCCACGAGTCGCGCGAGGAGAGCTGGGAAGAGGTCAATATACTGCAAGTTACCATTGAATGATGAATTGGGAATAGTCATACCTGCTCAAAGCCGGCATGGTGCAGCTCGTTCTTGAAGTAGTCGACGGCATGGAAGACGGTCGGGTTCTCGGAGAGAAAGTCGCAGAAAGGCTTGATATAAGCCTCGGGCTTGAAGGAAGAGGAGGAGGAGGAGGATGCCGTCGCCTGGCAGCGGCAGCACTCATCGCT
>NZ_JAELUF010000383.1 GCF_016429195.1 Brevundimonas sp. ASV9
TGCTACTGCTGCCGGCAAGGACATTGAGCTGGCTGGCAATGAATCTTCTGCCGATGGTGAGAAGTCTTCTGTTTCGCATCATTAAGTTCATCTGCCTGCCCAGTTGGATCAGTATCAAACCTCTACGAGCACTTTTGTTAGAAAATATCTCCCAACGACTTTGGAGCTCCACTGCAAACATCTGTATATAATGAATCATTTTGAGCGTTTATATAGCCATAAAAAAAAAATTTTCACCACTTGTTACAATAGTATAAGATCTTATCGTCAGCAAAGCTAAGCTACCCTGTATCACTGTTTCAAAAATCTCTGCTCGACGTTGTTTAACATCCTTCGCTAAAATGGATAATGAAGATTTTAACGAGACATCCGATAATTGGCTCATTACGTGTGCATCGAGTCTAATTTGTAATTTGTGTCGCTGCCTGAGCCCAAATCAGCACTGTAGCGTCGTTATA
>NZ_JAELUF010000384.1 GCF_016429195.1 Brevundimonas sp. ASV9
GAGTTGATGCTACGAAAAGCAGGGCAGGACCCGCAAGAGCTTCGCCAGCGAAAGGCGACAGACGGAACTCAGCAGGACGATCGGTATAAATACCAAGGAGACTCCGGTTATGGGAGCTTAGGAGAAGAAGGAGAAATATCATTGGTTTTTGGTGGTTATCCGGATAGGGAAAATGCAGAAGCAAACTCCGAGGATGCGAAAGAAGACCACAAAGATGGTGATGCAGCTCTGTATGAAGTCGGTCAGCCAGCAGTACATCGCAGCAAGGATGCTGGCAAGACATGCAAAGAGCGGTTCTCGTTTGCTTCATTCGACGCCGGCGCGACCATTTTAAAAACGAGTGCTGGGGCAAAAAATTCCAAGGCGATCCTCGTTGAGAATAAAGATTCGTACATGCTCTTGGAATGTGCAACACAGAGTAAATATGTCATTGTCGAGTTGACTGATGACATCTGGGT
>NZ_JAELUF010000385.1 GCF_016429195.1 Brevundimonas sp. ASV9
TCTCTTGCCACCGCCGCAAAGTCCGAGGCAGAACTGTCCACCGAAACATCTGTCCACGTAGATTGATGACTCAGCCTATCCGGACGATACCTCGATGACGGTAGGCCCAGGCTCCCAGAAGCTGTTAAGTATCCTCGACCTCGCGTAAAAGGCTGTAAATCATCTGTGCCGCTTATGTCGGAAGATGCGCATGTAGAGGCCCTGTTTGATTCCGGCATCTCACCGTACCGTATCTCAGACTGCGGTTCATAGTGATCGCGATCATCCGTCTCCTCAGTACAAGCATCCGTCGCAGCATAGTCGGACCCGAGATACGTGCTGTGCCGCTGCGACGTACCAGGGACACTGTCGACGATAGAATGGCATTCGGATTCGTCTTGCATGTCCATGCGGGGAAAAGGAACTTTGTAGGCGGTGCTCCCTGTTTGTTCATCACCAGCGGTTTCAAGAGGCTGAAT
>NZ_JAELUF010000386.1 GCF_016429195.1 Brevundimonas sp. ASV9
GGTATCAACATCTCATGCAGCAGCAGCTTCGAGTAGCCAAGCGTCATTGCGCCTTTGAGTGCGGCCAGGATTTCAAGGCATTTTTCATCAGACCAGTCGTGGAGAATGTGATGGAAGAAATACGCTCGGGCCCCTATTAGCATCTTTGTTAATATTGCAACCTTTTGTAGTCAGGGAAAAGCGCACCTTTAACTGGCTGCTCTGTAAAGAAGTCGTATGTCATGACTTCAATAGCCGCTTCAGCGCCCTCAAGGCCATTCGTAACAGCAACTAGATCCTGCAACACCAGACGTCCTTTCGATGGATACTTTTCATGAAACGCAATCAAGTCATGCCCCTTTCCGGCTCCTACATCTACCAGAAGCGCAGTATTACTGTTGAACCCGTCAAGAAGCTGCTCTTTTACCGGGAACCAGTCTACCCAGTAGCTTCTCGCTCCCATGGTATTGCCCATAAAG
>NZ_JAELUF010000387.1 GCF_016429195.1 Brevundimonas sp. ASV9
TTCCGTACCTGACGTCGAGAGAGCTGAAAACTGCTATGATTTGGTACGTATTGTTTTCCAACTCACTTGTTTTTAAGCGGAAGGACTAAATGTCGCCTTTCTAGCCTGAGTAATGACATGAAAGATATCGGAACTAGCATGCCTTTCACGTTCATTCGATTTGTCTCGTGTAAGAACCAACCTCTCGCAGTAAAGTCGAACAAAGAGCTAAACACGTGCTTTCACAAAGCTTTTGGTCTGTTTTTTACAGACATTGCAATTATCATCCTTGTCGCAGGTCGGGCTGCTGTACCTTTCGTTTGTTTGACAATCGCTTGCTCTTTCGTACAGCGCTATCTTCGTAGAGCCATGCGCCACGCGGAATCGAATTTGAGGATGGCAAAGGCTACTATATCAAACTATTGTCTAGAAGTTGCCAAGCGGCAGTGAGTATATCAGGGGCTTTGGGTGGCAAACTG
>NZ_JAELUF010000388.1 GCF_016429195.1 Brevundimonas sp. ASV9
CTTCTCAAATCAGAAACGGCCGCAACAAGGGAATGTAAAGAATTTAGAATCCAAAAGTAAGAGCGCAGAAAGAAGAAAGCTGAGGGAGAGAGAGGGTCTTTTGCAAATGCAACGTCTCGTGAGAGGGGGAAAGGGAAACGTAAGCCAAGGGAAGCAAACTCTGGTGCGGAGGAGCAACCAAACAGTTTGCGCACACCTCTTCAAGGTAGTTCGCGCTTTGCATGCAGCTTCTGCGCAACCCGCCCTGATTACTGGTTCAGATGGGTAAGCGTTTCACCAATCATGTCAACGGCAAGCTTGTTACATGCAGCTGTCCCGCAGTCTAGCAGAAAAAACAGCCCGCACATCAAACTGGTCCAGAACGCATTGTCTGGCTCACCTGGACTGGGGGTGCCATTTTCATGTGCACATGGTTTGTTTTGTGACGTCGTTGCCCAGGTAACGGCGATGGTGGGGT
>NZ_JAELUF010000389.1 GCF_016429195.1 Brevundimonas sp. ASV9
GGCTACGGGGACGGGCCCCCGCCGGGGTATGTCTTTCGTTGCCTAATACACCACATCCACACTGACGAGCACACACACACTCTCAACATCCTTCTCCTCGCGCCGGTACGGATCCCCGTGGCCCTTGGGCCGAGAAGGGGGCCCAGCTGCGAGCGAATGACGACATGCCGCTGAGAGTGGTGCCAACGGCTGGGCAGATTTGTGGCTGCAGGCTCTACTACCAGGCGTCTCGTCCCAGGTCCACCGACTTTCCCTCGTGCCGTTTGGGCGCTCTCTTTGGTCACTTTATGCTAAAACTACTTCTCGTTTCATTTGTTTCGCTCTTTGAAGGTATTTTGAATTGTGTAATGGGATATTGTTTTATGTAATGTAAAAAAAAAAACTCTTGACCTTTTTGCGTTTTGCAATTCATAGGACTATCAGAGCCTAAAGAAAAAAAAATGAAAAGGGAAATATC
>NZ_JAELUF010000039.1 GCF_016429195.1 Brevundimonas sp. ASV9
TGCGCGGGCCCGTGGTCGTCATCGTCTTCTCCGAGGACGACATGGCCCATTATCTGACCGCCGTCGCCGAACTGCGCGCCGCCGGGATCGCCGCCGAGCTTTATCTGGGTCGCGCCGGCATGAAGGCGCAGATGAAATACGCAGACCGGCGCGGCGCCCCGGCTGTCGTCATCCTGGGCGGCGATGAAATCGCCGCCGGCGAGGTCACGATCAAGGATCTGGACGCCGGCCGCGCCGCCGCCGCCGCCATCACGGACAACGACGCCTGGAAGGCGGAACGCCCCGGCCAGATGAAAATCCCCCGCGAAGGCCTGGTCGCCGCCATCAAGTCAATTATCGAATAAGCTTCGATAATAACCCGCCCCTAAAATGGGTTATCAGTGATAAGTCGAAGAAAGTTCGACTCTTGTGAAACCGGCCGTTGACGACCGACCGGCCCTTGCGTCAAATGACCTCACTCGAGGGCAAGCGTTGCTCAAGCGCGCAGCACTCGAAGGCGTTTCGGGGAGGAAACGTCCGCTCTTTAAAGAGCGCGAAAGCCCGCTGCGATGTATCCCCCGCAGCGGGCTTTTTCGCGTCTGGCGCCCAGACAAACGCCCATGAAACCTCGATAAATTCTCGATACGGCGTCGAAATTAAGCAGCCCGGTCTCGATATGAAAAAGGCCGGGGCGAACCCCGGCCTTTCCATTCTCGAACAAGCGTCGCCCTACCAGAGGCGGACGCGTTCCTCGGGCGTCAGATAGTATTTCGTGCCCGGCTGAACGTCAAAGGCGTCGTACCAGGCGTCGACGTTGCGCAGCGGGCCGATGACGCGGAACTGGGCGGCCGAGTGCGGGTCGGTGGCGACCTGCTGCTTCAGCGCCTCGTCGCGGTACTTCGACTGCCAGACCTGAGCCCAGCCGTAGAAGAAGCGCTGGTCGCCGGTCGTGCCGTCGATCACGGGCGCCGGCTGACCGTTCAACGACAGGTGATAGGCCTCCAGACCGACGGCCACGCCAGACGCGTCGCCGATGTTCTCGCCCATCGTCAGGCCAGGGTTGATGTGATAGCCGGCGATCGGCTCGTAGGTCGCATATTGCGCGCCCAGACGCGCCGTCAGAGCCTCGAAGTTGGCCTTGTCTTCCGGCGTCCACCAGTTGCGCAGCACGCCGTCGCCGTCGGACTTGGAGCCCTGGTCGTCGAAGCCGTGGCCGATCTCGTGCCCGATCACGCCGCCGATGCCGCCATAGTTGACCGCCGCATCGCCATTCGGATCGAAGAAGGGCGGTTGCAGGATCGCGGCCGGGAAGACGATCTCGTTGTTGGCCGAGTTGTAGTAGGCGTTGACGGTCTGCGGGGTCATGCCCCATTCCGACTTGTCGACCGGCTCGTTCAGACGGGCCAGATCATAGTTCCATTCGAACAGGCCGCGGCGCTCGGCGTTGCCGACCAGGTCGTTCGCGCGGATGTCCAGACCGGAGTAGTCGCGCCACTTGTCGGGATAGCCGATCTTGACGGTGAACTTGCGCAGCTTCTCCTGCGCCGCCGCCTTGGTCTCGGTCCCCATCCAGGTCAGGTTGTCGATCCGGTGCGACAGGGCGGTGCGCAAATTGGCGACCAGCTCTTCCATCTTGGCCTTGGATTCGGCCGGGAAATACTGGGCGACGTAGAGCCGGCCCGTGGCCTCGCCCAGCGACCCTTCGGCGAAGGAGATGGCGCGCTTTTCGCGGGTGCGCTGCTCAGGCTGACCCGACAGATCGCGCGAACGGAACTCCCATTGGGCGTCGGCGAAGCGTTTGGACATGAGGGGCGCCATGTCGTCGGCGGTGTGGAAGGCCTGCCAGGCCTGCAGAAGTTCGACCGGCGTCTCGGCGTAGATGGCCGCGATCTTGGGCATGGCCGTATCCTGACGCACGATCAGGCGCGGCACGCCGCCCAGCTTGGCCGCATCATAATAGGCCTGCCAGGCGAAGCCCGGCGCGTCCTCGGCCAGTTTGGCGATGGTGAACTCGTTGTAGGTCCGGTCGCGGTTGCGGTTCTCCACCGGGGTCCAGTGGGCCTCGGCGATCTTGGTTTCCAGCGCGACGATCTGGGCGGCGGTCTCGGTCGGGTTGGTCCAGCCGATCATCTCCAGCATCCGGCCGACATAGGCCTGATACTTCTCTTTCTTGTCGGCGAAACGGGCGTCCAGATAATAGTCGCGGTTCGGCAGGCCGATGCCCGACTGGCCCGTCGAGACGACGTAGCGGGTCGGTTGCTTGGAATCGATCGTGATGCCGGTGCCGAAGAAGGACGAGCCGAAGCGGCCGGCCGTCTGGCCCATATAGACGGCCATCTTGTCGTGGCTGTCGGCGGCGCGGATCGCGGCCAGATAGGGCTGCAGCGGCTGGGCATCCAGCTGCTCGATGCGCGCCTCGTCGATGTAGGAGCGATAGGCGTCGGCGACCTTGGCCTCGTCCGATCCGGGCGCCAGGTCGGTGCGGTTGGCCAGGCCCAGCACCAGTTCCTTCATGCGGTTGTCCGACAGTTCGCGCAGCAGGGCGAACGAGCCATAGCTGGTGCGGTCCGACGGAATGACCAGCTTTTCCAGCGCCTTGCCGTTGGCGTACTGGAAGAAGTCGTCGCCCGGCTTCACCGAGGTGTCGCGACCGGCCATGTCGAAGCCCCAGGTTCCGTAGCGGGGCGCGTCGACGCCCTGCCAGCCGGCTGCCGTCTCTTCGCCCGAGAACAGCGAAACGATGGTGCAGGCGTCGTCGATGCAGGCGTGGTCGTGACCGATATCCTGAGCCAGAACCGTGCTGGCGGGCAGAAGAAGGGCGCCGACGGCGGCCCCGATAAGCAGACGTTTCATCAGTATGTCCCTGTTCCCACCCGGCATTTGGATGGCTCGGCGCGGACCCTAATCCCGCGAGGGGGGGTGTCGCCTTAAAAAAAGTTCATGATTCCGATGCGGCCTCTCGCCACAGCGCCGGGATCAGGGTCAGATACGCCGACGCGAGGAGGGCGGATGCACGGTCAGGGCGGCGACTACAAGGATCTGGTGGTCTTTCTGGCGGCCGCCGGCGTCATCGTGCCCCTGGTCAATCGGCTGAAGGTCAGCCCCGTCCTGGGCTTCCTCGCTGCGGGCGTTTTGCTGGGGCCGGATGGCCTGGGCCGGTTCGCGCAAAGCCTGCCCTGGCTGTCGTGGCTGACCATCGGCGATCCGGGCCAGTTGGCGCAGCTGTCGGAACTGGGCGTCGCCTTCCTGCTGTTCATGATCGGTCTGGAGCTGTCGTGGGAGCGGCTGCGCGCCATGCGTCGGCTCGTGTTCGGCCTGGGGCTGATGCAGGTCGTCGTCTGCACCGCCGTGCTGGCGGGCGGCTTCATGCTGATGGGACAGACCTTGGCCAGCGCCGTCGTGTTGGGCATGGGCCTCGCCTTATCCTCGACGGCCGTGGTCATGCCCGTACTGGCCGAACGGGGGCGGCTGAAGGGGACGGTCGGCCGTTCCACCTTCGCCATCCTGCTGGCCCAGGATCTGTCGGTCGCCCCGATCCTGATCACCGTCACCGTCCTGGCGGCGCTGGCCCAGCAGGGCGGCGCGCTGGATCCGGCCATTCTGGGGCGCGCCCTGTTCACCCTGGTTCCGGCCGCCATCGGCCTGGGTCTGATGGTGCTGCTCGGGCGGGTGGTGCTGCGGCCGATGTTCAGATCGGTGGCCAAGGCGCGCAAGGCCGACCAGGGCGGCGAACTGTTCGTCGCCGCCTCCCTGCTGGTGGTGGTCGGGGCCGGTCTCGCCGCCCAGGCCAGCGGCCTGTCGATGAGCATCGGCGCGCTTTTAGCCGGCGTGCTGCTGGCCGAGACCGAGTTCCGGCGCGAGGTCGAGGTTTCCATCGAGCCGTTCAAGGGGCTTCTGCTGGGCGTCTTCTTCGTCGGCGTCGGCCTGGGTCTGGACCTGGACGCCATCGCCGCCGATCCGGTCGGCGTCTTCGGCTTGGCCCTGGCCCTGACGATCGTGAAGACCGGCGTCATCTTCAGCCTGGCGCGTTTCTGGGGCCTGGGCGCCCGACCTGCGTTGGAGACGGCGCTCGTTCTGGCGCCGGCGGGCGAGTTCGCCTTTGTGGTCTTCGCCACCGGCCTGGTCGAGGGCCTCGCGCCGCCGCAGTTGACCAACACCGTGGCCCTGTCGGCGACCGTCAGCATCTTTTCGATCCCCCTGCTCGCCCTGCTGGGTCAGAAGCTGGCGCGCAAGTCGGCGGCCGCAGGCCAGCCCGTCGAGCTTCCAAAGCTGGAGGCGGCCGACGGCGCGGTCATCATCGTCGGCTTCGGCCGCGTCGGCCGGTTGATCGGGGAAATGCTGAAGGCGCACGATCAGCCCTTCATCGCCCTGGACACCGATGCGGGCGCCGTCGCTGCGGGCCGACGTGACGGATTCGATGTCTTCTATGGCGATGCGGGGCGGCGCGAAATGCTCCAGCACTGCGGCGTCCAGTCCACCCGCGCCCTGATCGTCACCATGGACGCGCCGACGAAAGTGGACGAGGTGGTCACTACGGCGCGGTCGATGCGCGACGACCTGATCCTGATCGCCCGCGCTCGCGACGACCAGCACGCCATTCGGCTGTATGGACTGGGCGTCACCGACGCCGTGCCGGAGACGACCGAGGCCAGTCTGCAGCTCGCCGAAAACACCCTGGTCGATCTGGGCGTGCCCATGGGCCTGGTGCTCGCCTCGGTCCACGAACGTCGCGATCAGTTTCGAAAGGCCTTCCAGTCGGCCATCCCGATCGAGCGTCGCAATCGCCCCAGCCGCGCACTGCGCCGCACGCTACGCCCGGCGCGCGTCGACCCCGCGCCGGAGTAAGGGAAGCCCCTTACAGACGGTCGCCGGACCCATTTTCGTCATGGTTCCGTGATGCAAGCGCCGCTCTCCATGACTGCATCTGCGGAGCAGAAGCGCCCTTTCGGTTCGATCCAAGGGCTCAGACATTCATTCGAGGTCGCTGCCGGGCCCACCCCGACCAGAAACCGAAAGTAGAGTAAAAGCCTGATTATATGACAGATACCGTCGCCTCCCTCGCTGTCGAGCCCCGCTTGAACCGCCGCCAGGCCGCCAAGATCCGCACGCGACAAAAAGTTCTGGACGCCGCCCGCTCGCTCTTCGCCGAGCGCGGCTATGAGCCGGCCACGATCCGCGACATCGCCAAGGGCGCGGGCATGTCCACCGGCGCCGTCTTCGCCAACTTCCAGGACAAGGCCGAACTGTTCGAAGCGGTCCTGACCGAGGACATGACGCGTCTGGCCGAGGTGGTCGAGGCCGCGGCGCCCGAAGGCGAGCCCGTCCGCCAGCGCCTCGTCAGCGCGCTGAGCGCCGGCTATCACTCGTCGCTGGACCAACTGCCCCTGTTCCAGGCCATCGTGGCCCGCTCGTGGTTCCAGCCCCTGGCCGCCGAAATGCGCGCCCGCGCCGCGACCAAAAACCTGCTGCTCGCCATCAGCAACATTCTTCAGGATGCGGTGGCCAAGGGCGAATTGTCCAAGGACGCCGACAGCCGCCTGCTGGTCGAGCTGATCTGGGACGCCTATCTGTCGAACTATCGCCGCGCCGCCTATGACGAATGGGACGCGCAGGCTTTGTCGGATCATATGGGCAAGCAGATCGACGTGATCCTGGCCGGCGCCATCGCCGCCAAATAGGCCAGAGCAAAGCCGCTTTTCGAAAGGCCGGGTCCGCCAGCGCGGGCCCGGCCTTTTTCGTGAGCGTCAGGTTCGGCGTTTCAGGGTGACGTAGAAGGCGCCGTTTCCGCCATGCTTCTGGTGGGCGATGGTGAAGCCCGACACCACGCCGCGCAGTGCCGACGAATGCATCCATTCCGCAAAGGCCGAGCGGATCACCCCGCCGCCCATCCGCCCCTGGCCCGTTATGACCAGCACCGCCCGCATTCCGCGCGCCTGGCAGGATGTCAGGAAGCCTCGAAGCTGATCCTCGGCCTCGAACCGGCCAAAGCCATGCAGGTCGATGCGCGCCTCAATCGGATCGCGTTCGCGCGACAGCCGCTGCTTGCGGCGCGGCTCCAGATCCTCGGGCGCGGACTTGGGCTTGTTCGGCGAGGGTCGCTTTTCCGCCTGCGGCGCGACAGCGGTGCGTTTGGGAGACGCCTTGACCAGGGGGTGCGGGCGCTCGATCGGCGTCACCACGATCTCGGGCGGCGTTTCGGCGCCGGGCGTGACGCGGACTGCCTTGCGCGTCCTCGGCGTCACGACCGATCCGGCCACGCGGGTCCAGATGCGACGGTCTTCGGGCGTCAGTCCGTTTTCGTCACGGCTCGGGCCCTTTCGCCTCATGCCTCGCCGTCGTCCTCGATGGTGTCGCCCGGCCCTGGCTCGTGCGCTAGCAAGTCACCGGGCTGGCAGTCCAACTCGCGGCACAGGGCGTCCAGGGTCGAGAACCGAACCGCGCGCGCCTTGCCCGTCTTCAGGATCGACAGGTTCGCCACCGTCACCCCGACCCGGTCGGCGAGTTCGGTCAACGACATGCGGCGTTCCACGAGGACGCGGTCGAGCTGGACGCGGATGGCCATGCGGAAATCCTACTTCGAAACGGCTCAGATCGTCAGTTCGGATTCGCGACGCAGGCGCGCGCCCTCGCGGAACACCTCCGCCAGCACGAAGACGATGAGCACGGAAAAGATGGGGGTCAGCAGTTCGCCGAAGCCCTGCGGATCCATGACGCCGGGCGCCAGTCGCTTGGCGACGAAGCCTTGAGCCACCCAGACGCCGCCGGTTACGACCGCCAGGATCAGGCCGATCTGGCGCAGACGGCGCACATTATCGGGCTGGAACGGGTCGCCCATGGTCAGGGTGCGGATGATGCGGCGCAGGCTGCGCAAGATCAGCATGAACCCGCCGAAATAGGCGGTCGCGGCGCCCAAACCGAACAGCAGCAGGGTCCGCGTCAGCGGCAGTTGCTTGCCGCCGGAATCCCCGCTGACGGTGATGTTCACATTGTCTAGGGGAATGAAGATCGCGGCGATAACCAGCAGCAGCAGAATGCCGGTGATCAACCAAAGAAGGATATAGGCGACGTCCAGCACCACCTTCAGCACGCTGGATACCGAACCTGGGCCTAGCGCCTTGATCGGCGCGCCTAGCCAGCTCGGAACGCTTGCCTCGCCTCGCTTCAGCGGATTTGGCGGCAGGGGCAGGCGCATGGTCTTTTTGATCTCAAGCCGGGGAAGGCGGGGCGATGGCCACGCGGGGTCCGGCGAACCCGCGCGCGGCTCTATACATCGCGGTCTTCATGCAGGTCGTCAAAGCTCCAGTGATCGAAAAGAGAGGGATCAAAGGGCTTGGAACAGGGTGACGACCAGGGCGGTGGGCAGGGCGGCGATTAGAACGGTGCTGACAAAAGCAGCGCCGACCTTGTCGAGCCACATCGAGGTGTTCATCGTATGCATTGTGGTTCTCCGTCTTTCTAGTTTAGGCGATTATCGCCGTTTGGATTTGTTAGCCGCACGATCGTTCCCGGTTTTCCGGAAGTCCTGAACGCTGCGACCTCGTTCCTGACGATCAATAGATAGGCCGTGCGGGCGAAAAAGGCACGTTACATATCGTTTAACGATATTAAACTTTGGCAATAGACTGTTTCAGGAGCGTGATCGACGATGAATCTCAAGCTTATCAAAGGGATGCGGATCGTCGTGGCGACGCACAACGCCGGTAAGGTTCCCGAAATCTCGGCGCTGCTCGGCGGAAGTTACGAACTCGTCACCGCCGGCCAGCTGAACCTGCCCGAACCCGACGAAACGGAGAGCACCTTCACCGGCAACGCCATGCTGAAGGCGCGCCACGCGGCGGAACTGTCGGGCGAGGTTTCGCTGGCCGACGATTCCGGCCTGTCGGTCGCGGCGCTGGATGGCGCGCCGGGCATCTTCTCTGCGCGCTGGGCCGGGCCGGGCAAGGATTTCGCCGTCGCCATGAAGAAGGTCGAGGAGCGGCTGGAAGAGATCGGCGCGATGGACCGGACCGCCTGGTTCACCTCGGCCCTGGCGGTCGCCTGGCCGGACGGCCCCTGCGTCGTGGTCCAGGGCGAGGTTCACGGCCAGCTGACCTTCCCCCCACGCGGCGATCGCGGCTTCGGCTACGACCCGCTCTTCATTCCGAATGGGGGCGATCAGACCTTCGGCGAGATGGAGCCGGCGGCCAAGGACGCCATCAGCCACCGCACCGTCGCCTTCGCCAAGCTGAGAGCCGCCCTGATTGACTGATCCGCTTGATCCGGGATCGGACGTCGGCCTCTACGTCCACTGGCCCTATTGCGCGCGCATCTGCCCCTACTGCGACTTCAACGTCGTGCGCGATCGCGGACGCACCGAGGAACAGGCCGGGCTGGTCGAGGCGATCCTGGCGGATCTGTGCGCCCAGAGAGATCTGACAGGCCCGCGACGGCTGGCCTCGATCTTCTTCGGCGGCGGCACGCCGTCGCTGATGGCGCCCGACGCCGTCGCGCGGATCGTGGCGGCGGCCCGCGACCTGTTCCCGCCCGCCGGCGACATCGAGATCACGCTGGAGGCCAATCCCACGGACGCCGAGGCCGGCCGATTCGCCGCCCTGGCCGACGCCGGGATCAACCGCCTGTCGATGGGGGTTCAGGCGCTGGACGACGCCGCCCTGCGTTTTCTAGGTCGCGACCATTCGGCGGCCGAGGCCCTGCGCGCGGTCGATCTTGCCCGACGCGCCTTCGACCGTCTGTCCATCGACCTGATCTACGCCCGCCCGGACCAGACGCCTGAAGATTGGGCCGCCGAACTGATGGCGGCGCTGGCGCTCGGGTTCGAACACGTCTCGCCCTATCAGCTGACCATAGAGCCGACGACGGCCTTTGGTCGGGCCTTCGCACGCGGAACCCTGACCCCGCCGGACGAGGACCGGGCCGCCTCGCTCTACGAAACCACCCAGGATGTCCTCTCCGCCGCCGGCTTCAAAGCCTATGAGGTGTCCAACCATGCACGCGGTCGCGCCGCCCGATCGTCGCACAATCTGCATGTCTGGCGCGGCGGCGACTATCTGGGCCTCGGCCCCGGCGCCCATGGCCGGCTGACGCTGGACGGCGTCAGGACCGCGACCGTCGCCCACCGCCGCATCGCCGACTATGTGGCGGGCGTCTCGGGCCTCACGCCCTGGTCCGAGCGCGACGCACAGACTGCAGCCGACGCCGCCGAGGAACGGCTGCTGCTGGCCCTGCGCACCACCGAAGGCGCGCCTGTCGCGCTGCTGTCGGCGCTCGGCCTTTCGCCTGAAGGCGCGCCGGTCGCCGACCTCATCGGCGATGGATTCCTGACGCTTAAGGCCGACCGACTGATCGCCACCGAGCGCGGCCGTCCGGTGCTGGACGGCGTACTCAAGGCGCTGCTGACCTAGGCCTTCTTCAGCCCCAGCATCCTCAACCAGCCGCCGCTGGTCAGAAGGGCGACATCAAGCAAGGCCAGAGGCAGGGGCGTCGAAACCGGCGCAGCGATGAAGCGCGAACGCCAGTCCGGGCCGAACTTGGCCTTGTAGCTGCGCAGACCCTGGAAGCCGTAGAGCGCCCCGCCCTCTTCGAACACCAGCGCGCCGACGCGAGCGAAGACCGGCGCGATGCGACGATCCTCCAGCCCAGCCAGCGGCGCCATGCCCAGGTCGAAACTGGCCAAGCCTTCCGCCTTGGCCCACTGGGCGCAGCGAATGAACAGATAGTCCATCACGCCATGCGGCGCGTCCGGCCGATGGCGCATCAGGTCCACCGCCGCTTCGTCCGGCGAGGTCAGCAGATTGGCGAAGGCGACGATGCGGCCGCCCTCCTTGACCACCGCCAGCGGCGTCAGGTCCAGATAGTCGACGTCGAAGCGCCCCAAGGAGAAGGATTTCTCCGAGCCCTCGTGCATGGCCAGCCAGGCGTCCGAAATCTCGCGCAGCTCGTCCGCGATCGCTGCGGCCGAACCGGGCGGAAGAACCTCGAACGAGGAGCCTTCACGCTCGGCGCGATTGATGGCTGTGCGAAGGTTCTGCTTGCCCTTGCCCTCGATGGAGAACCGGTGGGCGTCGATCACGGCCGTCTCACCGACCTTGCGCACCGCCAGTCCCATGGTCGCCAGATCGCCCAGCACCTCTTCGCTGACCGAATAGAAGACCGCCGCCCCGCCATAGCTGTCGGCCATCTCGGCGAAGGACCACAGCAACTCCAGCCGTTCGCTCTTGAGCCCTGCCGGTTCGCCCATGGCGATCCAGCGCCGCCCCCGCACGCGATAGGCCAGGAAGCTGGAACCCGACGGGCTGAACATCAGCGCCTTGTCGCCCAGCATGGCCAGCCAGGCCTCGGGCGTGGCCGTATCGGCGGTCTGCAGCGCCTGGAGCGCGCGATCGATGTCGGCCTTGCTGGCCGGGCCGTGACTGTGGGCGCCGGGTGAGCTCAACAGCGAGCGGCCGGCCACCACCAGCGTCAGGATCGCCAGAACCAGCCCGGCCCGCAGGAAGCCGGACGCCTGACGATCGCTGAGGAAGCGCCACCACAGCTCATCATTATAGGCCACGTCGCGATAGGCGAAGAAGCCCAGCCACAGCATGGCCGCCACCACCGCCGTAAGCAGCAACAGCCAGCTCGGCCGCAGCGGCTCGCTGAGACGCGAGCGCCGGTTGAAGGCCGTGCGGCACGGCGCCAGCAGGGCGGCCACGACCAGCAGATCCGTCGCCTGCTGCCAGTCCAGGCCCTTCAGCACCGAGAACACCGCCCCGGCCGCCAGGACCAGCAGGGCGGCCCAATAGGCGCCGCGCCGACGCCGCCACAGACCCGCCGACAAGAGCAGAAGCAGGAAACCGGCGATGCTGCCGACGAAGTGCGACAGGTCGATCAGGATCGGAGAGACGACGCCCGTCAGCTGACGCAGTCGACTGTCGAACTCGGGCGTCACCGCAGACGCCAGCATCAGCGCGCCTGCGCCAAAGGCCACCACCGCAAAAATCTGGGGCGTCAGCTCGAAGGCCAGACCCGCCAGTCGGCGGATCAGACCGGATGTGTGCCGGGGGCGGCTGGACAAACGTGGCCTCTCGAATCGCGGATCGCCCGAACATAGACCAAGAATCGTCCAACCGGGGCGTTGCCAAGGTCATTTCGGGGCAGACGAAACAATCCGTAACAGAGCGAGTATATAGGGGTGCGGGCGTCGGGCCCGTGCAACTGGGGATGACCCATGGATATCAAGACCGCTCTTCTGGCTGGCGCCGCCGCCGCCTTCATGACCGCCGCGCCGGCTCTGGCGCAAGAAACCACGCCCGCTCCCGCCGCCGCGCCTGCCGCCGCTGCGTCCTCGCAGCAATCGCTGTCGCTGAACCCCGGATCGAGCGTTTCCGGTCCTGATGGCGAGCTGGGCAAGCTGGAAGGCGTTCAGAACAATGCCGAAGGCAAGCAGGAGCTTACCGTCCGCGGCGCCGACGGCCAACTTCGCGCCGTGCCGCTGAGCGGCATCCGTCAGGAAGGAACCGGCGTCGTGGTGGCCTACACCAAGGCGGAATTCGACGCTGCGGCTCCGATCGCCGGCGCCCCGGCGGCCCCCGCCGCTGATCCGGCAGCCGCTCCCGCGCCGACCGCGGACCCTGCGGCTGAACCGACCGATCCGGCGACCACCGAACCGGCGACCCCGGCTCCGGACAGCGCCTCGCCGGCTCCGACCGAGCCGCAGTAAGCCAGTCTTCCAAGGCTGAATGATAAGGGGCGGTCGGGTTTCCCGGCCGCCCTTTCGTCTGTCCGCAACCCAGCGGCGACAGTGGCGCAGCAAAAAGGGCGGCTCGTAAGAGCCGCCCTTTTCCTTATCGACCTACTGTCGGATCAAGCGCGACGCTTGACCAGTCCCAGAAGGAACAGCAGCAGGCAGGCGCCCAGGAACGCCACGATCAGGGTGACGAAGTTGAAGCCGCCAACCGGCGTGCCGAAGACGTTGTTCGAGATGAAGCCGCCGAGCAGAGCGCCGATGACGCCGACGATCAGGTTCGTCAGCAGGCCGTGATTGCGACCCATGACCTTTTCAGCCAGCCAGCCGGCGACGATGCCGATGACAAGCCAACCAATGATTCCGAGACCCATGCTGTGGTTCCTTCCTTTAAAAGCCAAGCTGTTGCAGTAAATGCGGCTCGGGCCATACGGTTGCGTCCTGGCTCCAACCTCGCCGCAATAAGGCCGAATTCGCGTCAGGCGCGATCCGGCACGGCGATTGCCGTGATCGGCGTGTGTCGTCCCGCATCGGGACAGACGTTGAGACGAGGATCACCGTCATGGCCGACGACATCGACCTTCATCTGGGCCGCCGCCTGCGCCGCCGTCGCCGCCTGCTGGGCCTGACCCAGCAGCAACTGGCCGTTCAGGTCGGCATCCGCTTTCAGCAAATCCAGAAGTACGAATGCGGCGCCAACCGCATCTCCGCCGCGCGCCTGTGGCAGTTGGCCGAGGCGCTGGAAACCCCCGTCGCCTATTTCTACGATGGCCTGGCCGAGGCGATGGAGGCCGACGCACCGACGCCCAAGGGCGGCGAAGTCTTTTCGCGCAAGGAAACGCTGGATCTGATCCAAGCCTACTATCAGCTGGACGAACGGCCCCGCCGGCGTTTGCTGGATCTGGCCAAGTCCCTGCATGCGGGCGACGCGGCCGCCGCCTGATCTGCGCGTCTCCCCGATCTGCACGTCTCAAGGGGCGCCCATGCCGGCGAAAGCGCGGTAAGGGAATCCCATGACCGAATACGAAGCCTTCGCCATCGAACTGGCGCGCGAAGCCGCGCGCGTGACCCTGCCCTTTTTCCGCTCAGACATCGGGCATGAAGACAAGGGCGGCGCGGCCGGCTTCGATCCCGTCACAGAAGCCGACAAACAGGCCGAGGCCGCCATTCGCCGTCTCATCGCCGCCCGCTATCCTGATCACGGCGTCATCGGCGAGGAGTATGGCGAGGATCGACCGGACGTCGAGCACGTCTGGGTGCTGGATCCCATCGACGGCACGCGCGCCTTCATTTCGGGTCTCCCGCTGTGGACCACGCTGATCGCCCTTCGCACGGCCAGCAAGCCGACCGTCGGCGTCATCGCCCAGCCCTATCTGGACGAAATCTTCATCGGCGGCCCGTCCGGCGCGCGCCTGTTGCGCGGCGATGTCGAGACGCCGCTGGCCGTGCGGTCCTGCGAGAAGCTGACCGACGCCGTCATCTCGACCACGGACCCCGACATCTTCAACGGCGCGGAACTGGGCGCCTGGACCCAGGTGCGTGCGACCGCCCGCCTGGCGCGTCTGGGCTGCGACGCCTACGCCTACGCCATGGTGGCGGCGGGCAAGATGGATCTGGTCGCCGAGACCAGCCTGAAGCCCTGGGACTGGTCCGCCCTTGTGCCTGTCATCGAGGCGGCGGGCGGCAAGGTCGTCAATTGGCGCGGCGCAGCGCCGGACGACAGGGGCCAGGTCCTCGCCGTCGGTGACGCGCGCCTGATCGACCAGGCCTTGGTGACGCTGAAACGCGCGGCCGCCTGACGCCCTCACCTGGCGCATATTGACGCAGGTCGCGAGACGGCGTCAGGGTGCGGACGGTTGAGGGGACGGATTTCGATGGCTGGGCAGTCCAAACTGGTTGTCGGCGTCGACGTGCCCTGGGTCACGAGCTGGACCGGCGAAGAGATTACGGGCGCCGCGCCGTGTCGAACCGTCGGCGGCCGTCTCGCCCTGATGCAGGCCAGCGCGCCCGGCAGTGGCAAGCCGCAATATTCGAAGAATCATCTGGTCCGACAACGCCTGACAGTCGCGCGCATGCTGTGCCCGATGTGCGGCGAGCCGACTGAGGATAGCGATCGCTGGACCCAGATCGCCGCGCGACGTTGCGCCGGTCAGCTCAGGGCGCGCGGCGGTCAGGTTCGCGCCGACATCGCCGACGACCGGGTCATGATCGACGCCGGCTCGATCGCGCCCCTGCACCGCCGCTGCGTCGACCGCTCGATGAAATACTGCCCGCACCTGCGCGCCAGCGACGACGTGATGGTCATGCGCTTCCCGCGCGAGTGGATCGTTCTGCCCCTGCTGATCAAGGCCGAGACCGGCCCCGGCGTCGCCGTCGCCTTCCTGCAGCTATGCGGCGTCACCCAAACGATCGACCGACGCTGGCGTGCCGAAACCGCCGCCTAAACGATCAAACCGCCGTCACGTCCGCAGTCCTCGCCGAAGGATCGGCGGCCGCGTCGGCCGTAGGCGCGACCAAATCGGCCATGGCGTCGAACTCGTTCAGGAAGACCGCGCGCAGGTCGTCGGCCTCCATGATGACCTCGTGCTTGGCGCCGGCGACCTCGACGTAGCGGCCGCGCGGGATGCGTTTGGCGGCCCATTGATTGGTCTGTTTCCACACCACGTCGTCGGCGCTGGCCTGGACGATCACGACCGGCGCCTTGACCGCCTTCAGGGCCTTGGGCTTCAGCGCGCGCTCGCCGGCGTCCAGCGCAAAGGCCAGCCAGCCGTAGGTGGGACCGCCGATGGCCAGGTGCGGGCAGGCGTAAAGCTGCTGACGCCACATCTCATAGCGGGCCTCGTCCGAGGTCAGGGCGTCTTCGGCGAAGTTGTGGTCGAAGGGATCGTCGGGGTCGCCCAGGATATAGTCGCCGGCCTGGCCGTGGCGAATGTTCCAGCGCACCACCAGCTTGACCGACCACATCGACCGTTTGCCGGTCTTGATGCGCAGCATGGGGCTGGACAGGACCGCGCCGGCGAACCGGTCCTCGCCGCTCTCCAGCGACAACAGGTTCAGGCACGCGCCCATCGAATGGCCGACCATGATCCACGGCTTGGGGCACTGGTCTTCATAGGCGTTCAGTAGGCGATTGTAGTCATCCAGAAACTCCTCGACCGCACGGGCGTGACCCTTCAGCCGGTCGGGCAGCAGGCGGGCCGACAGCCCTTGGCCGCGCCAGTCGTGGGTCAGCACGCACCAGCCGCGCGCCAGGAAGTTGCCGATCACCTCATAGTATTTTTCGATCGGCTCGGTGCGGCCGGGGCTGAGCACCACGGTGCCGCGCATTTTGTCCGCTGCGAGATGAGACGGCTTCCACAGCCCGGCGCGCAGGCGCATTCCGCCCGCGCCGCGAAACCAGTCGCCCTTTCCGCCGGGCGGCGGGGCGGCGCCGGGAACCCCCATCAACGGGGCGTTGGCGGCGAAGGCTTGGGCGCGGTTCACTCGGGCTTCCTGAACTTCAAGGTCATGCGATCGCTCTCGCCGATCGCGTCATATTTGGATCGGTCGAAGGCGGGGTCCGCCGATTCGCCGCGCGGCGCCGTCAGGCGCGTAGGCGCCAGGGTGTCGACGCCGAACGGGTGATCCTTGGTGTCTTCCGGATTGGCGTTGATCTCGGACGCCTCGACGAAGACGAAGCCCGCCTCAGCCGCCAACTGTCGCACGAAAGCTTCCTGGACATAGCCATTGGCCGCGACCGGATCCTGATCCTGCGCAGGCGCCAGCCGGTGCTGTTCGATGCCCAGGATGCCGCCCGGGCGAAGAGCGGCGAAGGCGTCGGCGAAGGCCTTTTCCGCAATGCCCGCCGCCATCCAGCCATGCAGGGTTCGCATGAACAGGCACAACTCGGCCGTACCCGCTGCGGTCACCGGGCCGGACCCCGCGCCGAAGACCGAAAACTGCGGTTCCCCATAGAGCTTCTTGTCGCTCGAGAACCGGGTGCGGAAGGCGGTGTTCAGTACGGCCTGGGCCGGATCGGCGGTCGGTCCTTCTGGGAACAGGGCGGCGACATAGGTTCCCGCCCCCTTGGCCAGATAGGGGGCCAGGATTTCGGTGTACCAGCCGCTGCCGGGCCAGAACTCCACCACCGTCATCTTGGGTTGAAGTCCGAAGAACCGCAGCGTCTCCATCGGGTGACGGAAGGCGTCGCGCGCCTTGTCCTGGGCCGAGCGCCACGATCCCTCAACTGCCCATTCCAGCGAGCCTTCCGGCGGCCCGGCGGGTGTGGGCGGCGCGGCGGGCGCCTTTGCGGCCTCGTCCTTACGCCCGCAAGCCGCCACGCCGGTCAGCCCCAGCGCCGCAGCGCCGCTCAGCAGAAACCGACGCGACAATCCGCTCGCGCTCGCCAGACGATCAGCCATTCAAAACCTCCGCAGGACGCCGGGACCCGCGTCCGACGCACCCTGACGCCTTGGGCTTAATCGGGTTCGCAGGTCCGGTCAAAACGCAAGACGGCCTATTCGGGCTTGCGGAAACGCAGGGTCATCCGGTCGCTCTCGCCGATGGCGTCGAAGGCGGCGCGTTCCTCGGGCGTCAGGGTGCGGCCCGACGGGTCGTTGCGCGCAGCCGACTGGCGGATCGGCGGCAGGGTCCAGACCCCGAACGGGTGATCGTGGTCGTCCTTGGGATTGGCGTTCAGCTCGCTGCGCGCCTCCAGCACGAAGCCGGCGTTGCGCGCCTCATGGATCACGTAGCTTTCAGGCACATAGCCGGTGGAGGCGACGTCAGCGACATTCAGACCCTCGGCGCTGCGGTGCTGTTCGACGGCCAGCACGCCGCCGGGCTTCAAGGCCTTGAAGAAGGCCTGCAGATACGGCTGGGTCCGGCCGTCGCGCGACCAGTTGTGGAAGGCGCGGGCCACCAGGATGAAGTCTGCGGTTCCGTCCGCCACGCCCATGCTTTCCAGCGGGCGATTGACCGGCACATAGCGACCACCGGTCGCCGCCGCATAGGGCTCCAGAATGTGCCGCCACCAGCTGGCGCCGCCCGGCTCGATCTCCACCACCGTCATGCCCGGCGTCAGGCCCCAGAAGGTCAGGGATTCATACGGATGACGATAGACGTCGCGCGCCCGGTCGGCGGCGGGCCGGGTCTCGGCGGCGATGGCGGTCTGCAAGGCCGTGTCGTCGGAGAAGGTCGGCATGGCGCTGGACAGGGCCGAACGCGGCGGCGTCCACGCGCCCTGGGTCTGGGGCGACTGTTGGGCCAGGGCGGGGGCGGCGGACAGCAGGACGGCGGCGAGGCCGTAGACGGCAGGGCGCATGATCGAGGGCTCCAGGTTCAGGTCGTTCTCCATAGGCAGGCGGGCCGCCCGCGCAAATGAACTTCGCGAGACACAGGCGGATTTGACGCAAGCAAAATCGTCGCGGCGGCGCCCTTGACGCCGTTTCGCCGGCTCCCATCTTTGCCTCCGAGGACGCCGATTTCGGGTTCTCCAGACTGACGGCGCCGGTTTCGGGTCGTCGATCTGATCTCCTTCCGTCCGGGCCAAAACGCCGGGCGGCTCAACCTTGCTGATCCTCAGGAGGATGCTGATGCGTACCTATGATTTCACCCCGCTGTACCGTTCGGCCGTCGGCTTCGACCGTCTGGCCAATCTGCTGGAAAACGCCTCGCGCGCGACCAGCCAGGACACGGGTTATCCCCCCTACAACATCGAGACCACGGGCGAGAACGCCTATCGCATCGAGATCGCCGTCGCCGGCTTCAGCCCCGACGAGCTGAACATCGAGGTGAAGGAAAACCTGCTCACCGTGACCGGCCGCAAGACCGCCAACGACGATACGGCGACGCAGAAGACCTATCTGCATCGCGGCCTGGCCGAGCGCGATTTCGAGCGCCGCTTCCAACTGGCCGACTATGTCGTCGTCAACGACGCCAATCTGGTCAACGGTCTGCTGTCGATCTCGCTGAAGCGCGAGCTGCCCGAGGCGCTGAAGCCCCGCCGTATCGAAATCGGCGCCGGCCAGCCGCTGATCGAAGGCCAGGCCGAGCAGAAGGCTGAAGCAGCCTAAACCGTTTCAAGGCGAACTATGAAAGGGCGGCGTTCGCGCCGCCCTTTTTCTATGCCGCCAGGTGCGAGAAGGCGGCGACGACCTGTTCATAGGCCGGCCGTTTGAACGGCACGATCAGGTCGCAGGCGTCCGACAACGGCCCCCAGCGCCAGGCGTCGAACTCGACCTCGTCGTCGGCCGCGAGATCGATCTCGGCCTCGTCGCCGGTGAAGCGAAAGGCGAACCACTGCTGCTTCTGACCCTTGAAACCGCGCCAGGCCTTGGCGTTGTTCATGGCTTCGGGCGGGAAGTCGTACAGGATCCAGTCGTCCGTCCGCGCCAGCAGTTCGATCGAGGTGACGCCGGTCTCCTCATGCAGTTCGCGGCGGGCGGCGGCTTCCAGATCCTCGCCCGCATCGACGCCGCCTTGAGGGAACTGCCAGTTATGCGGGCCGGGCGTGGCGTGCCGCTGGCCGTACCAGACCAGGCCGTCGCGGTTGAACAGCACGACCCCGACATTGGGCCGATAGGCGTCGAGATCGGACACTAGCGCCCCGGCCGCATCGACAGGGACGAGGCCGGCGCCAGTTGCAGGCCGCGCTGTTCCAGGCCGGCGGTCCAGCGGGCGGCGGCCTCGACCGTCACCGGATAGCTGAAGCCGGCCCCCAGGGCCGAACCGCGCAGCTTGGCCTGGGCTTCCAGGCCGTTCAGGGCGGCGACGATGGCGGCGGGTGACTGGGTCCGGTCAATGACGCGGTCCGCGCTGGCCCGCGCCCAGGCGCCCGGCCGACGCTGGAACGAGCCGTCGTCCAGGAAGGCGACGCCGCGCTGGCGCAGGACGCTCAGGAAGGCGTTCATGCCGGTGTCCGACCCGGCGAACCGGTCGCCCAGATAGTTGGTCACGCCGAAATAGCCCGTGGCGCGGCTCAGCAGCCAGTCCATCTTGGCGGTCACGTCATCGGCGCCGCCGTCGGCCAGCAGCGTATAGGGGCCGGGGTCGTTGTCGGGATAGCCGGTAGGCTCCATCGGCATTTCCAGCATGACCTCATGGCCCTGTGCGCGCGCCTGGTCGATCCAGCCCTGCAGATTGTCGGCATAGGGCACGAAGCTGAGCGTGACCTCCGGCGGCAACCGTTCGATGGCCGCTCGGGTGGTGACGGCGTTCAGGCCCAAGCCGCCGACGATCAGCGACACGCGCGGCTTGCCGTTCGGACGGAACGGTCGGGCATAGGCCTGGGCCGGCACGCGGCCGTCGGGCGCGATCATCGGCAGGGGACCGTTCGATCCTGGCTGCGACAGACCGGCGATGGGGGCCTTGGCCAAGGGCGAGGCCGTGTGGACCGGCGCCGTGATCGGCGCGCCCTGACCCGAGACGCTGCCGCCGTCCGGCAGGGTGATGACGGCGTCGCCGCCCGCAGCCGGATCAGCGCCGCCCGCCAGATTTTGATACAGCCCCATCGCGCCCATGGAGAAGGCTTCGAAGCCCGTCGGCACCGGCGCTGGCGCTGCGGCCGCCTCGCGTTCCAGCGCGACATGGGCCGAGGGTGTTCCCGCCTTGGGATCACCCAGCACCGTCAAAAATAGGGCGCTGGTGCTGAGCAGCAGCAAGCCCGCGAGACCCGCCGCGACCGGCGGCTTCTTCAGGGCGTCGACGACAGGTTTCAGGCTCGGGCCGTCCTTGGCGCGCGGGGCGGTCCCGGCGGTGGCGGCGAGTGCGGATTGGCGTTTGGCGAACATAGGCAAGAGTGGAACCGATCTGGAATCCTACGCCCGCATCATCGGGCGCCGTCGGTTAAGAAACCCTAACGGGCGGTTCACCATGATCGACGCGGTGATTTCTGGGAGCGGCTGTCACGGATCGTGCGTTGACGCGGGCGACTTCGCCCTTCCAGATGCCGACCTCCCCGCGCCTACCCAGGATATATGAGATGATGAGCCCCGCCGCCGACGACGCCCTGCGTGACGAAGTTCGACTGCTGGGCGGCATTCTGGGCGACATCATCCGCGACGAGGGCGGTCAGGCCCTGTTCGACCATGTCGAGGCGGTGCGACAGGCTTCGATCGCCTATCACCGCGACCCGGCCTCGCACCCCGCCAAGCGTCTGGAGAAGCTGCTGACCGCCATGTCGGTGGATCAGGCGGCCGGTCTGGCGCACGGCTTCGCCTTGTTCTCGCTGCTGGCCAATATCGCCGAGGACCGCTCGACCCGCCGCCGCGCCCAGAGCCAGGCTGAGGCCGGCGCACGGCCCGATACGCCCGAAGGCGCGCTGAAGCGTCTGGCCGATCAGGGCGTGGACCGCGAGGCCGTGCGCGCTCTGCTGGATCAGTCGCTGATTTCGCCCGTCCTAACCGCCCACCCGTCGGAGGTCCGGCGCAAGAGCGTCATCGACCGCATCGCCGCCATCACCGACCTGCTGGACGCCTGCGACAAGGCCGGCGACGCCTGCACCCTCGACACCATCGCAGAACCGCTGCGCCGCCAGATCGTCATCCTGTGGGCCACGCGTCTGGTCCGCACCCAGGGGCTGGTGGTGCAGGACGAGATCGACACCGTGGTCTCCTTCCTGGACCGCATCTTCCTGCACGTCGCGCCCAAGCAGTTGTCGGCCTGGCGGCGGTTGCTGGAGGCGCCCGAGCTGAAGCCCTTCATGCGCGTCGGCACCTGGGTCGGCGGCGACCGCGACGGCAATCCTAACGTGGACGCCACGGTGATGGCCGCCGCCTTCCGCACCCAGGCGCGGGCCGTGCTGAGCTTCTATCTGGAGGAGGTGCACGCCCTGGGTGCCGAACTCAGCCTCGCGGCCGAACTGGCGCAGGTGTCGCCGGAGCTTCAGGCTCTAGCCGACGCTGCCCATGATCCGTCGCCCCACCGCGCGGACGAGCCCTATCGCCGCGCCCTGACCGGCGTCTATGCTCGCCTCGCCGCCACGCACGAAAAGCTGGGCGACGCCCCCCCGCCCCGTCGCCCCGCGGTCCAGGCCGAACCCTATCCCGGCCCCGACGCCTTCGAAGCCGACCTGAAGACGCTTCACGACAGCCTGGTGTCGCACCACGGCGGCGTCTTCGCCGACGACCGGCTCAGCGACCTGATCACGGCGGTCGAGGTGTTCGGCTTCCATATGGCGACCCTGGACATGCGCCAAAACGCCGACGTCCACGAACGCGTCGTCGCCGACCTGCTGAAGGTCGCGGGCGTCGAACTCGACTATCTGGCGTTGGACGAAGAAGGTCGCCTGAAGGTGCTGGCCGCCGAACTGGCCTCCTCGCGCCTGCTGTTCAGCCCCTATGCCGACTATGAGCCGGAAACCCTGAAGGAGCGCGCCATCCTTCAGGCGGCCGCGACCGCACTCGCCGCCTTTGGGCCCCAGGCGATCCGCACCCATATCGTGTCCAAGACGGACGCGGCGTCCGACCTGCTGGAAGTTTATCTGCTGCTGAAGGAGGTCGGTCTCTACCGACCCGAAGACCCCGCCGCCTGCCCCATCCAGGCCGCGCCTCTGTTCGAGACCATCGAAGACCTTCGCGCCGCCCGCCCTACCCTGGAGCGGCTGTTGCAGGAGCCGTCGGCCCTCGCCGTCGCCAGGGCGCGCGGGGTGCAGGAGGTCATGATCGGCTATTCGGATTCGAACAAGGACGGCTCCTACCTGACCTCGGGCTGGGAGCTGCACGAGGCCTCGCGCGCCCTGGTCGAGGTGACGCAGAAGCACGGGCTGAAGCTGCAACTGTTCCACGGGCGTGGCGGCACGGTCGGGCGTGGCGGCGGTTCGTCCTTCGCCGGCGTCCTGGCCCAGCCGGAAGGCACGGTCCAGGGCCGCATCCGCACTACCGAACAGGGCGAGGTGATCGCCAACAAATATGGCGAGCCGGAGATCGCGCTTCGCAATCTGGACGCCCTGACCTGCGGCGCCATGCTGACCTCGCTGGGCAAGGGGACGGATCACGCCTTCACCGCCGAACACGGCGCGACCCTGTCGGACCTGTCGGCGCGTTCAATGGCCGCCTATCGCAAGCTGGTCTATGAGACCGACGGCTTCGTCGACTACTACCGGGCCGCCACCCCCATCGCCGAGATCGCCGATCTGAAGATCGGCTCGCGCCCGTCGTCGCGCACCGCCTCGACGCGGATCGAGGATCTGCGCGCCATTCCCTGGGTGTTCAGCTGGTCGCAAAGCCGGGTCATGCTGCCCGGCTGGTTCGGCTTCGGCTCGGCGGTCCAGGGCAAGGACATGGGCGAGCTGAAGGCGATGGCCGAGGCGTGGCCCTTCTTCAAGACCCTGGTCCAGAACATGGAGATGGTGATGGCCAAGTCCGACATGACCATCGCCAGACGCTACGCGACCCTGGTGCCGGACGCCGCTCTGGCCTCACGCATCTATGGCGAAATCCGCGAGGAGTGGCAGCGCACCCATGACGCCGTCCTGGCCATCACCGGCCATGACGCGCTGCTGGGCGGCCAGCCCGAACTGGACCGGCTGATCCGGCTGCGCATGCCCTATGTCGAGCCGCTGAACCACGTCCAGATCGAACTGATCCGCCGCCGCCGCGCGGGAGACGACGACCCCCGCGTCCGCGAAGGCATCCTTCTGGCCATCAACGGCGTGGCGGCGGGGTTGAGGAACAGCGGCTGACTACAGCCACTTCGTCCGTTTGAACGTCACATACAGCGCCGCACAGATGGCCGCGATCACGCCCAGGACCGCATAATATCCGTACTCCCAGCGCAGCTCGGGCATGTGCTCGAAGTTCATGCCGTAGATGCCGGCGATGGCGGTCGGCACGGCCAGAATGGCGGCCCAGGCGGCCAGCTTGCGCGTGATCAGGCCCTGACGTTGCTGTTCTAGTAGATTGGCCACTTCGAACACCGACGACAGGATGTCGTTCAATCCGCCCAACCGGCTGTTCACCCGCCGCACGTGGTCGCCGACGTCGCGGAAATAGGGCCGAACGTCCGGATCGATACAGGGCAGGTCCAACGACTGAAGCCGTCCCAGCACCTCTTCCATCGGCCCCAGGATGCGCCGAAACTTTAGCAGCTCGCGGCGAAGGGTGAAGAGCCGGCGGATTTCCAGGCGTGACAGAAAAGCGTCCAGCGTCCGCTGCTCCATCTCCAGAACGCTGTCCTCGACATCGTCGACGATGGGGGCATAGGCGTCGACGATGAAATCCAGAATGCCGTGCAGGACGAAGTCGGGACCCTTCTTGAGCTGCAAGGGCGAGGCTTCCAGCTGTGTGCGCAAATGGTTGTGGGCGCGGGCCGAGCCGTGACGGATGCTGACCACATGGTCGTCGCCGACGAAGACGTGCGTTTCGCCATAGGCCAGCCGGTCATCGATCTTCATGGCCGTGCGCGCCACTACGAACAGTTCGCGGCCATAGACCTCGACCTTGGGCATCTGGTGCGCCGCCAGGGCGTCCTCGACCGCCAGCGGATGCAGCTTGAATCGTTCCACCAGGACGTCGATCTCGGCGTCCGTCGGATCGTACAGCCCCACCCAGACGAACTCGCCCGGCTCCAGCGCCAACCCCTCGGGCGTCAGCGGCGCCTCTCGCACGCGCTGGCCGTCACGATAGACGTAGGAGGCGACGACGGTCATGAAATCTCCAGCAGATGCCTGCCCTGACTTAGAGGCTGAGGAGCCTCAGTAGAAGCATCGGATGCGCAGACGGGTCGATCCTGACCCAAATGTCATGACGTCGAATTATTGAAGCGGCGCCATTCGGCCGCATAAGCTTCGCCGTTTTGATCGGATCCAGCTTCACCGTTAGCCACCCCGGACAACAAGGGGTTGGAAAACGGAACTCAGGATCATGCTCAAAATCGTCTCTATCACGGCCGCCGCGGTCCTCTCGGCCGGTTCAGCAAACGCCGCGCAGTTCGAAGCCCACATCCCCTATGGCGATCTCGATTTGTCGACCCGACATGGAGCGGCTGCATTCGACGCACGCGTCAACGGCGCCGCAGATCGCTTTTGCCGGAGTGTCCGATCGATCGAGCGCCCGGTCTGTCGCAATAGCTTCCGGCAGGAAGCGTTGTCTCTGTTGCCCGACCCTCGCCGAGCCGAATATGCGCGCGGGCGCTTCGCGTTCAACGCTTGAAACGCAAGACGCCGCCGGACAGATCGTCCGGCGGCGTCCGACTTAAAGATAGGCGGCTTTCACCAAGGCCTCATCCGTCCCAAAGAACGGAATGCCCTTGATCAGGAAACCGGGAAGCCTCGGACCTTCAGCAGGGCCGCCACGTCCGGGTCGCGGCCGCGGAAGGCGCGATAGGCTTCGGCGCGATCGGTGGTGTTGCCGGGGGCCAGCATGATCGACTTGAAGCGGCCGGCGATGTCCGGATTGAACACGTCGCCCGACTCTTCGAAATAGGCCCAGGTGTCGGCGTCCATCGTCTCGGACCACAGATAGCTGTAGTAGCCCGCCGAATAGGCATCTGACGTGAACAGGTGATTGAACTGCGGCAGGCGGTGCCGCATCACGATCTCCTTGGGCATGCCGATCCGCGCCAGGCTGGCCTTCTCAAACGCATCGATATCGGTTGGCGGCACGGCCTGGGTGTGCAGGTCCATGTCGACGATGGCCGAGGACAGATAGCTGACCGTCGCATAGCCCTGGTTGAAGGTGGCGGCGGCCTCGATCTTGTTGACCAGTTCGGCCGGCATGGCCGCGCCCGTCTGATAGTGCTTCAGATAACCGTCCAGAATCGGGCGGCTCAGCACCCAGTGCTCGTGCACCTGCGACGGATATTCCACGAAGTCGCGCGGCGTATTGCCGTACGACGGATAGGTCACCACCGACGACAGATAGTGCAGGGCGTGGCCGAACTCGTGGAACAGGGTCTCGGCGTCGTCCAGCGAGATCAGGACAGGCTCGCCCGGCTCCGGCTTGGTGAAGTTGTTGTTGTTCGACGCGAGAATGACCTTGGAGCCGTCCAGCTGCGAGAACGACCGATAGGTGGTCATCCAGGCGCCCGAACGCTTGCCCGGGCGGGCGTAATCGTCGGTGTAGTACAGACCGATCAGGCGGCCGTCGCGGCTCTTGTCATAGACCTCATAGGCCTCGACGTCGGGCTCGAAGGTCGGCACCGATCCCTTGGGCAGCTTCTTGAACTGGAAGCCGTACAGGCGCTCGGCCATGGCGAAGGAGCCGGCGCGGACCGCGTTCAGCTCGAAGTAGGGCTTCAGCTGGTTCTGATCCAGATCGTACTTGGCCTTGCGCACCTTCTCGGCGAAGTAGAGGTAGTCCCACGGCTCGATGTCGAAGCCGGCGATCGCCTTCATGTCGGCGACTTCCTCGGCGACGCGGGCCTTGGCCGGCGCCCAGACGCGATCCATCAGGGCCTGGGCATTGGCCGGGGTCTTGGCCATCGTGTCCTGCATGCGCAGTTCGGCGTGGTTGCGATAGCCCAAGAGCTTGGCGCGTTGGTCGCGCAGCTTCACGATCTCGGCGATGGTCGCGTTGGTGTCGTTGGCGTCGCCGTTGTCGCCGCGATTGACGAACTTCTTCCAGACCTGCTCGCGCAGGGCCCGGTCGTCGGCGAAGGTCAGGAAGGGATCGACCGCCGAACGCGTGTTCAGGATCGCCCAGCCCTGCAGATTGCGGCTGCGCGCCGCGCTGGCGGCGGCCGCCTTGTTGGAGTCCGGCAGGCCTCGCACGCCGGACTCGTTGGGGATCAGCGTCCAGGAATTCTCATCGGCGACGACCTTTTGGCCGAAGCGGGTGAAGGCGTTGGACAGGGCGGTGTTGATCCGGCCCAGTTCGGCCTTGCCGGCCGCGTCCAGATTGGCGCCCGAACGGATGAAGGCGTCGCGGCGACGCTCGGCCAGACGCTTCTGCTGGGCGCTGAGGCCCGCCGCGTCTGCGGTGTCGGCGACGGTCTTGACCCGTTGGAACAACTTCTCGTTGAAGGTGATCTCGTCCGAAGCAGCGGACAGCAGCGGCGACAGCTCGGTGTCGACCGCGTCGTAGGCTTCGCCGCCGATGTTGGAGGTCATCACGCCATAGACGTTGGACGCCCGGTCCAGCGGCTCGCCGGCCAGCTCCAGCGCCGCCATGGTGTTGGCGAACGTCGGGGCCTCGGGGTTGTTGGCGATGGCGGCGATGTCGGCGCGCTGCAGTTCGATGCCTTCCAGCATGGCTTCCCGCAGCTTGGCCGGCGTCACCTTGTCGAAGGGCGGAACGCCATCATACTTCCCGGTCCAGGCCTGCAGCAGCTCGGCGCGCGGCGTCTGGCGGGGCAGCACGGCGCGGGCGATGCGCGCTTCCTCGGCGACGCTGGCGGCGGACGGCGCCGCAGCGGACCCGCCCGAGGTCGCGCCCGTGGAAGCGCAGGCCGACAGGGCCATCAGGCTGCCGCCCGCGATGAGAAGCTGGCGTCTATGCATGGAATGCTCCGAAACAAGATCATGGTTGCGATACACTTAGGCGCACGCATCGCCCCCGTCACCTGACGCGGGGATAAACTTGTCGCCAATCCGGTTGGATACGTCGTCGCACTGTTCTAAAGCCGGGCCATGGCTATTGGCGTTTTCGACTCCGGCGTGGGCGGCCTGACCGTCCACCGCGAACTGACCCGACGCTTCCCCCAGCGGGACTTCGTCTATCTGGCCGATCAGGCCCACGCCCCTTATGGCGGGCGCGGCGGCGAAGACATCGTCGAACTGACGAAAACCGGTTGCGAGCGTCTGTTCGCGGCCGGCGCCTCCGTCGTCGTCCTGGCCTGCAACACCGCCAGCGCCATTGCGCTTCGCCGCCTGCAACAGACCTGGCTGCCGGGTCTGCGCGAGCGTCTGGGCCGCCCGGTCAACATCCTGGGCATCATCGTCCCGACCATCGAGGCGGCGACCGGCAAGCCCTGGAGTTTCGAGGCCGAGCGCCCGCAGGAGGGCGAAAAGGTCGCCTCCATCGACATCACCGGCGTCTTCTGCACCGCCGCTACGGCTATCAGCCGCGTCTATGAGATCGAGATCGACAAGCGGCGCGAGGACATCGCCGTCTTCTCCGAACCCTGCCCCGGCCTGGCGGGTCTGATCGAACTGGGCGCGCCGCCGGAAGAGCTGAAGGTGGTGATCGACGACCACGTCGATGCGCTGCGTCGCCGCATCGGCCGCCACCCGGACAAGGCCATCCTGGGCTGCACCCACTATGAGATTGTCGCCGAACTGTTCGCCCAAGCTCTGCCGGCCGGCACCGTTCTGATCGAACAGCCGACGGCGGTGGCGGATGCGCTAGAGCGCTATTTCAAGGCGCACCCGGAATACGATCTGGGCGACAGCGGGCGTCGCGACTTCCTGACCACCGGCCAGGCCGGGCCGCAGTCGGAACTGGTGTCGCAGTTCTGGGGCGCGCCGGTGACGTTCGAACAGGCCTAAGGGCTCAGCAGCCCGGGCAATCCGGCAGAGGCTCGGTCTCCAACTGCAATGTCGTATGGCCGATGGCGTAGCGCTTCGCCACCGCCTGGGCCTCGCAGATCAGCGCCGCCGTGTCGGCGCGGTCGTGGACCAGGTGGGCGGTCAGGGCCGTCTCGGTCGTCGACAATCCCCAGACGTGTAGATCATGCACGGCTCGCACGCCCGGCAGGCGGACCAGCGCCTGTTCCAGAGCCGGCACGTCCACGCCTGTCGGCGCGCCGTCCATGACCAGATTGACCGAGTCCTTCAGCAGGCCCCAGGTCGACCACAGGATCACGACCACGATCGCCAGGCTGACCAGCGGATCGACCACCGACCAGCCGGTCATCATGATCAGCCCGCCGGCCAGCACCACGCCCAGCGACACGCCTGCGTCGGCCATCATGTGCAGATAGGCGCCGCGCGCATTCAGGTCGTGCTGCGACTTCATGAACAGCAGCGCGGTGCCCAGGTTGATGACGAAGCCGATGCCCGCGACCGCCATGATGACGCCCGACCCGACCGGGGCGGGTTCGTTGAACCGCCGCACGGCCTCGAAGGCGATAGCCCCGCAAGCGAAGATCAGTAGCAACGCATTGCCCAGCGCCGCCAGCACCGTCGCCTTGCCGAAACCATAGGTCCGCCGACCGCCCGCCGCTCCATGTGCGCCGCGTCGCGCCAGCCAGGCCGCCCCGCCCGCCATGGCCAGACCCAGCACGTCCGACAGATTATGCCCGGCGTCGGCCAACAGGGCGGTCGAATCCGCGATCAGGCCGGCGCCGAACTCGCACGCCACGAACAGCAGATTGACCACCAGACCGACAGCATAGCGCCAGTCGCCGGTGTCCACCGGGCCGTGGCTATGACCGCCGTGACCGTGGCTGTGTCCGTGGTGGCTGTGAGAATGCCCATGGCCGTGATCCGCATGATCGTGGTCATGCCGGTGGCTGGGGCTGTGGTCGTGCGCGGCGTTCATGGGTCGCCTATACGCCCTCTGGCGAAACAGCCAAGCCGATACATGATAACGCATTGAATGTTATCATGTAATATCGCGTCAGTGTTGGTGCATGGCGACCATGAGGCCCAAGGCGATCAGCGCCACGCCCAGCACCGCCCCCTCATACCGCGCCCACCGCTCCAGCCGCAGGATCGAGGCGCCGGCGCTGGCCAGAGCCGTGAAGACCGCCATGCCGGCGATAGTCCCCGCCGCGAACACCACCGTCAGCAGCGCCAGGGCTCCAAGCCCCGCCGAGGCCGAAGACAGATAGATGGGCAGCAGCACTTCGCCAGGCGAAACCGCCATCATGGCGACCAGACCGAGGAAGGCGGCCTTGTCGGACACGGCCGGCTCGGGCGTCTCGACCGCGGGACCATCGGCCATCGCCGGGCGCTTCAGGGTCGCGCGCGCCAGATAGAAGGCGCCGAACAGAAACAGCAGCACCGCCGCCAGGTGGGGCAGCACGCCCTCGATCCACTGATCCAGCACCAGACCCGCCGCTACGATCAGACCACCGAC
>NZ_JAELUF010000003.1 GCF_016429195.1 Brevundimonas sp. ASV9
CCGGCAACGGGGGTGGCAATGGCGGCTCCGGCAACGGTGGTGGCAATGGCGGTCCGGGCAACCCCGGCAACCCTGGCAATCCCGGCAACGGGGGCGGCAGTGGCGGCTCCGGCAACGGTGGCGGCAACGGCGGTCCGGGCAACCCTGGCAACCCCGGGAACGGGGGTGGCAATGGCGGCTCCGGCAACGGTGGCGGCAACGGGGGCAATGGGGGGCCTGGCGGTCGCCCGCCGAGAGATTGATGAATCTCTATCGAGCGCTCCAATCAATGCGTGTGCGCGCTGTAATATGGAGCTTTTCAGTGCTTGCGGTCATAGGCGTCGGCATGCTGTCCGGCGCCTTCCGGCCCCTTGACGACGTCTTCGCCTCTGCACGTTTCTCGGTGCTGGAAAGGCCCTCCACCCAGGGCCTGACGATCGTCGAGATCGATTCCCGAAGCCTGGTTGCCGCAGAGGCCTGGCCATGGGACCGGCGACGATATGCGCAGGCGATCGACAATCTGATTGCGGCCGGCGCGACCCTGGTCGCCGTCGATGTCGATTTCAGCGCGCCGTCCAACCCCACGTCCGATCAGGCGCTGGCGGCGGCCGTATCCCGCCACCCCGGCCAGGTGGCGTTGGCGACCTTCGAACAGATGGAGTCATATGGCGCCGGCGAAAGACGCAGATCGGGCAATCGTCCGATCGCTCCGCTTCTAAATGATTCCTTGCTCGCGTCGGTCAATGTGCCGGTGGATGGCGACGGAAGGGTGCGCCATTACGATTACGGCGCCTCAGATGAAGCGCCGCCATCGGTCGCGGCCCTCCTGGCCGATGCCTCGGTGCGTCAGGGCGTTTTCACCGTCGATTTCGGGATCGAGCAGAAATCGATCCCCCACCTCAGTTTCGAGGACGTCTACAGCGGCCGCTTCGACCCCTCGCTCGTGCGCGGCAAGAAGGTCCTGATGGGGGCGACGGCCCTGGAACTTGGCGACGAGTTCGCCACACCCGTCGGGCTGTTGCCCGGCGTCATCATCCACGCCCTCGCCTACGAAAGTATCGCTGACGGACGGGCCTTGGTCAGCCTTAGCCCGCTGGCTCTTCTGATCCTGTGCGCCGGGCTCGTCGCGGCGCTGCAGCCTGTCAGAAGCGGGGGCGCCGCTCTATGGCGGTTGGTCGTGCGCCATGTCGCCATCACGGCCTTGATCGTCATCGCGCCGATCGTGCTTCAGGCCTTGCTGCCGGTCAGCATCGACATCGCCGCGCTTCTTTTCACGCAGACACTGATGGCGATCTGGGCGACCCGCGTGGAGTTGACGAGGCAAGCCAAGGCGATCGTGCAGGCGCGAGAGGCCGGCCTGCTTCATCTGGCGATGCATCAGCCGGAAACAGGGCTTCCCAATCGCCGAGCTCTGCTGGCGGGCATCGACGACCTGATCGCCACAGCCGAGACCAACGTCGCCGTGTTTGCGATCGGCGTGGATCGCCATGCGGAGATGCGCGGGGTCGTCGGTTATGACGTCGCCAACACCTTGATGGTCCAGCTTGCCGACCGCTTGGCCGATTTGGCCGACGTGGACCGGGTGGCGCAAATCGCGTCCTCGGTGCTCGCCTTCTCGCGGGCCGATCTGTCCGTCGATCAGCAACACGCCCTGGCCAGATCGCTTCGCGCCGTGGAAACGACCTTCACCGTCGACGGCCAGCCGCTGGATCTGTTCGTCCGCATCGGCAGCGCTTCACAGGATAGGCAGTCGGCGAGCGGCGACGCCCTGATCGAACGGGCGACGACGGCGCTTAACCAGGCCGATCTCTCGGACGATCGTACAGTGCTTTATGACGAGGCGTCCTTTGTCGATCCCGACAACAACCTCGCCCTGATGTCGGAACTTCGCGACGCCCTGCGCAGGAGCGACGTCAGTCTGCACTATCAGCCCAAGCGCAAGACCTCGGATGGCTCAACGGCTTCGGTCGAGGCGCTCTGCCGCTGGCATCATCCCGTTCGCGGTCGGATCGGGCCGGACCTGTTCATTCCGATCGCCGAACAGACGGGACAGATCAGGGCGCTGACCGAATGGAGCATCGTCAAAGCGATCGAAGATCAGGCCGCGTTGAGGGCCCAAGGCGTTCATCTGGCGATCGCTCTGAATGTCTCGGGACGTCTTCTTGTGGATGAGGCCTTCCGGGCACGTGCGCTCCAGTTGATCGAGGGCTGCGACGCCGATCTCATCTTCGAAATCACTGAGACTGCCGTCATCGAAAACCCGAAGATCGCGGCCCAGGCGATCGCGGCCTATCGAGCGGCGGGGGTGCGGATTTCGATCGACGACTACGGGGCAGGCCTGTCTTCGCTCAGCTATCTAAAAATGCTGAACGCCGACGAGTTGAAGATCGACCGATCCTTGATCCTTGATGTCGTGAACAGCGAACGCGATCGCTTGATTATCAGCTCCACCGTCGATCTGGCCCATGGGCTCGGCATGACCGTCGTCGCCGAGGGTGTCGAGACCGAGGATGTTTTCGATGTCTTGGCTGGCCTTGGGTGCGACACCATCCAAGGCTACTGGGTATCACGACCGCTGCCTTTCAACGATCTGATGCGATTCTTCGACAATCGACACTCAGAGTCTGAAATGACGATAGGTTGATGCGGCCACCGCCAAGCTACTCGCGCCTCCCATGACGAAGGGGCTGGTTGCAAAATAAATAAACCGCCAAAGATGGTTCTGTCCGGCGTCGTCTCCATGTCTGTCGGCAAAGCTAAGCAGCCCAGCCCACCGAGACCGAATAGTTCTCGGGATTATCTTTGGCGGTGCACCGCCACCGCTTCTACGCCATGCTGCGCACGAGTTCGATTATGGCGCTAGTTTAACCCTGGAGCGGATCTTCCGAGTGTCCATGAGGGGCGAAGTGCGACCTTGGCTTCGGGCATGGAAGGGCGATCTTCAAGCTGCCCAGCCAACCACTGCGAAATAGTTCTCAGGATCATCCAAGGCGGCGCGCCATTCTCCCCTTCAAGATAGTCCACGACTCTTCTCCGGCCGGCGGCGCCCCTAGAGACACGCCCGACACAAAATCGTCGTCGGGTTCTTGATTGCGCAAAGCCTATGTGACGTTATCTCGTAACAAGTCACTTCCTCCCCAGGCTGAGAGTTTTTCCATGCGTCCCTCAAGCGTCTCGCGATCCCTGCTCATGGCGGCCGCAGGCTCCACGATTCTGGCAGGCGCCGCCGCCGCGCAGTCCGCTCCGCAAGCCCCGGCGGAGTTGGGCGATATCATCGTCACGGGCGCGCCCTATGGCATCAGCCAGCGGGCCTCGGTAATCGCGACCGACGTCGTGGACGAACAGACGCTGGCCACGGCGCCGGCGGCCTCGCTCGGCGATATGCTGAGCGGGCGTCCGGGCATCCGTTCGACCGACTTTGCGCCGGGCGCCAGCCGACCCGTCATTCGCGGCCTCAGCGGGCCGCGCGTCCAGGTGTTGACCAACGGCATCGGCCTGATCGACGCGAGCTCTGTCTCGCCCGACCACGCCGTGGCCACCGATCCGGCCGAGGCCAATCGTATCGAGATCATTCGCGGGCCCGCGACGCTGGTCTATGGCGGCTCGGCTATCGGCGGCGTGGTCAATGTTCTGGACGATCGCATCCCCACCGAAATCCCCGAGGGCGGCGTGTCCGGCGTGGTCTCCACCCAGGCTTCCAGCGTCGATGACGGCCGCAGCGCCTTCGGTCGCGTGACCGTCGGCGGTGGAAACTTCGCCTTCAACGTCGATGGGGTGAAGCGCAAGACCGACGACTACGAAATCCCGGCCCCGGCCATTTCCGCCAGGCGCGCCGCCGCCGAAGGCCTTGCGCGCGACGACACCGGAACCCAGCCTAACAGCTATACCGATCTGGAAGCCTGGGGCGTCGGCGGTTCCTACATCGGCGACAAGGGCTTCGCCGGCGTTTCCTACAAGAACACCGACAGCGAATACGGCACGGTCGCCGAGGAGTCGGTCTTCATCAAGCTGAACCAGAAGCGGTGGGACGCGCGCGGCGAATACCGTTTCGACAGCGGGCCCTTCTCGGCCCTGCGCGGCTCCTACGGCCATGCCGACTACACCCACACCGAGTTCGAGGCCGTGGGCGAGCCGGGCACCATCTTCAACTCCGACGGCTGGGAAGGCCGTGCGGACCTTGTCCAGCGCGAACGCAACGGCTGGAACGGCGCCGTCGGCGTCCAGGCCTTATCGCGCAACTTCGAGGCCATCGGCGAGGAGGCCTTCGTGCCCTCCGTCAAGATCGACGAACTGGGCCTCTATACGGTGCAGCGTCTGGACCTCGGCAACCATGGCTTCGAGGGCGGCCTGCGCTATGACCGGCGCGAACTCAGCGGCACGCCCATCGGCGGCGCCAGCGAAGTCACGCGCGAGTTCGACAACTGGTCGGCGTCCGCCGCCGCCTTCATCCGCCCGACCGCCGGCCTGTTCCTGGGCCTCAGCCTGGCCCACAACGAACGCGCGCCCAGCGAGGTCGAGCTGTTCGCCGACGGCGTCCACATCGCCACCGCCGCCTACGAGACCGGCGACCTGACGCTGAACTCCGAAAAGGTGACGACGCTGGAGGGCACCGCCCACTATGATCGCGGCCGGTTCACCGGCGATCTGCACGTCTATCACTCTTGGTATAACGGCTTCATCGACGAACGGCCGACGGGCGACCAGTTCTATTTCGAGGAAGAGGACGAGTTCTTCCCCATCTATCGGTTCGTCCAGACCGATGCCAAATTCTATGGCTTCGAGCTGGAAGGCGCCTATGCGCTTTGGCAGGACGGCGATCGCAAACTGTCGCTGGAAGGCGCGGCCGACTATGTCCACGCCCAGACGGACTTCGGCCCTGCCGCGCGGATCCCGCCCTACTCCGTCACCGGACGTCTGGCCTGGACATCGACCAAGTTCGACGCCAGCGCCGAGGTTCGCCACGTCGGAGAACAGGACCGGGTCGCTAACGAATTCGAACTGCCGACCGACGACTACACCCTGGTCAACGCCTCGGTCGCGGTCCGTCCCTTCGCCCAGCAGAACGTCACCCTGTTCGCCGAGGCGCGGAACCTGACGGACGAGGAAGCCCGCGAACACGTGTCCTTCCTCAAGGACATCGCCCCTCTGCCGGGCCGCAATCTGCGGATCGGCGTCGCCTACCGCTTCTGACGACCATCGAGAGCCTTCGGCGCAGCCTTGGTTGCGCCGAAGGCTCACACGCGTCGGCGAACGCGAACCGCCTCCGTGCGTTGATCGCCCATGACCGACAACGAACCCCGCAAAGTCCCGATCGGCTACGAAGACCGGCCCGACAAGCCGACACGCGGCGCCTTTCGTATCACGGCCCTCGCCATAGCGGCCGCAGCCGTCGTCTTTCTGACGCTGATCGCAGTCGTCATCATGCGAAGCGGCGGGATCTAAGGGGCTCAGGGCCTTCCGACCTGTGTCAGGGGCCTGGCTTGCTGCACGTCCCTTCCAAGCGCTTAAACGCTTCACCAGCCGGCGAAGTCGCCAGCCCGCGCAATCCCGCGGCCACCGGCCGCGAGGCTCTACTGCGGACCGCGAGAGATGATTGACTTGAACACCGCCACTGCGGCCGAACTTGATGGCGTTGAACTTTTGCGTGGCCATGGGTTTGAGATCGTCCGCTATCGTGAAGAACGCGGTCTGTTCACCAGCCTTCGCCAACTCGACGAGGTGCCGGGTCTTGCCCAAAAAACGGATGGCGTCGAAGCGCACCTTTACGTCGAACCCGCCGACGCCACCTAGCCGCTGTCCTTATGAAAGCGACGCCCATAACCACTGTAGTGTGACGCTGGGAGAGATGTCGCGATATGAAACCTTGGGATTCGATGGGCTGCCGATTTGGTCATATCGCTAGCCCCCCCAACCCGACACCATAGAGCCCCACGGCTTTTGGCGGTGGGGCTTTAAGGTGTTTTGGGTGCGGGAGCATGCACTGGCCTTGGTAGTATATTTGGCATGATTGCTGTCCCCGCCTAACCGAAGGCCTCGAAATCCGTCATTTCGCTCCGTCGCGAATGCGCCAATAGCTGACTTGGACCTGCGGTCGAGAAGCGGACCTTCAGCGCTTTCCATTCAAGCAGCTTCCCCCCGCCGTTATCCGCATTCAAGCAAGCCATAGTTGAACCTAGACAACTGATCTGCTCAGGATTGATATGTCTGCCGCGAACACGCGGAATCAGGCTGCCGGGGGCCATGGGGTGGGGAAGAACAAGGGGGGGAATCGCGATTGGCTGCGGCGTGTCCAATTCGAGTCCGCTCGTCAAAGCGCTGAGAGCCGCACGAAGCGTGTTCAAACGCTGCTTTCTGTGCGCCGAAATCCCCAGGAACACGGAAAGCTCGTCCGGCGTGGGGTGGCGACGCCGACGGTGCAGCACTATTCCATTTCGGCCGACCCGACAGCTTGGAAGTCTCCGGGCCAAGCTGCGATAGTCCCACATAACGTGCTCGCGTCCGTCGAGGATGGTCAGGATCGTCTCGTCCTTGCTTGGCCTTACTCACCCATAAACGGCTTTGCCGCAGCTGCGATGGCGCTGCGAGAGGCTCGTTCCAGCGGGCGACTCGCCCACGCGACATTTGGTTTCTGGCCCTGGCGAGCGGGAGCGACGTTCGGGGCTCGTTCGCTGCTTCTTCAACCGTCTGATGTGCATCAAGCTGCGGCGCGGATCGCCACCGAGCTTCGGACCGCTCAGACTTGGGCCTCACCCCAGCTAGCCCACGAGTCACAGTGCTTGTTGGACCTGCGGCTCGGCGATCTAAAGCCGCCGACGTCGTCGGCGCCCCCCCCTCGGTCAATCCTGGTACGAAGTCCGACGGTCCTTGAAACCACCTCCGTGTTTCCGCCAGTCGGAACCGGCGCTCCCTACCGCGCAGATCCGGCACAGGTCCTGCGTCGCGTGCGCGACTACACGCACATGGGCGACAAGAATGCGGGCCTGACGGACCATGTTGCCGCGGTCGGCGACCCGGAGCGGGCGCCGTTCGCCATCTTCGGCCTGCCCGCTGAGTCCCGGGTGGATCGCCTGGTCAGGTTCCTCGCAGCTGACCGCTTCGCCGCCACGGGACTGGACGTCGTCATCGTCGACGCCACCCGGAACGGTCGGATCGAGCTGTCGGATGATTGGGGCGCTCGGTTGGCGGTGCTTCTGCAAGCGCTTGAGGCGCTACCAGGTCGTCGCACCCCGGTCGTCGTCTTGGTCGAGGACGTGTTCTCGATGAGGAAGGCGTCAAAGGTCTTCCGCGCCCATAATGCAAGCCAAGTTCCGCGTCGCGCCCGCGCGATCGAAACAGGCGCCTACCTCCCCGACCCATCCCCATTCGCTGACGCCGCTGACCTATCAGCGGCCCACCCTGAAGTCGCCTTTGAGGCAGACATCAAGGACGCCTCGTTGGCCCCTCTCCGCGAAGACCTCGTGGCTCTGGGACGCCGCCTGCGCCAGGCCGGCCACGCCAAGGCTGCAGAGGGGGTATCGCAAGCGCTCGCGCTTCTACGGCGATCAGCAAGTTTACCGATCGGTCTCGACGAGGCGCGCGCGGCCAGCGATGTCTTGTACGACGGCACCGACGAAGTCGACGCGTCGGCCCGGACTTTGTTCCGGCCCAAGATGGCCTTGGCGCCGCTCGCGGCGGTCGCTGAGACTGCTCCTGAATTCGGCGAGGTTGCGAAACGCCTCGTCGCGGCGGTTGAAGCCAAACTTGCGACTTGGCGGAACGAAACGCCGGTGTCGATGAAACTTGCAGCAGTGTTGCAAGACGCCGTCTGGAACAATCGGCGCACTCTCATCACCATCGACGACCGCCGCGTCATGGAGTCGTTTCTTGGCTCGGACCGGGCAGTGACCTGCGATTGTGCTGTCGTAGATCACCGTGCCTTAAGGCAGGAGATCAACGGCGGCAGCTATGAACGTCTCATCGTTTTAGGACCGACGCCAGACACCGTTCGGACCCTCCTGTCCGCTGTCGACTGCCCGGACCGCGTCATGTTGCTGGGCGACGCCGCAGGAAGCGCTCTGGTCGTCGCGGAGGCGTCGCCGATCGGTCGACTCGCTGCCTTTGCCCCTATCGCCGGACGGCCAAGGCGTTGGGCGATGCCCTGGACAGCGGTGGAGCCAACGAGCACCTGGATCTCGCAGAGGCCGAATTCCGCATAGCCGCCACCATTCCCGAGGGTGAGATCGACTTCACCCAAGCTGGTGAACGGTACAAGGGCGACATCATTCAGGTCCGCACGCAGCGGGGGCACCGTCTCGCATACAGGCCGGCGAGCGACATCCTGCTGTTGTCAACGAGCGAGGTGCGTCCTTTTGAAAAGGCGCTCGCGGGCGACATAAAGAAGGGTGACCGGCTCCTCGTCCTGAACGCCGAGGTCCGGGAGCCCATTCGTCGCGCCTTGGCCGGGTCTCGACAGGCGCTGTCCCAACTGAAGCTGTACCACGACCACATCAATCGAATCTTGGCCGAGACCCCCGGCGGCACGCTCACCGACCAGGCCAGGCATGTCTTGGCGAGCATGAAGACGATTGATCCCACCACGAGCGCGGCCGAACTTCCGAACGTCGTCCGCTGGTTGACCGCAGGCAGGGCCGCCGAGGCACCTGACGGCGTGAAACAGCCCCGCGCCGCGCGGGACTGGCGCCGGTTCAAGATCTTCATGGAGGCGGTCGGCGTGGCCGCCACTTTGGCGGACATGTACTGGAAGATGGCCGTCGTGCCGGCCCGATCATATCGGGCCCAGGAAGGCCACTTCTTCAACCAGCGGGTCGTGCAGTTCGTCCTCGACCCAGAAGGCGCCGCCATAGGCGCTTCCGCCTGGACCGCGATGCCAAGCCTCTGGCGCTCGGTTCTTGAGTCGGTGGACGAGGTCACGGCCGTCGAAATGATCAAAGGGGAACGGAATGGCTGAGCCGAGCGCCCTGGACGCTATGGAGCCGGATGAACGGCAGCTCCTGAAGGAGGCGGTGTGCGATGCCATCCTAGAGCGCGCTCGACGAGTCGTCAGCGGCGACGGCGAACATGGCGCCATCGTCTTGGGCGAGCGGCCGTGGCGGGCGCTCTCGAGCGGCTTCATCCTGCCGAGATTGAACGAGGACGGCGACGACGAGGCCAGCGACATTCGGATCGCAGCCCATGGCATGGACATACGATTGCGGAGCGCGCGCGGCCAGCTGACGATTCAGCCGGAGTTTTCAGTCTACGTCCGAGCGCTGCCGACCGCAGAGGAGCTCTTCGCGCGCCGAGGTCGCCTCGTTCCCCGCGCCGATTTCAACGACGCCGCTCGTCAGCACATTCGTGACGAGGTGGCTCGTCGGGTGGCGGCGGACCCCTCCCCCGATTCCAGTGCGCGTGGTCGCGCCGCCTGGCGAGCGCGCATAACGCGGGAAGTCTACATCGCCATGGGCGTCGGCGTGCCGGAGGGTGCGCAATTGCCCGCGGGGGATGATCGCGACGCTGATCCCGCCGGCGCTACTCTCGAGCCGTCACCCGTCTTGAACGGTCGCCTGCAGATCCCCACCGCGCACTCGCGGCGCTACGACGTGCCTCAAAAGTGGGTTCGACTGCACGTCACGCCGCCGCCGCTGGATCTACCTCTTCCCTGCAGCCCTGAGGCATGGGTCAGCATCTGCGCGGCCCACAAGGCCGCTCTGGCAGCGGCGATCGCGGCCACGTTCACCGCGTGGATTGCGAGCCCGGACGGTGTGCATAACGCCTGGCGGCGGGTCTACCCTCCGTCGGAGGCGTTCTGGAGCCCTGATCGATGGGACGCGTTCCTCGCGCAGGCCCGACAAGTACGGCCTGTCACCGCAGACTTGGTGCCGACGTTCGACGTCCAAGTCCTAGTACAGGCGCTGCCCGATCCTGTTCACCCAGGGGAGCACTCGTTACGCATCGCCCTAGAAAACCTCCGTGAGGGTGATGGCGACCTTGAGTGCGGCCTCTTCGGAGCGGCGCTGAGCGTCCGCCTGCCAGAAGCCGCGCTGGGCCCAATGCGCTTAGAGCGAGTTCGCCGGAGCTACCACCTCGCTGGGTTCATGACGATGCCTGGGATCGGTGTGAACGGCGGCATCGAGGACTTGGGCTCCGCCGATAATCACCACGTCCTGCGCACGACCTGGATGCCCAGGTATGTCCTGCCCAGAATGCGCGCCACCGAGATCGACGCGGTGCCAACGCAGTACGCGGTGCTCGCGAACTCGCGCGAGGAGGTGGCGGACCTCCACGCCCTCCCTGACGCGATGGACCGCTGGATCGCCACGATCGCGGCTAACACAGCACTGTCGGTGCCTGGAGAAGAAGGATCGGCGGCCGACGAAGCCGCGCAAGCAGCCAGGTTCCAAGACGATCTTGCTGCGTGGGGGCGGGAAGCCGAGCGCATTCGATCGGGGATACGGGTCTTGGCCGCATCCCGCGAAGCATGGTCGGAAGCGCCGACATCGGGCCGCGCCGCGCCCTATCGCGCGTGGCTACTTCTCAACCAGACCTTCTCAGCCGCAAATCCCCAGCGCGAGGGCGAGCCACCACCAGGGTGGCGCTTATTCCAGCTGGCTTTCGTCCTCGCACACGTCCCGACCTTCGCCTCACGCCTTGCGGAGTTCACTGATTGCTTCGATGCCGCTTTCGACGAGGACGCGGTCAGCCTTCTCTACATGTCGACCGGCGGCGGCAAGACGGAGGCGTTCTTTGGAACGCTGGTCTACGCGCTATTCCTCGATCGGCTGAGGGGAAAACATCGCGGGATCACCGCGATGATGCACTACCCGCTGCGCTTATTGACGGTCCAACAGGCACAGCGGCTGGCGCGGCTCCTTGCGCGGGCGGAGCTTGTCAGGCGCTCGGAGGGGGTTGCTGGGAGCCCATTCGAGATCGGCTTTTGGGTTGGGGGCGGGAACACGCCCAACTCCACAGAAAGCCGCGCGGGCGTAGTGGAGGAGGCGCTTCGATGCATACCCGCGTGGGACGATCCGCGGGCCGCCGATGAAGAACGCCTTCTCGCGGGCCAAGCGCCTATCGATCGGGAATACGCTGCGGCGAAGGAGGCTTGGAACAAGCTGCCGGAGTGCCCCTTCTGCAGATCACAGGCCGGTACCGCCCTTCGCCTGTTCCCGACCCAGCACCACCGCCTCGGTATCGTCTGCCTTGACGGCCAGTGCGACTGGAACCGCGCGCATCCGCCAGGCCAACCAGAGCCTCTGCCGTTTCTGCTGGCCGACACAGACATCTACCGACACGCGCCCTCGGTGCTGCTCGGCACGATCGACAAGCTGGCCCTCCTGGGGCAGAGCACCACAACGGTCGATCGCATCGCCGGCATGTTCGGCATGGCGCGCTGGATTGAGGGGGGCATCGACGGCCTGCTCCACATGCCGAGCGGTCAGGCGGCCGGCAATCCACCGCCAGCAGGTTGGTCAACCGTGGCGCCCGCCTATCGGTCTGGAACAGAGGTCTTTGTCGATCCCTTCCCGAGCCTGATTGTCCAAGACGAGATGCACCTGCTCGAGGAAAGTCTCGGGACGTTCGGTGGCATCTTCGAGACCGGCCTCTTTGCCTGGCTGGAGCGCCTAAGCCGACTTCTTGGAGACCGGGTCGCCCGCGTCCCAAGTGCTCCCGACCGGCCGCGGCTTCCCCACGTCGTCGGTGCGACAGCGACTGCCTCGGATGTCGCCAAGCACGCTCGCGCGCTTTACCAGAAGACCGTCGTACAGTTCCCCCATCCAGGGCCTGCGCTTCATGGTGGGTTCTACACAAGGATGGCGGGATTCACGCCGGAGGGTTCTGCCGAGAGGTCGAGGGTTTCGGCGCAAGCTACGGCGCGCGGACGAGAGGCGGCCGCGCCTTGGGGCCGTGTCTATGCATCCCTGATGACAAACGGCCGGCTGCACACAGTGACGACGCTCTCGGTGCTGGCGGCGCATGCGACAACGATCACTCGTTGGCAACGCGATCTCGCGTCGGCCGATCCGGCCAGAACCGCGAGAGCGGCCGCCGAGATCGAGGCGAATGTCGGCCTAACCAGATGGGGAGACCAACGCCGTGCAGCGGTCCGAGCTGCGCGAGACAGCGGTCGGTTTGATCGCTTGGCGGCCCTAGTCGATCTCCACCGAATTGAACTGACCTACGTCACCAACAAGAAGGGCGGCGACCAAATCCTTTCCGCGCTCGACGGCACGGTGCGCGAAGCCCACGCGGCGATGGGTGCCGACTACGATCTGGCGAATTTTGAGATGTCGTTGATCTCTGGCGGGGTCGACGTTGGTGGAATCCAGAGCGTGATCCGCGCCGCCGAGCGGCCCTTTGATCCCATGGCCGACGACATCTCTGGCGCACTGCGCGGCATCGTCGCCACGTCGGCGATTTCCCACGGCGTGGACGTCGAGACGTTCAACGCCATGGCGTTCGCAGGGATGCCGTCGGATATCGCAGAGTATATCCAAGCCTCCTCGCGTGTGGGGCGGACCCACGTCGGCTTTTCCCTGCTTATCCCAACGCCACAAACGCGCCGCGACCGCTTCGTCGTGGAGGTCCACGAATCGTTTCATCGACTGTTGGAGCGCATGATCTCGCCGCCGGCAGTTGAACGCTGGGCCGACAAGGCGATCGCACGCACGATCCCCTCGCTGGTGCAGACCTGGGCGGCCGGTGTCCGTCACCAGGAGCGCTTCGTCGGCGCCGCTGATGACCAGAAAGCCCTCATAGGCCTTCCGACGACCGTCGAAGCGATGGATCGGCTGCTCAAAGACCCCTCTCAGTTTGATGATTGCGTGAGGTTCGTCACGGCTGCGGTCGGTACCCGCGCCACGACCGGCGCTCCGACCAACCCGGGTTACTACGCTGACCTGGTGCGCCATGCCGCTGCGCGCATCCAAGCAAGCGTTGGCAGTGGAGAGTTTGTCGGCCGGCTCACTGACTTCTGGAACAATCCCCTTAGCGGAATGCAGCGGCCGATGATGAGCCTGCGCGACGTGGATGCTGCGGGGCAGATCGTGGCCTCCGGCCGAACCCCCCGAAATGAACCGATCTCACGCGACGAGATAGCCGAGGGGATGGCGATGATCCGGAATCGGGGCGCGGCGCGCCGGCGGCGGTCGGCGGGCAGCGAACTTGATGGCGAGGGCTGATCTATGACCAAACCGCCGAGCATGCATCGGTCGCGCAGCCAGTTGGCGACCGCCTACGCCCCCCATAGCCTCTTCACGTTCGAGGGCGGTTCCGGCGCCTGCATGGCGTTGCCGATGAACGGCAATCCAACCGCAGAGCTTCGGCCGATCACGCAACGGCTGATCGGCGAGCAAATCCAAGAATACTTCGAGGCTTGGGCCACGCGGGCAATGCGCGGACAAAATCTCCGTCATCCCACCCCCGCAGCCCTTGCAGTTGATGGCCGGGTCCTGAGCGAAGACGCCGTTCGGGTCAGAATAGGAGAGCTCGCGTTCCAGATTCCGGACAGGGTCGGTTACGTGCCCTTCCCCCTCGCCTTCGTCTGCACACGTTGTGACTTGCATCGAGAATGCCGCCGACTGAGCCGGCTTGCTGAGGACGCCGAAAGGTTTCCCCAAGCCTGCCCCACCGGCCAGGCTGGGTGCGCGAACGATTGGGAACAGATCGACGTCGTTCTGGCGCATTGGTCAGGCGAGGTGGAAGCGCTCACGCCGAACTACCGCCATTGGGCCTCAAACCGGGGCGAGGTGCAGGAGATCTCGCGCTGCAGCTCTTGTGACCAAGAACGATTCTTCCTGCGTCGGCCGCCCGGTCCGTTGGCGGGCTGGCATTTCGAGTGCGCCAACTGCCGCACAGTCAGGCCGATCCTTCAGCGTGACCGGCGCACGCTTGAGCTGCTCGGTCCCCTGCTCGACCAGAACCTCGCGATCGTGGCTGAGATGAATATGGAGCCCGTCTCCTACCGGGCGTCGGCGGCGTACTACCCGCACGGCGATCGGCTTCTTGTTTTCGACCAGGATCAGTACGTGTCCTTGCTCGCGAGCAGCCAGATCAATCAGCTCGAGGGGTTCATTTCGACGAAGTACGGATACCCCCCAACCCAGCTATCAGATGCCGAGAAGGCCCGGCTGCTAGAGGCGGCAGGCCGGCGCGCGGACTGGCAAAACTACACGGCCATGCGCGACCTCCTGCAGAATCTCATTGATGGAGGCGTCACGCCCGCTGCGCACTTGGACGCGTCCCGAGCGGTGCTCACCAGGTGGGAGGAGGACTGGAATTCAACGGTTTTCGCCGGTCACCAGTCCGCGACGCAGGGCATCGCGACCGCGTGCCGTGAACGCCAGACCTATGTGCGCCGTTTTGATCCGCTTCGTATGAGCGTCGACCACGAAACTCTGGTGCAGGAGAAGCTCCACGGCGGCCAGATGCACGATGGCAAAGACGTATCCGTCGATGTGACGATCCTGGACTCCTTCCTGGAGCCCGACGGGTTGTCGGAATCACAACTTGTCCAGCTACGTCGGGAGAGCCGTCGGCGGCTCGATCTCCTTGGCGTCGCCGAAATGCGTCTCATCCGGGACGTGAAGGTCTGCGAATACAGTTTTGGCTACACGAGAACGTCGTCTTCGCCGACGGTCACCCGTGAAAAGGCGGGCGATGCCGATCTGCCGGTTCGGCTCCGGCTCTTTGACCGAGTTCAGGTCGGGGATGACGCTCGGCACCCTGTGCTTTGCTTGCTGCAGTCGAACGAGGGCTTCTACCTTCGCCTAAACGAGGACACGGTGCTCGAGTGGTTGACCGCAAACGGAGTTCAGCCTGCGCCAGCGCCAGCGGGTGTCCGTCTCGGCGGGCGGCTGATCGAGGAGTTTGCCGCGCTCGAGCATGACCCGGCATCGCGGTTCTCAAGGTTCCTCGACGAGTACCGGCGCGAGCGCGCAGTTCCAAGGCAGGCCTACCCCTTCGTCTACACCCTGCTTCACTCAATCGCGCACCATCTGATCGGTGTATCGGCCTCGATGTCAGGCCTCGATCTCGGTTCTTTCGGCGAGCACATTTTTGCGCCCGACCTAGCTCTGCTTGTCTACCGGCGCGGCATGACGATGGATCTCGGCAATCTGTCGTCGATGTGGCGTGACCGCGGTGACCCGCAGTTCGGCAATGAAGTGCTTGACCAGATGGTGAACCCCGTGAGCCTGCGATGTGGTTCCGAGAGCGTGTGCAGCCATCGGGGGGGCGCCTGTCCGGACTGCGTCCTAATCCCGGAAAACGCCTGCATAACCAGAAATGAGCTTCTGTCCCGCTCCGTTTTGGTCGGCCGTGGCTCACCTCGATGGGACGATCAGGGTGTCCCGCTGACGGGCTACTACGAAATTGCCGCGCGCAGACTTGCTGGGGGAGCAACGTGACGCCGATCCCTGGCATCGGTGAGGCGCTGGCTAAGTCGTTGGTCGAAGCCCTTGGCCCCGATTGTTCTACCGGCGCCATTATTGCGCGTGTTGTGCAGCGGAATCCGGGGGGTGGCCTCGATGCCTCGCGGCTCCGAAATGCGCCGGCCGGCGCCGCACAGCGTGTGCTGAGGGACTTTGTAGGTCGCCGCTGGATCACCGCCGAGGGCGAAGGCTGGGTTTGCGGTCCTGGATTGGTGCCTGCCGGTGTCCCAGCATTCCTTGACGGCGCGGCGGCGATGTACGCCGCCATGCCGCACGACGGGCGAGCCACTACGGTCGTGACCTTCCCAACATCGAGCGGCGGGATCGTCCGAGCATTGCCTCGAACTGGCTTCAGCTATGCCGGTTTAATGTCGTCAGAGGAAGCGTTCGATCGCATTGCCGACGCGGCCACGACGCGGCTGACTGTCCTGACGCCGTTCCTAAATGACAAAGGCTTGGACGATGTTTTGGAGCTGTTTAGGCGCACATCGGCCCCGGAGAAGAATCTCGTTGTTCGGCGCTATGGCGGCGCATTGGCGACGGCACGAGCCCGGCTCGGTGATTTGGAGCCGCTTGGCGTGGAAGTCCGGAATTACACCGTGAGTCTGCCGAAGGGGTTTGAGACCTTCCATGCGAAGGTTGTCATCGCAGACCACGATTTGGCCTACGTCGGCAGCGCGAACATGACCCGCTTCGAACGCAAATCCATGGAGCTAGGCATCCTGATCGACGGGAAGGCCGCGAAGGTGGTGGCGAGTGTGGTCCGCGCAGTTGAAATGGTGTCGGAGCTAGTTACCGAGTTCGATCGTGCTACTCGCTGGCCGGAGCGGGTGTGACCATGGGACGCCAAGAGATTTTTCCGACCTGTGCGGCAGACGCTTCGCTTGCCGCCCACGGGGCCGTTCTCTTCGACTCCGCCCAAGCCGCCGGGCCGGTGATCAAGACGATCCTATCGACCGTTAAACCAACGGCTCCATCCGACCCGTTGGTGCTTTGTCTTCAACTCATTCAGGGTGGCGGCCCCCAGGTAGCGCAAGACGCGTTGGCGACACTCAGCCCCGCCTGGCGGGACCATGCGATCGCCAGCGTCTACGCGGTGCTTATGCCCGAGGGTCGGCGCAAGCGACTGGGTGCCTACTTCACGCCTCCCCATTTGGTGAACCACTTGGTCGAACGGCTGAAGGCGTTCGGACTGGATTTGCGTCAGGATCGAGTTCGTGATCCGGCTGCCGGCGGCGCGGCATTCTTGGTTCCACTAGCACGACGCAAGGTGGCCCTCTGGCAAGAAGCCGGCGAGAAAGACCGGAAAATCGTGGAGTTGCTTTCCACTCAGCTCCGAGGCGGCGAGATCGACCAAGGCCTCGCCCAGCTGGCAAACGCACTCCTGAAGCGCATGCTTACTGATGAATTCGGAATAGCCCGTGATCTTGTCGACGACCTGGAGATTGTCGTCACAGGTGACAGCCTCGGCGACTCCAGCGCTGTCTTGCCAAAGATCGATCACGAGATCGGAAACCCGCCGTACCTTCGCCTTCCGAGATCGCTCGAGCCGGCTCGCCAGGCCGAATTCGACGACATTTCGAACGGGCGCTTAAACCTTTACGCCATGTTCCTGCGGCGCGCGCTTGACCACGTTCCGCCCGGCGGACTTGTTGGCTACGTCATCCCGGCCTCGTTCCTAGGCGGCCCCGAATTTCGCGCGTTCAGGGCAAAGATCGTTCAACTCGCTGAAGTGCTCGTTGTCGATCTTATTGAGAAGCGAAGCGATGTCTTTTTGGATGCCACGCAGGACGCCTGCTTCGTGGTGCTGCGTCGCCGAACGTCGCCGTTGGCGGACAACGTCGACCTAACTGCGTCGAGCGGCCTTCTTGAAGGGAACGGGACTTTTCGGGCGCTTGGAAAGGCGACGATCCAGCGCGGCGGCGCACCCTGGCGTCTTCCAGGCGCCGAGCCTGCCGGCTCTGCGACACTCTCCACATGGGGCTATCGGGCCACGATCGGCTATCTGGTCGCCAACCGCCAGGCTGACCGACTTCACCTTGAGCCGGGACCCGATCGGTATCCGTTGATCTGGGCGAAGGCCATCTCGCCTGAGGGGGTCTTCGATTTCAATCGTGGCCTCAAGCACAAGAAAAACGGTTGGGTCAACGCTCCGGATACAGCTGCCTACATCATCAGGACGGAGTGCGTAGCCATCCAGCGAACTTCTTCGCGCGGCCAGCGTCGGAGACTAACCGCGGCCGCGATTTCGGATGCCTTCGTTGAACAACATGGCGGCATTGTTGCTGAGAACCACGTCATTCTTCTTGTCCCGACGCGGCCCGACGCCGTCTCGTCAACGATGCTCGCCAGTGCCCTTAACGACGCCACGGTCAGCGAAGAACTCGACCGTGTATGCGGTTCGGCATCGATCTCAGCACGCCTTTTAGAGTCGCTTCGACTTCCCGATCCGCCGTAGGTGGGAGGAGGCCGGCTATTCGGCGGCGATGTCGAAGAAGCCTGGACCCCGGTCCTCTAAGGCGTGGCCGGCTCCGGACTTCACCAGCCAGCTTGTCCAGCGGCGGAGGAAGTCTTCGAAGGCTTCGACGCTGACCCGGACCAAGCGGAGATTTTTACGGTCATCGAAGCTCGGGAAACTTGCGAACCCAAGCATGTGGGTTGCTCGGTCGGTCTGATGGCCGTCTCTGTCGAGGTAGGTAATGCCGCCATGCGCGATGCCATTGCGCATGGCTTCAAGCATATCGCTGGCCGGTGCCACGGCGGCGGCCGTGACCGCGTCGCCCGACGCTAGATAGCGGAGGTGCTCGCGTGGCCAATCCCGCCCGACTTCAAACCTCTGGCACGATGGTAGGTGAGCCCAAGCACCCGCGACGTAGAACGGCGCATCATGGAAGGGGCGTTTCTCGCCTAGCACCTCGCGGACGCGCTGACCCACTTCGCCATCAAGCGCAAAGTCATCGGCCACACCAGGCTTGCGCCCTACCGCCGTTTTGAAGATGCGCTCAAGCGGTAGGATCAGCATAGGATATGCCATGGCCAGAAGGAACGTCGTCTTCAGCGGCCCTTCGAAACCGTCGTTAGGATCGGTGTCCTTGGCGATCTGTACGCCATACCGATCGATCAGTGCCTGACAGCGCTCCGGAAGCTCCACGCTGTAGTTAGTGGGACGGCCCATGTCGTCTCCCGCGCAATCGACGTCTCTTCGCGAAAGATGAGCATCACGCGTTGCGACCCGACCCGCAAGCCGCTGTTCCGAACGGTGCCCAAGGGCCCTCTGCAGACATGATCGAGCCCGGAAGTGTGCTGCCCGGCAGCGGACCTTTCGAATGTCGCTGAAGAGTCAAGGCCAGACGTAGCTGGAGCGCTCACGCCTGACCTTGTTGGCGATGGCGCTCGAACGCGGTCTTTGCGCGGTCGCGACTCCACATTCGTCGGCCTGCGTGTCAGGGTTCGGCCGGGAGGACCGACTGATGGCGACACGCAAGACCCTCATCAGATCGCGCGCCGGCGTTCGCCTTCAACGCATCGAGCATCTGGCCCGGCAGCAGGTGGTCCAGTCGTCCTGGCGGCTTTCGACCCTGCGCCAAAACCCGCCACGCTCATTTGCCGATGAGATGGAAGCGGAGGACGCCTTCGACATGGAGGTCATCGCTTCGCTGACCGATCCCATCATCATGGACATGCAGCGTCGCGGACTGATCGACTGACATGGCGGCCAAGCTGAAGGTCTTTACCTGGTCCGACGGCTTCCATGCCTTCACCGTCGCCACAAGCTCGCGACCCAAGGCTTTGGAGGCCTGGGGCTCAAAGCAGGATCTGTTCGCAACCGGCCTGGCCAGCCAGCTTTCCGGCGGACCGGATTACGAGGCCGCCCTAGCCTCTCCTGGCGAGGTCGTCGAGCGCGGGCTTGCGATCGATGTCGGCAAGATCGGCAAGGCCAAGCCCGCCAAACCTCGGGGACCGTCCCGGGCGAAGGCCGCCAGGATTGAAAAGCTGAAGATGGCGTTGGCCGATTTGGACAAACGCCGTCAGGCCGAGATGGCTAATTTCGAAGAACGACAGGCCGCGCTGAATCAGGCGCGTCGGGAGGCGGAGACGACCTATGAGGCGGAGCGCAAATCCCTGGCTGCGGCTCTGAAAAAGGCCAAAGCCTGATGTGCAACTTGTACCGCCAACGCTCCGGCCCCCAAGCCATATTGGATGCGGCGAACGCCATGCGATCGACCGTCGGAAACCTCGCGCCGGGCGACGTCTATCCCGACTATCCCGCGCCGATCGTGCGCTGGGAGGGCGCAGAGCGCATTCTGGCTTCGGCGCGCTGGGGCATGCCGTCATCCCAGAAGATGATCTTCGACAATGCGACGAAACGTGCCGACAAGCTAAGGGCCAAAGGCGGCGAGGTCGACTTTCAGAAAGTCCTCGAGTTCGAACCCGACAGCGGCACGACCAACGTCCGCAACACCAGCTCCGGCCATTGGCGCCGATATCTGTCGCCGGCATCTCGATGCCTGGTGCCTTTCACTGCCTTCAGCGAACCGGGCCGTAATGCGGCCGGAAAATACCAACCCGTCTGGTTCAAGCTTGCGGGAGACGAACCCAAGCCGCTCGCCTTCTTCGCCGGCATCCACCTCCAAGCCCACACGAGCGTCCGCAAGATCAAGACCGGCATGGAGACGATCGATGTCTTCGCCTTTCTGACGACCGAGCCTAACGCCGAGGTCGGCGCGGTTCACCCCAAGGCCATGCCGGTGATCCTGACGCAGTCCGACGAGATCGAGGCCTGGATGACGGCGCCGTGGGAGACGGCCAAGGCGCTGCAGCGCCCGCTGCCCGACGGCGCTTTGTCAGTTATCGACGCCTAGGCCACGTAAAGCCTCTGATAGTTGTTTAAAGACGATCCGGTCCCGTCCTGGCGGTCAACACAAGTTCTGCGGTCAACGGATCAGGCGAAAGACCCCAGCGTGCGAGCGCCGCGTCGAACACGGTCGGATCGGCCGCCACGGCGGCGAATAGCGTCATCGATGATCGGAATTTGAGATCGTCGGGCGATCCGAACAGCTGAAGCACCGACGCCGCCGGCACCGTGGTCGCGGTTTGGGCTGCGCGGATGAGACGCGCCCCTAGAACGGGATGCAGCAGATAGGCCTGTGCCTCCGCGAGCGATTCGATGCCATAGAAGGCGGCTGTCGAAGACTGTCCCAGCGACCGGGCCTGGGGGAAGACAAACCACATCCAGTGGCTTGTCTTGCGACCCGCCGCGAGTTCGGCCATCGCCGTTTCGATCACGGGGTCTTGAGCTAGGACGAAACGGTCGAGTGCTGTGGTCATTCGGCCGTCTCGCCCAGACTGGCGAACCAGTCTGCATAGGTAGTGTTTCGCGCCATGTGTCGATTGAGATCCGGCGAGCCGTCGGTCCACCACACAGGGCCCCGCTCACCCAACCCCACCTTGGCCTTGTCGACGCTGCGCCGCGCTGCGGCCAAAGCGTCCGTATCCTCAGCCGCCAAGGCCGTCCGCACCGCCCGGCGCGCCGACATCAGATCATGCACCAGTTCGTCCCTCGCCTCCGCCGACAGAGCAGGATTGGAGCACCGCCACAGCCGGCCTCGAACCACGAAATAGCGGCCGTCGGGGGTGGTGGGTATCGGAGGGGCTGCGTCATCGTGGGGCTAACGCGCCGCGCCCGGGATGGCGCCGCCCACAGGGCGATCCACAACGCCGTTGCGATCCGCCTTGACTCTCACACGCTCGAATAAGAACAAACAAGGAACGTTCAGCTCGCATCCGGTTTCAGGAGAACATGTCCGCCGCCTCCCCATCCTTCCAGGCGCTCCGCGCGGAGATCGCCCGTATCGAGGCGGGTCGACGTCCGCCTGGCGGCGTGCTGCCGTTTGGACTGGCCGCGCTCGATCGCCGGCTGCCCGCCGGCGGCTTGGCGCTCGGCGCGCTGCATGAGGTGGCTGGCGGCGGCGACGGGGCCATCGACGGGGCCGTTGCCGCCTTGTTTGCGGCCGGTGTGGCAGCGCGCACCCAGGGGCCGGTGCTCTGGTGTGTGACCCGCCCGGACCTGTTCGCGCCGGCGCTGGAGCAGGCGGGGCTGTCTTCGAACCGAGTCATCTATGTGGAGGCCGAGGACGAGGCCGGATTGCTGGCCGCCTTCGAGGACGGCCTGCGTCACGGCGGCTTCGGCGCGGTCGTCGGCGAAGTGGCCCGCCTGTCCATGACGGCGTCCCGGCGGCTGCAGTTGGTCGCCGAGGACACCGGCTCTCTTGGTCTGGCCGTGCGACGATGGCGTCGTCAGGCCGAGGCGGCGGACTTCGGCCAGCCGACCGCCGCCGCCACCCGCTGGCGGGTCACCGCCCTGCCCTCCGCCCCCCTGCCCGTGCCCGGCGTCGGCCGCCCGCGCTGGTTCGTCGAACTGATCCGCTGCCGCGCCGGAGCCTGCGCGGATTTCGAACTGGAAGCCTGCGATGAGACGGGTCGTCTCGCTCTACCTCCCCACCTGGCCGACCGATCGGCTGCGACGCTGGCTTGGACCCGACGCGCCGTCGCCTGAGACGCCCTTGGTCCTGGTCGGGCGCCAAGGCCGCAAACGCGTGGTGTTGGCCGCCGACCCCGCCGCCCGCGCCCATCGCCTGCATCCCGGCATGGCCGCGACCCAAGCCCGGGCCCTGGTCGCCGATCTTGTCGTCCATCCCTTCGATCCGGCAGGCGACGCGGCCGCCCTGGACCAACTCGCCCTCTGGGCGCTGCGCCGCTATGCGCCGATCGTGGCCGCCGACCCGCCGGACGGCCTGGTGCTCGACGTCACCGGGGCCGGTCACCGCTATGGCGGCGATGAGGGCCTGCTCGAGGATCTGATCGCCCAGACCGCCGCTGTCGGCCTGGGCGCCCATGCCGCCCTCGCCGACACGTGGGGCGCCGCCCATGCCTTGGCCCGCAACCTCGCCGAACCAACCATCGTCGTCGCGCGCGGGGGGCCTGCCATCCGTCGCCTGCCCTTGCGCGCCTTGCGCCTGCCCGCCGACATGGTCGATGGCTTGGGACGTCTGGGGCTCGACGCCATAGGCGAACTGGAGGCCAAGCCCCGCGCGCCTCTGGCCCTGCGCTTCGGGCCGGAACTGATCCGCCGACTGGATCAGGCCTACGGTCGCGCCCAGGAGCCGATCACCCCGATCGACGCTCCGGAACTGATCCAGGTCCGGCGGGTCTTCGCCGAGCCGATCGGCGCGCCCGAGACCCTGGCACGCTACACGCTGAAACTGGTCGAAGCCCTGAGCGAGGCGCTCGAGGCTCAGGGGCTTGGCGCGTCGCGGCTCGACCTGCGGTTTGAACGGATCGACAACCGGACCGAGGCCGTCCGCGTCGGCCTGGCGCGCCCCGTGCGCGATGTCGCGCGGCTCACACGCCTGCTGTGCGACAAGATCGAAACCGTCGATCCTGGTCTCGGCGTGGAGGCCATGGTTCTGGCCGCACCGGTCGCCCTACCGCTGGACTGGTCGCCGAGTTCCGGCGATCTGGGCGGCCCGGCGACGCCGGACATCGGCGATCTCGTCGATCTGCTCGCCAATCGTCTCGGCCCGCAGAACCTGTATCGACTGGCCCCCGCGCAGAGCGACGTGCCGGAACGCTCGATCCGCAAACTGCCGCCGACCGCGCCGCCGGTGCCGGAAACCTGGACGCGTCGCTGGCCGCGCCCTTCGCGTTTGCTCGCCCGTCCCGAAGCCATCGAGGCCGTCGCGCTTATGCCCGATCAGCCGCCGGTCGCCTTTAGCTGGCGCGGCGTTCGTCATCGCGTCAGGCGCGCCGACGGTCCTGAGCGGATCTTCGGCGAATGGTGGCGGCGTGACGGCGAACGCGATGCGGTGCGCGACTATTTTCAGCTGGAGGACGAAGCTGGCGCGCGCTTCTGGGTCTTTCGACGCGGCGATGGCGAACAGTCTCAGACCGGCGATCTCAGCTGGTGGCTCCACGGGCTCTTCGGCTGACACCTTTCGACCGGGTAAATGTCAATCTCGAGTGGTCCGCGCTGTCTCGGAATTGCTGACCGTCGGCCTTGGCTGCCGCTTGTTGATCGGACAACTAGCATGTCTGCATGGCCCTCCCCAGCAATACCGGTTGTACCGGGCCACGTCTGACAGGCACGGGCAAGGCGAGGGATACGCGGTAGCCGGTAGATGCAACCTAATGCCCGTCAGGATCGCCATCGCGAAACCGCCACTTCATGATCAGGACGCAGGCCGCCATGACCAGGGCAAAACTGTTCGACACAGCCACCGGCCAGGCTCGGGTCATGACGCCATAGGCCACCCAGAGGATGAAACAGGTGACGGTGAGCGAATAGGTCTTGAGGCTGACCGAAGACGCGTCGCGCTCTTTCCAGATCTTGAGGGCTTGGGGCGCAAAGCTCGTGATCGAGCAGACCGCCGCCGCTGTACCCACAATGTTGGCTGTCAGGTCGCTCATGGAGGGGCAACGGCGCCCCTTGGGTCACCGTTCCTGTGTGCGAAAACGCACCTCTGCAGTGGCGAAGCCGCGCGGGGATAGGACGTTTCCAATCCCGATTTCTGCCCCGTCGCGGCGCCGGCCTGTCCTCTCAACGACGACGCCTCAGCTCTCGCAAAAAAGAAGGACCGAGTTGCTGAACCGTTGACCCGTCTTGGGGTTGACCCTCGGCAGGGAGCGCTGACCGCCATGACCATCGTCAATCCATTGGGCGTCGCCCCGATGCCTTCGTTTACCAATGCGGCCGCCCTTGCCGGCATCGCGCTGTTCGATCCGGACGGGCACAATCCGGGCAATCTGCACGATCAGGCGTCCAGAGAGATGCTGGTTTCTCGCCTGGCGCGCCTTCTGCGCCTCCCGGTCATTGATGTCGTTGAAGATGCGGAAGACGTCGGACCCGACGTCTTGCTGGTGCCTCGCGACACCCTGATCGGCGAAGACATGACCTCGCGCACGGTCTTCACCTCAGGCAATCTGTTGGGCGGCCGCGTGCCCCACCGCTTCATCGCCACCAAAGCGATCACCCACGGCCTGATCGATCGGTCCGCGACCTGTCCGGCCGGCTGGTCCAACACCATGGCCGAACGTCTGGGCGATGCGGCTCTGGAAGGCTACACCGCCTTTTCCATCGCCGATGCGATCGAAGCCGGTCGACGCCTCCTCGAGACGGGACCTGTCCGCGTCAAGGACGTCCTGGCCAAGGCAGGGCTGGGCCAGACAGTCGTCGAGACGCCTGAAGCGCTCGCCGCCGTCATCGCCGAGCAGGACGAGGCGCAGATCGCCGCCTTCGGCGTCGTCCTTGAGGAAAACCTGCTCGGCGTGGAAACCTACAGCGTCGGAACCCTGTCGGTCGGCGGACTGCGCATCAGCTATGTCGGCGATCAGCGGGAAACGACCGACCACATGGGACGCGAGGTATACGGCGGTTCACGACTGAGGTGCGTCAGGGGCGATCTCGATCGACTGACCCACCTCGGACTGACCCCCGAGGCGGTGGAAGCGGTGCGTTGCGCCGCCGTGTTCGACGACGCCGCTCAGCGCGCCTATCCGGACTTGATCCTGACCCGCCGGAACTACGATGTCCTCGCCGGCAAGGATGCGCGAGGGCGAAGACGTGTAGGCGTGCTGGAGCAGTCCTGGCGGGTCGGCGGGGCGACGGGCGCAGAGATCGCCGCCCTCGAGGCCTTCGCGGCGTCGCCAGCGCTGACCTCCGTCGAAACCGCCACGGTCGAAGTGTACGGCCTCGCCGATGTCGGACCGGAGGATGTCGTCTATTTCCGGGGTGAGGACCCCAAGGTCGGGCCGATGACGAAATATGTGACGAGGACGGCGTGATTGAACCTGACGACGTCGAGGAAGGGCGGGTGCGGCTGTCTGTCGACGGACAGAAGCTGACTGGCACGCTTCTGACGCCGGAATCCCCCGTGCCGGGTTTTCTGTTTGTCCACGGCTGGGGCGGCGATCAGGAAGAAGACCTGAGCCTGGCCGAGGATCTCGCTCGACTGGGCTGCGTCTGTTTCACCTTCGACCTTCGAGGCCATGCCGAAAGCGATGCGAGCCGAGACGAGGTCACCCGGCAGAATGGGTTGGACGACGTCACCGCGGCCTATGACTATTTGGCGTCCCAGCCGCTGATCGATCCCAGTGCGATCGGCGTGATCGGCACAAGCTACGGAGGCTATTTGTCGGCTCTGTTGACAAGCATCCGAGACGTGCGTTGGTTGGCGCTGCGTGTTCCGGCCCTCTATCCGGACGAGCACTGGGAGGTCCCCAAGGCCAAGCTCGATAAGGACGCGGTGCGCGCCTATCGACAACAGCTGCGAACCCCGCAGGAAGACAAAGCGCTCTCGGCCTGCGCCGCGTTCGAGGGCGACGTCCTCATCGTGCAGTCGGGCAAGGACGATCGCATTCCACCCGAAGTCATCGCCTCGTATCAGGCAGCCTTCAAGGACGCGAACTCCTTCAGCCACAGGATCATCGCCGAAGCGACCCATGCGATGCGCGATCCCGCCCATCAGCGACTTTACGCCACCCTGCTGACCAACTGGGTCGAGGAAATGGTGCGGGCTAGCCGCCGGTCTTATCGGTGAACCTCTCGCCAGTGCTCAGCGCCCAGAGCAGACGCACGTACCGCAGCCGCATTACCCGCTACGCCGCTTTCGTCTCTGGAACGCCCCGCGTCGCGCCTCGTTGATGGCGTAGGTAAACGGAGACCCACCATGACCGACCTCTCGAAAATCAAAGAGCATATGGAAGTGATCGGCGCTGACGGCGTCCATCTCGGCACCGTCGACAAGGTCGAAGGCGATCGCATTAAGCTCACGAAGGCCGACAGCGGATCGCACAGCGATCACCATCATTACCTTTCTGGCGGCCTTGTCGCCGAGGTCGAGGGCAATCAGGTGCGCCTGTCCGCAAACGCCGACAACGCCGCTCTCCTCGAGGAAGAAGAGGCCGGCGAAGCGATCGCCGACCTGAAATAGTGTCGGTGATGCACGATAGTGATGCTGTCGCCGCCCGGCTTGTGGCCATCCGCGAGCAGCTGACGACCGAAGTGTGGTCGACCGCCGTGGCCGCCGCGACGTCCGGCGACCAGGAGCGCATCCGTGATCTGGTGAAGCTGAAGGTCGATATCGAAGCCATCGACTTCGCCCTCGGACACCGGCCGGCCGACACAGCTGACGGAGACGAGAGATGATCGACCTGAACACCGCCAGCGCCGATACTTTGGACGGGATTGAGATGTTGCGCGGCCACGGGTTCGAAATCGTTCGCTATCGGGAGGAAAGAGGTCGTTTCACCAGCCTTCGCCAGTTGGATGAGGTACCGGGTCTGAGCGGCAAGACTGATGGCGTTGAAGCGCACGTTTCGATAAAAGCCACGAGATAAACGACCTAGCCACCTTCGCAGTAACGGTCCGATGCGTGGGTCGCGTGATCAAGATCGCTTCCTCACTAGAGAAGACGGACACTGAATTGCGTCGGCTTGTTGAGTTTCATTCGTACGGCGGGTCTGCGCTCTGAAAGACCGTAGTCCTAAAAGGGATTTGCAGGATCTTTTTGTGCAGCGGCGATTTCTGCCGGCGTTGGGTCCCGGCAAATGGTCAGTTCATCCGACGACCAGTCGACCAGTCCGAGATCCGCCATCGCTCGCAGCCAACCGTCCATCGGCCAGATCGACCAGGCGGCGTGGAAGCGTTTGGCGTTGGCGATCAGCGCGCGAAAATGCTGCAGGGGCGGATCATAGCCGTCATGATGTTGGTGGAAGACGGGCGCGCCGCCGGCGAAGAGCAGCGGCAGGCCCTCTCGCGCAATGCGAAACCCCAGATCCGTGTCTTCGGCGCCGTAGCCGACATAGGTCTCGTCGAATCCGCCGATGCGCTCGAAGGTCGAGCGGCGGACCGCGAAAGCCAGAGACCAGAACAGGCCAGGATTGCCCTCCGGGCTTTCGCCTTCCCGTGGAAAGGGGCGCACGGGATGGGGCCGGCCGGCCGCCTTTAGATCGGTCTCCGACAGGGGGCCCGGTCGGACGGCTCCGGCGGGAAGATAGAGCACCTCTGGACAGACGACGGCGTCATGCTCGGCGAGCACGGCCTGCATCCGGCCGCAAACTGCCGACGACACGATGCAATCCACGTCCAGAAACAGCAGGATATCGCCCGATGCCAAGGCGGCCGCAAGATTTCGGGCGGCGGCCAGAGGCAGGGCGTCGCCCGGCAGACGTTCGATGCGGACCGGAAAATCCACCGGCGGCAGCCTCACGGGCGCATCGCTCATGTCGATGACGATCAGTTCGTCGGGCGGCGAGGCGCTGAGCATCAATCCCTCGACCAATCGGTCCAGATGCGCCTGCCGGTTGCGAACTAGCGTCAGAGCGGACAGCGTCGTCATCGCCGGCTCCACAAATCCAGCCGATAGTTCGGATGCTTTTCGGCGAGATCCACCTGCATGAGCTCCGATAATCCAAGCCAGAGGCGCTCGACGGCGTCGTCGGCGGTCTGGGGATAGTCAGTCTCGCCAGTCCAGTGCACCAGAAGAACGCGTCCGCCCTCGACCAGGCCGTCGGAGATGCGTTGCGCCGCAAAGTCCAGATCGGCGTCGCTCCAGTAATAGGCGACTTCGGACAGGACAACGAGATCCAGCCCGTCCAGAACCGGACAGTCCCGGGGGAAGGCCGCGGCCTCGAACCGGACGTTCGGCCGCCCCGACAGACGCTGGCGCGCCCTTTCCAGGGCGGTCGGGCTGACGTCGATCGCCAACAGACGATCGCAACCTGTGCTCAGCCGCTCGGTCAGGACGCCGCCGGCACAACCGACCTCGAGCGCAAAAGCTGCTCGCCGCGTCGAAAGGGCGGCGATGGTGCGATCGAACTTGGCGGCCTCATAGGGGCTGGAGGCCAGATCCCACGGATCGGCGTCCCCGGCGAAGATGCCTTCGAAATAGGCGGCGGTAAGCGAGCGTTCAGCCATAGGCGTCGCGCCGATACAGGGTGTCCGAGGCGGCCCGCAGCCCCCTCGGCGTCTCGAGCCGAAACCCCGGTCCAAACATCGGCGTCAACTGGCTCTGATGGGCCGACAAGGCATAGGCCCTCAAGCCGGCCCTTAGAGGTCGCGTCGTAATCCGCAGCTTCGTCTCGGACGGAGCCGCCCCCCACACAATATAATCGAAAACGGCGACCGGCCGGCGGGCCACACCGGCTGCGCGGCGTGCAAGCTGTGCCGCCGCTTGATGGTCGCAATGGGGATCGTCGGGACCCGTCACGGCGATCGCATCGACGCGCCGCTCGCGGCACAAAGCCGCGAGACGACGCGCGCTCGCTTCGAACATCATGCTGCCGGCAGAAGCGGGCTGGGCATCGGGCCAATCCAGAAACACCGGCGGCGCCGCCGCATCTCCCGCCAGCCGTCGAACGGCGCGCCCTGCCTCCAGGCGTCGGGTCCGGATGAGCCTCGCTCGGGACGCCAAATCCGGATGATCGTGCGAACCCGCACCGTCGGTGAGGATCACGACGCCCGCCAACCGCCCAGCCTCGGCCGCCTGATGGATCAAGGCGCCGGCGCCCAGCGTCTCGTCGTCGGCATGCGGGGCGATGACCAGCCACCGCGCGGATCGCCAGGGCGAACGGTCCAGCGCCAACGTCGCCAGCCGGCCGGTTTTCTCGCTCACCATAGGGCGTCGCCCTCGCCCCAGAGATCGCGATCCAGCCAGGTCTTGGCCGCCTGGTCCTTCGCATAGTCGGGTCCGGCCTGCCGAAGATAGAGGCTGAGATCACGGGTGATCTTATCGATGCGCTCGCCGTCGAAGGCGCTGCGCGTCCCGACCGACCGCGCCGCCAACTCCATTACATCCAGGGCGCTGCGTTCGACGACGCCGCGCGTGGCGCGGGCGAAATCCCCGGCGTCCGGCGCTTCGGACGCCGCGCGGATCGCGGCTTCGCGGACCCAAAGCCAGGCCGTCCGCGTCGCAACGACCGCATCGGCAAAGCGCGCGCGCTGGATGGGATCGGCGCGGGCGGCGTCGGACAGTGCGTCGCGCATCGCCATGACCAGGCCTTCGACGCCGCCCAACTGCACCGCCGTGAACCGCCACGCGCCGGCCGTGAAACGCGGTTCGCGATCATATTCTCCGGGACATCCGAGCCGCTGATCGGCATTTACCATCAACCCGGTCACCTCATAGCGCCCGCTGGTCGTCGCGCGCATGCCGCGGACGCGCCACCCGCTCAGATCAGCCCTCTCCGGGTCGTTCGCCGGCACGACGATCAGCTGGCGTTCGCCCTGTTCCGGCTGGGCGGTGATGATGGCATATTCCAGGCCGCCCGCGCCGGTCGCAAACATCTTGGCGCCCTGCAGCCGGTCGCCGACCAGACGAACGCCGGGCGGCGGCTCCGTCGCCCACACGCCGAACCAGCCGCCCTGCGCAAGGACCTTGCCCAGCCAAGCCTTCTGGGCCGGGTCCGCGTACCAGTCGAACAGCGCCAGGGCGTTGACGTGTCCTTCGAACAATCGGCCGACGCTGAGATCCGACCGCCCCACGCTTCGTAGAGCGCCTATCAAGGCCAAGGCCTTTTGGACTGGATCGTCATAGGCCGTTCCACCGCTTTGGACCGGAGCGAACCGTCGACCCCAACCCTCCGAGACGAGCAACGTCAAACTTTCGGCGGGATATCGCGGCGCGGCGTCGTAGCGCGCACCCAGCGCCGCCAATCTAACCTCAAGTTCCATAGGCGATGACGCGGTCGGCGTTGTTTCCAGAGCTGTCATCGGCGCGCCTCGAGCTCTGATGCAAGGTCGACAAGCCAGGGTCCGGCGGCGCCGAGTCCCTGCCCGCTGATCTGCTGCCGATCAGCGGGCGACAGTGCGAGTGCTGACTGAAGGATGCTCGGCCATTGCTGCGCCTGCGGCCACTGCGCCAGGACGATCGAGGCGCCAAGCACCGCTAACCGTTCGGCCTTCGCGATCTGCTCATTATAGGCGCGAGGCTCGGGAAGACAGACGAAGGGCTTGTCGGCCGAAATCACCGCATTCAGCAGGCCGTCTCCCGCGCCTCCGACGATGACCTCCGCCTTGTCGATCTCGTCGCTGATGGCGTCGATCCAGCCCGCCAGCTTCAGGTTCGGCGGCATGACCGGTGGAGGCTCGATCGGCCCGACCCCGGTCCACATCTTATCGGGCGTTGCCTCTGCAGCCGCCGCCAGCGTGGCGCCATCCAGCGGATCGCCACCCCGCCCATGAACGACCAGGACGCCTGATCCACGCTTCAATCCTGAATCGCGCCGGGGGGCGAAGTAATGCGTCTTGTCCCGCGCCTCGCTGGCCCCCATTCCATCCAGCCGCTCATGGAACGGTGCAAGCAAGGCTTCTGCGCCGCGGAAGGCGTCCAGATGCGCCGGGTCCGATCGATCCCCCACGAGACGGACATAGACCACAGGCGTCGCACACAGCCGGGCCAGCATCGCCATTTCGACCGACACATCGATCACCATCAAGGCCGGCCTGGCGTCGCTGATCCACTGGGCGAACCGGGCGGTCCGCGCCCGGACGCCCGCATGGTGATAGGGGGCGTAATGCAGCGCCTCGGGCCGGACAGGCGCCTCGTCACGTCCGGAGAAGCGGTCTTCCTCAAGGGGCCTGTCATCCTCCAGATCCACGCAGGCGATGTCTTCGGTTCGTCCTTTCAATCCCGTTCCAAGCAGGACAAATCGCTCGGGCGCAGCGGCGGCGATTTCCAGTGCGCGCTGGCGGTGGCCGTCGCCCTGGTGATGGACATAGTATCCGATCGGAGCCCTCACGCTGCGGCTCTCGCAACGCCGTCGGCCCAACCTCGTAAATCCATGTCGAGCGGCATGGCGGGCAGCTGGGTTTCCAATGCCGGCAGCCGCCTGGCGCTCGCCGCGTCGTGACGCTGATCCCGGCGCCAGCTCGCCCGCTGTCGCCAATGCGAAAAGTCCGGCGCCATGATCGGACCGCCGTTCCGCGCCTGATCGAACAAGCGGGTCATATCGTCCGCCATCCCCCCGGCGGCGCGGCCCGTCGTGCGTGCCGACACCCGGGTCCACACCGCCAAGGGATGCACAAGCCTGGCCCCCTGCCCTTTAGCGGCGATCACAAGCGCCCGATCCTCGCCCGTCGGCTGTTCCGGCACGCCGCCGGCTGACAGATAGGCCGCCGCCGTGATGGCGAGGCTGGCCCCGGTGTGATCGCCATGCCGAGGCGCCGGGTCATGCGGCGCAGGGTCGATCTCATCCTCGATCGCGCGAACTTCACGCCAGTACGCGTCCCATAGTCGACGCAGAGCCGCGACATCCGCCGAGATCGATTCCGCTTCATCCAGCACCAGCCGTCCGCCCACCAGATCCGCTCCATCCGCGACGGCTGCGAGATTGGCGGACAGCCAGTTCGGCGGCGGCCGCGTGTCGGCGTCCGTCGAGATCAGAACGCCATTGGATCGATCTCCGAGATGCTCGAGACCGACGGACATCGCCGTACGCCGCGCCGCGCCGGCATGCGCCCGATGCTCTGGGAAGGTCTGCAGATCGACGACGATGTCCAGTCGATCCTTCCACCGATCGGCTGCGGCCTGCGCCTGAGGGAGCGAACCGTCCGTGGAGTTATTGATGCAGAGCGCGACCGAAATCCTGCCCGGAAGATCCTGCGCGGCCAGGGCGGCCAGAAGCACGGGAAGACGCCGTTCCTCATTCCGCACGGGCACGCAAACGCAGAAGGCAGGTTCGTCCGTCATGCGATCAGCCGATCTTCCAGCGCGTCATTGGCCTGCATCTGTCCCGCCGCAGCCGCTTGGATCATCTCGCCATAGAGCCCTTCATAGGCCGTGATCATCCGGCGCACATCGCAGGCCGCCTCGGCGCGCGCGCGGCAGGCCGACCGAGACAGGCCGACCGCCCGGACGATTGCGCGCGCCAGATCCTGCACGTCGTCCGCGCGCGCCAGGGCGCCGCACTCGGATGTCAGAATCTCGGGAATGGCGCCCCGCGCGAAGGCGGCGACCGGCGTTCCGCACGCCAGCGCTTCGGCGACCACCAGCCCATAGGGTTCGTCCCAGCGCGGCGTGCAGACGAAGGCAGCCGCCTGCCCGATCTCCTTCGACAGCGTTTCGTGGTCGAGATGACCAAGATAGGTGGTTTCGCGCGTCAATCTCGGAGCGATCTCGGCATCGAAATAGGCTTGATCCAGGATCGGGCCTGCGAACCGCAGGGCGATACCCGCCAATGCCGCCGCGTCCAGCGCCAGATGCAGACCCTTCTCGGGCACAATCCGCCCATACCAGATCAAATGCCCGGGGTCGTCGTGACGCGCACGCCACGGAAAGCGCTCCAGGTCGATCCCGTTCAGAATGACCTGATCGATCGGCCGCACTCGGCTCCATTGTTCGCGCATCGCCTCTGAGACGCCGACGAACCGCGCGAACGGCGCGCTCGCTTCGCGGATACCGCTTTCCAGCCAGCAAAATGGCGGCGTGTGGAGCGTGGTGACCATCGGCATCGGCAAGGTCTCCGCCATCGAGACCGGCAGATAGTGCAGGCTGTTGTTGTGGATGACGTCGAACGCACTGCGTCGAAGCCGGCTCATCAACGACAGATAGGCGTGATGCTCTCGGAAGAAGGCGACGTCGCCCGCCTCCGCCGTTCCGACCTTGGCGATTTCCGTCTGGTCGCAGATCGCCTCCAGACCGAGCGCGGGGTCGGACAGGGTCGCTGCAAACAGAGTGACGTCATGACCGTTCAGCCGCAGTTGGCGACAGAGCAGATGTGTATGCATCTCCAGCCCGCCGGCAAAGGGTTCTGCGATCGGATATTTGAGATGTGCGATGACGCCGATGCGCATCCATACCGCCGTGATCGACAACCCGACCCCCCTCGGATCGGTCCATGGCGTAAAGCCTGAAGGTCAAAGCTATGCCGCGGCTATTCGTTCCAGTGTGCGATAATGGTCTCAAGCCGATCGGAGGCGTTCGGGCTTCTTTGAGCCAGCAGAAACCGGCGTATTTTGTTTGGGATGACCCAATGAAAACGCGCGAGCGCCGCTGAAAGCGGTCAGCCCCGGAGCGATAAACTACTCGGCGCGTTCTCTGGACTAGCTAAAAGGACCCAACCATGACCAACCTTTTCGCCTCCACATTCGCAACACGTCGAGACGCCGAGCTTGTGGTCGAACGGCTCGTTCAAACCCATGGCATGAACGAGACGCCATTCAGGTCGCCCCTGAAGGCGAGGCGAACACGGTTGGAGACAGGCCTTCGGGCGGAGATGTCGAAGGCGACAGCCCCAGCGTCGACTCTCGGTCGGACGTGCCGGTCGCCGGGCGTGTCAAAGTCGTCGTGTCTGCAGAAACCTATGACGAGGAACAGGCGATACGCGCCGCATTCGCCGAATTCGGCGCCAAGGACGGATGACCCTCATGCGAGCCGGTCATCGGCTGCGTCGCGTTGATCCTATGATGAGGGCCGAAGCGTCCCGACGCCTCTGCTCGCAAGGATGACGTCCATGGAATCGCTCATCGACGCCAAGCTTCATCGCCTCGGCGACCTTTCGAACGACGATCGCGGACGGCTTGAGGGCCTCCTGAGTGGGCGCCGTCGCGCCGCAGCCGGCGAAGCCTTGGTGGAAGAGGGCAGTCGACCCACGTTCAGCACGCTGCTGCTCTCGGGATTTGTCGGCCGAGTTTCGACCCTCGCGGACGGCGGTCGTCAGATCACGGCGATCAGCATTCCCGGGGACTTCATCGATCTGCATGGCTTTCTTCTGAAAACGATGGATCACAGCCTTGTAGCCTTGTCTGACGTCACCGTCGCGGTTGTGCAGCACGCCGACTTGAAGCGCGTGACGGAACACGCCCCTCGTCTCGCGCGAGCGCTTTGGCTTGAAACGCTGATAGATGCGGCCATCCACCGACAGTGGCTGGTGGCGCTGGGACGCAGAGACGCAGGGACGCGACTGGGCCAGTTGATCTGTGAACTCTACCTCCGTCTGGAAGCCGTAGCCCTCGCCCACGACCACACCTTCCAATGCCCTCTGACCCAGTCGGACCTGGCGGACATGCTGGGGATGTCGAGCGTCCACGTGAACCGCTCGCTCAAGGTCCTTCGCGACACGGGCCTGGTACGATGGCGGAATGGTCAGGTGTGGATCGACGACTGGACGGCGCTGACCGAGCGCGTCGCCTTCGACGCCTCCTATCTCGATCTGAAGCTGTCCAAATCCTCAACCACCGCGCCTCTCGCGAGGCGGCGGACGGCGTAAGTCTGTGCAAAGCGGGCTAGCGCCAGCCGCTGGGCGCATACATCTCGGCGCCCGCGACGTCAGTCGCTCGCGATCCAGTCTGGACCGGACACATAATGCCTGACAGGCAGCCCAGCGATACGGCGGAGCCGATCAACATCGAGCAGCGAAATCGTCTGGTCGGACCGTTTGATCAGGTTCAGGCGATCCATTTCGCGGAGGGTTCTGTTCACATGCACCGGCGTGATACCGATCAGGTCGCCGAGATCGCGTTGGGTCAAGGGCATGTGGAACATGCCGCCCGGCGCATCGCCGCGTTCGAACAATCGATCGAACAGATTGGTCAGCGTGGCGGCGATGCGAACGTTTGCGGGCGCCTGACCAACCACGGCCAGATTTTCCATCAATGCGACCCGCTCTTTCTGCGCGCTTAGAAAGAGCGAAAGCGCAATCCGTGGGTAGGTCTCGATTGTCGTCATCAGCCTGGACCTTGATATCGCACGCACCGCGATAGGCGTCATGGCGGTCAAGCAGTCGACCGTTGTCGTCAGGCACAGGCTGGGCGCTCCCAGGAGATCACCCGGCAGATGGACCTTCACGATCTGCTGCTTGCCAGATGTAAGCACGATAGATGATGCGACCCAGCCCTTGGTCAGCAGATAGAGATGAGACGGAACAGCCGCCTCATGACGTAATACATGGTGGCGTGGCCAATGCTGGACCGGCTCGAGAAGCCCGGCCAGCGCTGCACGCTCGCGAGATGACAGAGTGACGAATTCCCCCAACCGCCCCAGCGCATCGGATGGCGAATCGATTGGGGGCGGCAGGTCCTCATCCATGCCCCGCGTTCCCCCAAACCCGGCATGGCTGCACTAACCCATGTAAAGGGCTGTCCGACGCGCCTTCGGGGGCATTCCCGACAGGCTAGAAGCCTGTCCAAAATCGGACCTATGAAACCCAGCGGACGCACCAGGATTGGTTGTCTTTTGATCCGGCGAGAAGGCGACATGACCCGACATACGCCACACAGGGACAAGATTGATCATACGCGCGGCTTGGCGCAGGGCGGTCTAGGCGGTCCCGAGGACGAAATACTCGACGCAGGACAGGAGGAGGTCTTCTCCCGCACCGAAGTCGAGCAAGGCGAGACCGAACACCACCGGGGCGAAGAGACGCCGGGACTCAGGTCGTGACACGAGGCCTGAAGACGCGCATTCCGGAAACAGCGGCGCACCTTTGCATCGACATGCAGCGCATGTTCGTCGAAGGGACCGAATGGCATACGCCTTGGGCAGCCAAAACCCTTCCGGCCATCGAAGCGCTATGTTCTGCAAGGCCTGAAAGGCTGTGGTTCACCCGATTCATCCCCGCCGCAACGCCCGATGAGGCGGGAGGGGCCTGGCGCGACTATTGGCGGCGTTGGTCGACCATGACGAAGAACGCTCTTGATCCGGCGATGTTGGATCTGGCGCTTCCGCTTCAGCGGTTCGCGCCGCCCGCCCAGATCATCGACAAGACGGTCTATTCCGCCTGGTCAGGCACACGCCTCCACAAGGCGTTCAAAGATCAGGGTGTCGATACGCTCGTCGTAACGGGGGCGGAAACTGACGTTTGCGTTCTCTCGACCGTGCTCGGAGCCATCGATCTGGGCTATCGCATCGTGGTGGTCAGCGACGGGGTCTGCAGTTCGGCTGATCAGCCTCACGATCACCTTTTGGCGCTCTACAGCGACCGCTTCAGTCTCCAGGTCGAAACTGCCGAATGCCGAGAGGTGCTGGAGGCCTGGGTGGCATGACCGTCCATCCTCCCGTTCTGCGCTATCAGATCCGCTACCGTGATGGCGGAGAGCCTGAGACCCTGATCTCAAACGACATGGCTGACGCCATGGCCCAGGCGTCTCAGCGCGCAAAAGCGGTGGGTCAGGCTGTCGCCCTGTGGTGCGATGGTCGGTGGATCGCCGACGTTGATTCAGCCCCGTCGCTCCTCTCGCCCGACTTGATCGCAAAGCTCGTCCATGCCGGCATCTATGTATTCGGCGCACCGGTCCGAGACCGGTGACGAGCTGACCTAGGCCGCCTCGGCCGCGATGGCTTCGGCGAACGCTGGAGACTGCGGACGATAGTGACAGCAGGCCACGCTCGCGAGAACGGCCTCATCCTTCAAAAGGATTCGTCCCCGCACGGTGCGTAGGGCGCCGGCGGCGCGAAGGCTCTGACACGCCTGATTGATGCTGGATCGGCGCAGGCTCAGCAACGCTCCGATATTCGATTGTGACAGAGCGATCTCAAAGCCACCGGTAGCGCGATGAATATCCAGAAGAAAGCTGGCGACGCGAGAGATCGACCCATGCGACATGGCGCACCTCAAACGCGTCTCCATCGCCTTCAATCGCTTGACGCCGCCTGAAAGCAGAAATTGAACGCCTTCCTCACCCGCCTCCCGGCAGAAAGCCGCAACGGGCGCCCGGTAAACCAAGCCGTTCGACAGCCAGAGCCCTGGGCTTCCCCCTGCGATGTCGATCAGATCGCCCGCCGCAGCGACGCCGCAATGGGTTCCTCGTTTCCCGTCATCAAGAAGAAGACAACCGTCGAGAACGACAGCGATCTCGCCATCCGGACGATAGGGTCCGCCCGACACGACGGGAATGATCTCTCCCAGGCGTAGCGCGCGACTGCGACTTTCGAAGGAGAGCGCATCGAACGCCCGCCACAATGAAAGAATTTCCTCGCGCGGCTCTAGACATGGCGAGGTTTCGCCGGACGGTGTCGCAGGATCGAGCATAGACGCATCCTGCGACTTTCCGGGCGTCGCGCACTTACATGGGTTAACTGACGCCTTCGTCCTCGATCAGTGCGGTCGTGGTCCCTGCCCCAGGTCCCGCCCCTAGATCAGCGCCGGTCACAGGATTGCTGTCGGGGTCAGAGGCTGTCCGGGCGGCAAAGGCCTGGACAGCGGCGGCGTCCCGTTCGCCCAGTGAGACGCTGGCGGAGCCGTCGCCGCCGTCCACGGCGCCCTGCTGTTCACGGTCGTCGATGAATTCCCATTGCTCCCCCTCATTCCAAGGTCCGCGGACATCGCCCTCCCCTTGGGACATGTCGTAGTATTTGTCAGCGAAGGCGGGCAGGCCGACCAATTTGCCCGCCGGGAAGTTCGGCTCGATGGCGTAGAGGGCCTTTTCGAAGGACTTCTGATGCGCCACTTCGCGCGTCATCAGGAAGTTCAACGCGTCCTTCACGCCGGGATCGTCCGTGCAGTTGATCAGACGTTCATAGACGATCTTGGCACGGGACTCGGCGGCGATGTTGGAGCGTAGGTCGCAGGCGGGATCGCCGATCGAGTCGATGTAGGCGGCGGTCCACGGGACACCGGCGGAATTGATCAGGGCAGGCGCGCCGCCATAGAGAATGGAGGTCGTATGGCTCTCACCACCGCTGTTCAGCGAGGCGTAGAGATCGGCCTCCTCCATCGCGGCTTCAGCCATCTGGCCTTTCACGCCTCGGTTCAGCATCGACACGATCGAGCCAATAACCTCGAGGTGGCTCAACTCTTCCGTGGCGATGTCGAGCAGCATGTCTTTGCGGCCCGGATCTTCGTCCGCCAAAGCCTGGGTGAAGTAGCGCATGGCGGCGGCGAGCTCGCCCTGCGGCCCTCCGAATTGCTCAAGCATCAGGGTGGCGAGACCCGGGTTCGGTTCGGACACCCTGACCGTATACATCAGGCGCTTGTTGTGCATGAACATGGCTGGCTCCTTGGGATTGAAGCCGAGCTAACCGGGCCATTCCGAGTGCTGTTCCGAAGGTCGGTTTTCCGACCTTGAAACGTTTTACTCTCGAGCGCGGCCATCGGTTGTGCCCGCTATTGGACAGTCGGAACGGACAACTCCGAGCGGCTCTTGAACCTTCTTTCACGGGAGGTTTGATGTCCCTCATCGACAAGGCGCTCGCCGCCGTCACCCCGCAGCCTGACGATCAGACGCGCAAGGCGGCGACGGAAAAGGCCCGCGCCGCCTCCCAGGCGGGAGACTGGCTTTCGCTGGTGCTCGATCATCACGACGCCATCCGCGCCGCCTTCGCCTGCGGCCGAACGGCCAAGACCGCTGTCAAAAGAAACACCGCTCGCGATGCCCTCGCCGTCGTGCTGAACGGCCATGCGTTGGCCGAGGAGCTGGTCCTCTATCCCGCCCTCGGTCAGGCCGGAGAAAAGATGCACGCGGCCCACGCCTATCTCGAGCAGACGACCACGAAGGCTCAGATGGCGGAGCTTGAAAACATCGCGCCCTCGAAGCCCGCCTGGCTGGAAAAATGGGCCCACATCGAAGGCGCCGTTCTCACCCATATGTTCGAAGAAGAGAGCGATTGGTTTCTGACCCTGAAGGCCAAGGGTCACCACCAGGTCCGTCTGGCCTCGCGTTACGCCGAAGAGTTCGAACGCTACGCTGGCGCCCCCCAGTCCTGAGCCGCCTGATCCCGACCGTCCAACATCAAGGAGGCATCAACGATGTCCGCCCCCCTTTCGACAGACGCCGACGTCCAGTCACCAGCATTCCACGACGACTATGTGGAAGGCGCCTACGACTCCACCAGCATCCAGGCCGTCATGATCAACCAGCCTCGTCAACGGCTTTATGACTACTGGCGCGACTTCCGAAACCTGCCCAGTTTCATGGAGAATGTGAGGTCGGTGGATCTTCTGGACGACCTCCGATCAAGTTGGAGCGTTGCAGGTCCGGCCGGTGCGGAGATCGAGCTTGTCAGCGAGATCACCGAAGATCGTCCCGGCGAATACATCGCCTGGCGGTCGACCGAGGACAGCGATGTCGATCACGAGGGCTGGATCGCGTTTCGCGACAACGCCTTCGGCCGCGGAACCGAGGTGCGTGTCCTGATCAGCTACGACCCGCCGGCGGGCGCCGTCGGCAAACTGGTCGCCAAGGTGATGCAGCGCGAGCCCCGGGTCCAGGCCCGGCGCGAGCTGCGACGTTTCAAACAGCTGATGGAAACGGGCGAAATCTCGACGTCCAAAGCTCCCGACGCGGCGCCGCGCGCCGACCGTCATTTCTGATCCCGGAAGGAATTCCCATGCGCGCCCTGACTTGGCACGGCAAACACAATGTTCAGGTGGACACGGTCCCCGATCCCCAGATCGTCAATCCCCGCGATGCGATCATCAAGATTACGGCGACCGCCATCTGCGGATCGGACCTGCACCTCTACGATAGCGTGATCCCCGGCATGTCCAATGGCGACATCCTCGGCCACGAGTTCATGGGCGAGGTCGTCGAGATCGGCCGTGGCAACACGAGCCTTCAGGTCGGTCAAAAGGTCGTCGTCCCCTTCGTGATCGCCTGCGGCTCCTGCTTCCATTGCGGCAAGCAGCAGTTCTCGGCCTGCGACAACTCCAATCCCGCCGACAAGTCCGACGCATCCGAGATCGCCTACGGTTACCCGGCTGCCGGGCTGTTCGGCTATTCGCATCTGACCGGCGGCTATGCGGGCGGCCAGGCGGAATATGTCCGCGTCCCCTATTCCGACGTCGGCCCGATCGTGGTGCCGGACGGGATTGAGGATGAGCGGGTCCTGTTCCTGTCGGACATCTTCCCCACGGGTTGGATGGCGGCCGAAAACGCGGAGATCGAGCCCGGCGACACGGTGGCGATCTGGGGCTGCGGGCCCGTCGGTCTGTTCGCCATCAAGAGCGCCAGATTGATGGGCGCCGGCCGCATCATCGCCATCGATCATCATCCACGCCGACTGGAGCTCGCCAAGGCGAATGGCGCGGAAGTCCTCAACTATCATGAGGTCAAGGTTCGCGAAGCCCTGATGGAGATGACCGCCGGCATCGGGCCGGATGCCTGCATCGACGCCGTCGGCATGGAGGCGCATGGCTTTTCGCCCGACAACATCATCGATGCGGTGAAGCAAGAAACGAAGCTGGGAACGGATCGCCAACATGTCCTGCGCGAGACGATCATGGCGTGTCGCAAGGGAGGACGCGTTTCAATCCCCGGCGTGTATGGCGGGATTGGCGACAAGCTGCCGATCGGCGCCCTCATGCAGAAGGGTCTGACGATCAAGACCGGCCAGACCCATGTGCAGAAATACCTGCCGCAGCTCCTTGAGCTGGTCATGGACGGCAAGATCGACACGACGGATCTGATCAGCCATCGCCTGCCGCTTGAGCAGGCGCCAGAGGCTTACAAGAACTTCCACGACAATCCGAACGAATGGACGAAGGTGGTGCTGAAGCCGCACGGCTGATCGACGGCCGTCGTTCGAGCCCTACCGCCATGACACGATGGACAGCCAGACATCCGATCGCACCATAGCGAAGTCCGTGATTGTTTCACGAGGCCTGGCAGGAACAGGACGGGTTCAGCGAGCCTTTGGGTAAGCCATGACGCTACACCCGCTGCTCGCCGATCGCTTAGAATCCGGTCTCGGCCTGCCCACCTCATCATCCCGCGACGGAAGAGCATTTTCGTGATCGACGCTGAGCAGGTCGTAACGCTTCTCGGCGACTCGCTCACCGCCGGCTATGGCCTCAGGCCGGCCGAAAGCTTGCCGCGCCAACTGGCGGCGCGATTGGCGAGCGGAACGCCTCCGGTTCGCGTCATCGGCGCGGGCGTGTCCGGCGATACGACAAGGGATGGCTTGCGACGGCTCGATCGGGACGTGCCGGCGCAAACGGATCTTTGCGTCGTCGCCTTGGGCGCCAACGACATGATGCAGTTGGTCCCGGCCGATTACGTCAGGAATAATCTTCTGTCGATCATCGAGAAACTCCAACAGCGCAACATCCCCGTTTTGCTGAGCGGCATGCGGGCGCCGCCCTGGTTTGGCGCCTACGCCTGCGCGTTCGACGCGGTCTACCCCGAGGTCGCTCGCGCAGCGAGCGTGCCCCTGATGCCCTTCCTGATGGAGGGTGTAGCGTTGCAGCCGGCCTATGTCTTGCCGGACCGGATCCATCCCAACGCCGCCGGCGTGGGCAAGATGGCCGACACCCTTGCACCCCATGTGCGATCCGCCCTGGCGGCCCTGCGGACGCCGTGACGGGATGCGGCTGGCCACCTTCAACATCAACGGCGTCAATCGTCGCCTGCCCAATCTCCTCGCCTGGCTTGAACAGGCCCAGCCGGACATGGTCTGCCTTCAGGAGCTGAAGGCGACCGACAGCCAATTTCCGAATGCCGAGATCAAGGCGGCCGGCTACGATGCGGCCTGGGTTGGCGAACAGCGCTGGAACGGCGTCGCAATCCTAAGCCGCATTGGCGAGCCGGTCGTGACCCGACGCCGGCTGCCCGGCAACGCCACTGATCCCCAGGCCCGTTATATAGAGGCGGCAGTCAATGGCGTGTTGATCGGCTGCCTCTATTTGCCCAACGGCAATCCCAGGCCCGGGCCCAAGTTCGACTACAAGCTTGCCTGGGCCGACCGGCTGATCGCCCATGCGGGGACCCTCTACGCCACTGCAGCGCCGGTCGTGCTCGCCGGCGACTACAATGTCGTCCCGACCAACGCCGACATCTACAACACCAGTTCGTGGAAGGCCGACGCCCTGCTTCAGCCCGAGAGCCGCGCGGCCTTCAAGCGCCTGCTGGACCAGGGCTGGACCGACGCCCTGCGAGAGCGTTTCCCGCACGATCCGCCGCCCTGGACCTTCTGGTCCTATTTCCGCGAGGCCTGGTGCCGCGACGCCGGTCTGCGGATCGACCATGTGCTGCTCAACGGTCTCGCGGCCGAACGGCTGACCGACGCCGGCGTCGATCGCGCGGTGCGCGGCGCCGAGGGCGCGAGCGACCACGCGCCGGTCTGGATCGAGCTTGCCTGACCCAGCCGATCCGGACCGCTGGACGTCAGTCGACCCAACAATCGTCAAGCCGTCAGGGTCCGGAAGGTGATGGAATAGCGCAAGGCTGTCATAGGTGTGATAGAATGCTCCCAAGCAGCGCGCGCCTCTCCTGACAGGCGATAGACCGAGCCGCTCGCCAGCGCCGCATTTCGACGCAGGAAGCCCGCCCCCTGGCGACGGCGCAGCCGCATCACGCAGGGCGCAAGTAAGGACACGCCCAGGATTTCCCCATAGACGGGGCGGTCGCGATGCCAGCCGATGCCGGCGCCCGGCGCATATTCATTGACCAGAACCTGCACAAAGGCCGCGCCGTTCAGATCGAGGCGGCCCGCCAAGCGCGCCATTAAGGTCGAGAGAAACGCCGGCCAACCCGCGCCATCACCCCCGCAGTCGAAGGCGGCGATCCGGCGATGACCCAGGTAGCCCAGATGTTCATAGGGTTTGAACGCCAGAGTCTGGAGCGCGGCGACAAGCGCGGCCTGTTCAGGCGCCGACAGGACGCCGGCCCAATAGTCAAAGCCCGCCACCACGGGCGTGCGCGCGGGTGCATCGTCGAACAGGTCGATTTGCGATAGTTCGGTCACGCCAGGACCAGTTGGTTCGCCGCGGCGCCGGTCGTCTCCAGATTGGACAGGCTTACCCCGACCAGGCGCACGCCCCGGCTTGGCGGGTAGAGGGACCGGACCAGCACCCGACTGACCTCGTGCAGGGCTTGGCGGGAGGCCACAGGCTCGGACAGGGACCGGCTTCGCGTCGATTGCTGGAAGTCCGCCCATTTGACCTTGACGGTGACCGTCCGTCCCCGGCTGCCGGTCTTCTCGCACCAGGCCCAGACATCGTCGGCCATGGCCATTACCCCGGCCTCGATCGCGTCCGGATCGGTCAGGTCGGAGGCGAAGGTGGTTTCCGAACCGCTCGACTTGCGGGTCCGGTCGGGATTGACCGGACGATCGTCCTCGCCGCGGGCGATGGCGTAATACCAGGGCCCGGACTTGCCGAAATGATGCTGGAGAAAGGCTCGGGATTGGCGGCGCAGATCCGCGCCGGTGCGGATCCCCAGCCCTTCCAACTTCGCGGCCGTCACCGGCCCCACGCCGTGGAAGCGCCTGACCGGCAAATCCTCGACGAAGGCCTCGCCACGCCCGGGCGCCACGACAAACTGGCCGTTCGGCTTGTTCTGGTCCGACGCCAGCTTGGCCAGAAACTTGTTGTACGAAATCCCGGCCGAGGCCGTCAGGCCGGTCTCTTCGAGGATCCGCCGCCGAATCGCCCCCGCCGTCGCCGAGGCGGTCCCCATGCCGCGCCGATCTGAAGTCACATCGAGATAAGCCTCGTCCAGCGACAGGGGCTCGATCAGGTCGGTGTAGTCGGCGAAGATCGCATGGATCTGCGCCGAGACCGCGCGATAGACCTCGAAGCGCGGCGGGGCGAAGACGAGGTCCGGGCATTTGCGCAGGGCGGTTGTGGAGGGCATGGCCGAGCGCACCCCAAACCGCCGCGCCTCATAGCTGGCGGCGGCGACCACGCCGCGCGCCGCCGCGTGCCCCACCGCCACCGGCCGTCCGCGCAGGGCCGGATCGTCCCTCTGTTCGACGGAGGCGAAGAAGGCGTCCATGTCCACATGGACGATCTTGCGGGTGGCGACGCCAGACATGCGCCATGCATATCAAGACCAGAACAAAAAGAAAACATTTGTCCAAGGCCACGCTTGCCAATCGGCTTGCCGAAGTGCTGTCGGGGAGGTCGAACAGCCGCTCAATCCCTATGTCTTACGTCGAGCTTCAAGCCACTTCGCACTTCTCCTTCCTGCGCGGCGCCAGCAGTTGCGAGCTGCTGTTCGAACAGGCCCGGCTGTGCGGGCTGGACGCCCTGGCCATCGTCGATCGCAACTCGCTAGCGGGGATCGTGCGCGCCCATGAGGCGGCCAAGGCCTCCGGCGTGCGGCTGATCGTCGGCTGCCGGCTTGATCTGATCGATGGGACAGGCGTGCTCGTCTATCCGACCGACCGGCCCGCCTATTCCCGGCTGACGCGCCTGCTCTCCCTGGGCAAGCGACGCGCCGGCAAGGCCAAGTGCCACCTCGACTGGTCGGACCTGAAAGACTGGTCGGAGGGCCTGATCGCCATCCTGGTTCCTGACGAGGCGGACGAGGCCTGCGCCGTCAATCTGCGGCGGCTGAAGGCGACCTTTTCTGCGGGCGCCTATCTCGCCCTGACGCTGCGACGACGCCCAGGGGACGCATTGCGACTGCATGACCTGTCGAACCTCGCCGTCCAGGCCGGCGTGCCGACCGTCGTGACCAACGACGTCCTCTTTCATCATCCGGACCAACGCCTGCTGCAGGACGTGGTCACCTGCGTTCGACACGGCTGCACCATCGACGAACTGGGTTTCCGACGCGAACGCCATGCGGATCGCTATCTGAAGCCGCCCCACGAGATGCACCGCCTGTTCAAGGCCTATCCCGAGGCCTTGGCCCGCTCAGTCGAGATCGCCGACCGCTGCCGGTTTTCGCTGGATGAGTTGGCGTATCAATATCCGGACGAGGTCTCGACGCCGGGCATGACGCCGCAGCAGACGCTGGAACAGCTGACCTGGGCCGGAGCCGCCGACCGCTATCCGGAAGGGCTGCCGGATAGGGTGCGCAAGACGCTTCGGCACGAACTCGATCTGATCGGCCAGCTCGACTACGCCCCCTATTTCCTGACGGTCCATTCGATCGTGCGCTTCGCTCGCAGCCAGGACATCCTGTGCCAGGGTCGTGGTTCGGCCGCCAACTCTGCCGTCTGCTACGTGCTGGGCATCACCTCGATCGACCCGGGCCGCAATGACCTTCTGTTCGAGCGCTTCGTCAGCCAGGAGCGCCGCGAGCCGCCGGACATCGATGTCGATTTCGAGCATGAACGGCGCGAAGTCGTCATGCAGTGGATCTTCGAGACCTACGGCCGCAACCATGCGGCGCTCTGCTCCGTCGTCACCCGCTATCGCTCGCGCGGCGCCCTGCGCGACGTCGGCAAGGCGTTGGGGCTCAGCGAGGACCTGATCAAGACCCTGTCGTCCCAGGTCTGGAGCTATTCCAGCGAGGGCGTCGAGGACAAGCATGTCGCGGACCTCAACCTCAATCTGGAAGACCGGCGGCTTCGCCTGGCGCTAGAGCTGTCGCGTCAGCTGATCGGGGCCCCGCGCCACCTCAGCCAGCACCCGGGCGGCTTCGTCCTGACGCACGATCGCCTGGACGACCTGGTCCCGATCGAGCCAGCCGCGATGAAGGACCGCCAGGTCATCGAATGGGACAAGGACGACATCGACGTCCTGAAGTTCATGAAGGTCGATGTGCTAGCGCTCGGCATGCTCAGCTGCATGAAGCGCGGCTTCGACCTCCTGGCCGAGTACAAGGGGATCGCGCTCGACCTCGCCACCATTCCGGCCGAGGATCCCAAGACCTATGCGATGATCCGCAAGGCCGACACGCTCGGGGTCTTCCAGATCGAGAGCCGAGCCCAGATGGCCATGCTCCCGCGCATCAAGCCCCGCACCTTCTACGATCTGGTCATCGAGGTCGCCATTGTCCGCCCCGGCCCAATCCAGGGCGACATGGTCCATCCCTATCTGCGCCGCAGGGAGGGTAAGGAGGACGTGGTCTATCCCAAGCCCGAGCTCGAGAAGGTGTTGGGCAAGACCTTGGGCGTGCCGCTGTTCCAGGAACAGGCCATGCGGGTCGCGATCGAATGCGCCGGCTTCACCGCTTCGGAGGCCGACCAGCTTCGCCGGGCCATGGCGACGTTCAAGTTCACCGGCGGGGTCAGCCATTTCAAGGACAAGCTGATCAGCGGCATGGTCGAGCGCGGCTATGACGCCGCCTTCGCCGAGAAGACCTTCAGCCAGCTGGAAGGGTTCGGCTCCTACGGCTTTCCGGAAAGCCATGCAGCCTCCTTCGCCCTGATCGCCTACGCCTCCTCCTGGCTTAAATGCCATCACCCGGATGTCTTCTGCGCCGCGCTGCTGAACGCTCAGCCCATGGGCTTCTATGCGCCGGCGCAGATCGTCCGTGACGCCCAGCAGCACGGCGTCGAGATCCGGCCCATCTGCGTCAACGCCAGCCGCTGGGACTGCACCCTGGAGCCAGCAGGCGACGATGGACGCTTCGCCGTCCGCCTGGGTCTTCGCATGGTGCGCGGCCTGGTGAACGGCGACGCTGCCCGCCTCCTTGCGGCACGGACGGACGGCGCCTTCCGCTCTGTCGACGACCTCTGGCGACGCGCCGGTGCCCAGGTCGCCAGCCTTGTCCGCCTGGCGGAGGCGGACGCTTTCCGCCCTGCCCTTTTCCTGGATCGTCGGGATGCGCTGTGGGCTATCAAGGGGCTGAGGGACGAGCCCCTGCCCCTGTTCGCCGCCGCCGACGTCCACGACCAGAAGACGGAAATCTCCGAGCCCGATCCGGGCCTCAAGCCAATGACGCCTGGACGGGAAGTGGTCGAGGACTACAGCCATATCGGCCTGACCCTGCGCGACCATCCGCTGAGCTTCCTGCGCGGCGATCTGCAGGCCCGGCACATCATGACCTGCGCCGACGGGACGGCCATGCGCGACGGTCGGCTGACGCGCGTCGCAGGTCTCGTGCTGGTTCGTCAGAAGCCCGGCAGCGCCAAAGGGGTCATGTTCATCACCATCGAGGACGAGACCGGCGTGGCCAATCTGGTCATCTGGCCCAGCCTCTATGAACAGCAGCGCCGCATCGTCCTGTCAGCCTCCATGCTCGTCGTCGACGGCAAGGTTCAGCGTGAAGGCGACGTCGTCCACATCGTCGCGACCAGACTTCATGACGCATCGGCCCTGCTCGCTTCGGTCGGCGACCGGGGCGAGGCCTTCCCCCTGCCCCACGGGCGCGGCGACGAATTCCATCGCGGCGGGTCGCCGGATGCGCGCGACGCTCCCCCTCGCGCGATCAAAGTCCGGGACATCTACATTCCAGATCTTCATCTCGACACGATCAGACCGAAGACGCGGGATTTCCGGTAGCGAACTCGAGGCGACATCGGTCACAGAAGGATGCGGCCTGCCTCGAGTGGCTGACGCAGTGTGAAAGAGGATAGAGATCATCCGCGATCCATGAATGTTGCTGGATTTAGTGCGCTTTCTTGACTCTCATTGGGCGTGGATCACATATGATCTATTTTGCGCCCGACTTTTCTTGTTTTTTTACAATCGCCTAAGCCTACCGCAGGTGTGCGTAATGTGTGCATCATCCTCCACAGGATGATATTCCTAATGTTCCCCGCTGGGGTCAGGCATTTTTGTTGTCGGGATTCATCGTCTCGAACACAGGCCTATCGCCCCCTAGGCTGGGTTAATGATGGCATTCGAGATGGAATGTTTGGTCGCTTAACAAGCTGGGAGAACGTCGGTGACCGACGCTAAGCTGCAAGCCTTTCAGGTGAACTTTGTGCAGATGGTCCTGGTGTTCTCGTTCACCATTGTGGCCGTCCTCGCCATCAAGACGGTGATCTCCAAAATGGTGCGAGCGCTGTGATCGAAAGGCCCGCGCCGGCGATCATGACGAGCGAAGCAAGCCATCCTGACCTAGGTCTCTCGCGCTGATCCGGCTGCGCTCGTCCAGAAGGCGCATTGCTACCGCGACGAAGTATCCACCATCCTCCTAGCCGGAGGAACGCGATGTTGAGACCTCGACCAACATGCGGAGCCAGCTGCTAATCCGGCTTGTTCTTGCGCCGGCTCGTCCCGCCATTCATGCCCTCAATGAGCCCTCCGACAATGGGTTGAACCAACCAAGCTATGAACACTGCGGTGACCCCACCGGCCATGAATATAAGAACGTCCATCATCAGGCGTCTCCCAACAAAGTCTGTGGCTCTCGTATACGGCAGTATGTCGTGTGACCGAAGCAGTGGGGCGGCACGGCGACCAGAGCACACGTCCGTATGCCTGCTGTTCAGTGTCGAACGCCCTTCGTCTCGACAGGGTTCAGCTGCAGCTCAGCCGCACTGATCGCGAGAGCCTGAAGCTTGGTGCAGGGAAGAAGACCGCATTCTTGAGCAAAGGTCAGCGCCCCATGATTGGCGGGGTCGATCAGACCAACCACTGCGTCGTGCAATCCCTCTAGCGTCGAGACGTCATCCACGAAAGCGGCCAGGTCCCCGCCGGCCCCGTACACCGTGTAGTGAGCGAGGCCTCCTCGCTGGGCTCGATAGGCATCCCAACGAGCCTTCAGCTTCGCCACGCGCTCGCCGGAACCGACAAGGTCGTTCGCTCGTGCCAACCCCTCCGCGACGATCTCCTCGGCAGCCTCGAGCTTGGGCGCCATTCTCATCACATAGTGAGCCGTCCAATACCGGGTCAGTAGATTGCTGCAGTCGGCGCCGTCCTGATGCAGCAGCGGCGCCAAGCCAATCTCCAGATCCCCTTCAGCAAACAGGGCGAGGTCATCGATCAGGATATGCGGACCTAGCGCCTGCAGGGACGCTAGCACCCTGTCCACCAGCCATCCTGAAAGGTCTGCCAGATCCTCGGCGGTCGTCTTTACCAACCCTCCATTGTCGGGATTGTCCCGCAACTGTCGAACCCACACCATCAGCAATAACGAAAGGATCGTGAGTGCGTCGTCGTTCAAGCCTTCCCGGGCGGCGTTCTGCAGAACCCTAAGCGATGCAAGCATGATCAACGGGTCGAGCTCTGCTGGGTCCAGATGCGACCCTGTTCCGATCATGAGCTGCAATTCGGAACTCATCTCGGAAATATCGACAAAATCAGCCATCACACCCCTCGCACAAATCACACTGATAGTGTGTAGTGAAGATCGGGCGGCAGCCGCAAGTGCGGTTGCGTGGAAGTTGACGCTGAACTGGTGAGTTTTGGCCGCGCCGTCAGGTCGCGGCGGATTGCGCTTGGCCTAAGCCAAGAGGAACTGGCCGACAGAGCCGGGCTCCACCGAAACTATATCGGCGGCATTGAGCGCGGCGAACGTAACGTCGGTATTAAAGCTGTCTACGCCTTGGCTGTCGGCCTCGGCTGTGGACCGTCCGAGTTGTTCAACCCGCCCACGTCGCCGCGTTAACTCTCCCTTAACCGACGCCTTAGCACTCTGACCGAGCCGTAAGACCGATCCAAAACCATCGTTTACTTTAATCGAAAGGTTTGGATATGGACTATTCCCCAGAGGTTTCAACAGAAGCCAACAGTATCCGTTTGGAGGGGTTTACCCCGACCGCTCCAGCAACAAGTCATCGCCAATCCTGCGACAAGGCTACGGCCTTACCCCCTTCGCAGGATTGTGCAGTCGAATCCACTGAGGTCATACTCAACACCGCTCGCGCGATTAGCGTGTGCGATGGAATTTGGCCGAGCAGCCGTGTTGCAGTCGCCGAGTCCCTTCTCGACGACTTGGCCCGCATCCTTGCGCGTATGACGCTCGATATGCACCGTTGCGATCTTCCATCGCCCGGAGCCTGAGCTGATGCGTGCAGCCCTATATGCCCGTTACTCGACCGACCTTCAAAACGTCGCTTCGATCGCGGATCAGTTTGCGACGTGCCGATCCTTTGCAGCGAAGGACGCGACCAAGATCGTCGCGACGTTTGAGGACGCAGCCATCTCGGGAGGGTCCGCAGCAAACCGGCCCGGATTGCACAGCCTGATGCACGGCGCAAAGAACGGCGAGTTCGACGTCGTGCTTTGTGAAGCGTTAGATCGCCTTTCTCGGTCCCAAGCCGATGTCGCGGCCCTCTTCGAGGATCTGCGGTTTCACGGCGTCAAAATCCGCACGATCTCCGAAGGCGACATATCTGAGCTTCAGATTGGGCTGATGGGCACCATGAACGCCCTCCAACTGCGCGAGACAGGCCGAAAGACAAGGCGCGGCCTTCAAGGTGTCGTCCGCTCCGGTCGTCATACTGGGGGCCGTGTCTACGGCTACAAAATCAGGCGAGAAGTCGACGCCATCGGCGAACCGATCCGGGGCCTTCGCGATAGCGATCCTGGTGAAGCAGAAGTCGTCAGAGAGATCTTTCGGCGCTACGCCGCCGGCCAATCGCCTCGGGCGATCGTAAGCGACTTGAATCGCCGCAGCATACCCGGCCCGCGAGGCGGAAGCTGGAACGCGTCGACGATCAACGGCAATGCCGAGCGCGGCAATGGGGTCATCCATAATGAGTTGTATCGCGGCGTCCTGGTTTTTGGTCGTCAGACCTGGGTGAAGGACAGGCGCACAGGAAAGCGCCAGGCGCGAACGGCGGATCCTGAAGAAATTATTCGGACCGAGGTGCCGCATCTTCGAATCATCTCCGAAGAACTATGGGCGAAAGTTCAGCATCGCTACGCGGAGACCACCTTATCGTCACGGGGGCCCTCCCCGCGCGTAGCCGTTCGGCCCCGGCACTTACTGAGCGGAAAACTGACCTGCGGAGTTTGTGGCGGCCCGATGATCCGAAGCGGTGCCGACCAACGCTTTATGTGCTCATGGCGACGAGAACGAGGAAAATCGGCATGCACGAACGGCCGCGGGATCAAGAGCGCCGAGATCGAGGCGCGCGTTCTCGCCGCGATCAAGAACAGACTTCTAGCGCCGGAACGCGTGGCGCTCGCTGTGGAAGAGGCGAGGCTCGCAGCAGAGAATGACGCGCGTAGGATCACCCAAGCTCGATCAAAACTCGACAGTGAGCTTGCAGAGGTGAAGCGCCGTGCCGAACGCTTGGTCGACCAGATCGCCGATGGCGTCCTTACGGGCGCTGCAGTCAAGGATCGTCTGGACGCGCTGGAAGCGCGGCGAAGCCAGATTGAATCAGAACTGGCCCAAGCACCGGCGGCGTCGGTCGTCGCCCTGCATCCTCGCGTGGCCGAGCATTACCGGACCGTCGTGGGCTCGCTGGAGCGCACCTTGGCTCGCAGCGACAGCGAGGCAGTGACTGAAGCACGGGACTTGGTGCGCAAGTTGATTGGAACCGTCGTGGTCACGCCGTTGGAAGAGCGCGGAAAGTTTGCCTTGACCGTACAAGGCAAAATCGCCGCCCTGGTGAACCAAGACGGCGAAAAGACTACGAAGTTGGGTGCGGGAGTAGGATTTGAACCTACGACCTTCAGGTTATGAGAACGGTTTATACTGTTTTCCAATTACGAGATATTATTTCTTACTGCCGCTCAAAGCCCTACGACGCCTGGGTTTCTGTTGACGACCTCGCCAATCTGAATCACCGTTCCTGCGATCTATTTCGCCCTGCTTTTCCGCCGAACGCTTCCGTCTTGCTTCCACGGATCGACCGGCCTGAGCGGCGGCGGATGTGCTGGGAAAGGACTTGGAGATGGCTGGCGAGAAGTTGAGCAAGCGCGTGGTGGACCGTCTGGAGGCTCGCGCCAAGGACTACATCGTTTTCGACGGTGAACTGCCGGGGTTCGGCGTCCGCGTCATGCCAAACGGCAAGCGCTTCTATCTGATCCAGTATCGGAGGCACGGCCGGACCCGCCGCGTGGCGCTGGGCCAGCATGGCGTGGTGACGGCGGAGATCGCCCGCCGCGAGGCCAACCGCATGCTGGGCGCCGTGCGCGGCGGCGGCGATGATCCGGCTACGCTGCGGGATCTGGAGCGCCAGGCGGCGACGATTCAGGAGTTGGGCGCAAGGTTCCTGAAAGAGCACGTCGCGGTGCGCTGCAAGCCGACCACCGCCTACGAATACAGGCGCGCCGTCGAGTTCTTCATCAACCCCTTCTTCGGCAAGCAGCGGGTGCGGACGGTGACCTCGGCCGATGTGGCGGAACTTCATGGGAAGTATGCGCACACCCCCTATCAATCGAACCGGGTACTGGGCGTCCTCTCCAAGATGATGAACCTGGCCGAGGTCTGGGGCATGCGCGACAAGCGCACCAACCCCTGTGACGACGTGAAGGGTTTCCCCGAGCGCAAGCGAGAGCGCTTCCTGTCGCCTGAAGAGATCGAGCGCCTGGGCGCGGCCCTTCAAGAGGCCGAGCGCACAGGCGCGGAAAGCCGCTTCGCTGTCGCCGCCTTCAGGCTGCTGCTTCTCACCGGCTGCCGCCTGCGCGAGATCCAGACGTTGAAATGGAGCTACATCGACTTCAAAGACGGCCGCTTCCGGCTGCCGGACAGCAAGACCGGACCGAAGACGGTCTATCTCGGTGACGCCGTAGTCGAGCTGCTGCGCAAACTGCCTGAGGTTGATGGCAATCCCTATGTCATCGTCGGCAAGTTGGAGGGGCGCCACCTGACCGACCTTCAGCATCCGTGGCGGCGGATCCGTAATGCCGCTGGCTTGGAGGATGTCCGTATCCATGATCTTCGGCACACCTATGCATCGGACGGCGTGCTTGCAGGCGAAGGCTTGCCGATGATTGGCAAGCTGCTCGGCCATACGCAGGTTCAGACCACCGCCCGATATGCGCACCTGGCGGACCACCCAGTAAGGGAGGCGGCGACGCGCATCGCGGGACGGCTGGCGATGGCGCTGGGGTGAGGGACGTTACGGCCTCTCCTGCCCTCCTCATCAAGATCGGCAGATCGCGCGCTCACGGTTGAAGCGGTCCCACACCACCGTCGTCCCGCTGCGGATCATGGCGCAGTTGATCTCCACGTCGGCGGGGGTCCAGCAGATGGCCGTGACCCGGTTGTAGCTTTGGCCGATGCGCTCGCAACTGAGCGTCCGGTTCGCTGCCAAGCGGCGGAGTTCAGCCGTTGCGGACGCGGCCGATGCAGCGGGACAGGGGTGATTAGGCGAGCAGGTCTCGTCGGTCTCCCGCGCCGCCACAGCGTGCAGTCGGATGCGCGTCCCATCCTCGCAGCGGAGAGTGTCGCCGTCGTTCACATAGGCCACGTCGCAGACGAACCGGTCGGCGGTCGGCGCTGCCGACCCCGGCTCCCGCTCCGGCTCCACCGCCAGCATCTGCTCCAGCCTTGGATCCAGACGTTCCAGTTTGTCGTCCAAGGGCCAATAGACCACCGTCAGAAACGCCGCCGCCGCCATGCCGGCGACGGCGACTGCGAAGCGCCAAGGATGGCTGCGACGGCGTGTCCTCTTGGTGGGAGGCGACGGAAGACGGGAACGACGACGGCGAGAGCGGCTCATCACTGCAATCTGTCCGCGCCACATTTAAAGAGGGTTGAGCCTCCCCTTCCCCCTCTATTCAGCCCACACCTCATTTAGGATCTTGGCGGCCAAGGCCGCTTTGTCCTGCGGTAGGAAGCGGCGATAGTGAGCTGCGACCGTGGCCCTATGACAGCGGCGTGGGAAACGCCAGTTCGATTCACAACTCGAATCGAACGCCAAACGTAGCGGTAGCGGTCCGGTGTGAGATAAGCACCGCTAGCTCCATCAGGTAACAAGTCCTCATGGCACGCAGCACCACGACAGACGTCGACGCTCAGATCGGCGCAACCATCCGCACATTGCGGATAGGCCAGCGGATGACACAAGCCGAACTCGCGCGTGAGATCGGCGTCACCTTCCAGCAGGTGCAAAAGTACGAGTGCGGCGTGAACCGCGTCAGCGCCGCCACCTTGCTGAAGTTGGCGGAGACGCTCGATTGCTCGGTCGCGCATCTGTATGGAGAGCCGGAAGTGTCGTCGAACACTAAGTCGGAGCGTGCGATCCTCAAACTCTGGGAGCAGCTTCATGACCAGCAACGTGATGCGGTTGTGGTGATGATCCAGGAGTTCTTGAAGCGATAGCCGCGACGGCTTGGCGCGTGACAGCACAACCGAGACGGTATACGGCTAGGCTATGGTTTCGTTCGAAGATCTCGCCGCTGGCAGCGATATCCACATCTGCGTGCCGCTGACGGGTGCGATCCTGATCCAGCCCAGGCCGGACTGCGAAGAAGAGTTCGATACGCTGGTCGCGCATCTCTACGAGGTCGAGGATCGCCAGTACGCCATCCTACCGAAGATGGGGCCGGCCGGGTTCTATGCGTCGGCGGAGGTGATGCGGCTGAACTGACGCCGGAGCGCCTTAGTTGAGCTTCATCTCGGTTGTCGAAATGACGCTGACAAACTTCCCATTTCTGTCGATCAGCACAGCAGCAGATTTCGCTCCGCCCGAACCAAACACGTTGGCGGTGGAATGCAGCCACATCAGCTGAGTGGAGCCGCCATAGAGTTCGGTGCGCCCATTCGGAGGCCCCATGCGGGCGATCACTTCGGCCTCTGTCATTCCCGGCATCAACTGCGCGAGGACAGCAGAGTTGTAGTTGGTTCCTATTGATGCACAGCCAGACAGCAGTAAGGCAGCGTATACAGCGGCGGCGGTCAAACGGGTCATAGGTTTCTCCTGAAGCCTACTGGCTTCCAGCACAGTCTTCAGCCCGATCAACCGAAGCCAAGATTGATAGTTGATCGTGACGACAACCATCGGAACAATCCGCCTGGCGCCCCCGGATCTCGAGCACTAGTAAACCAATACGTAGCTATAGTGGCGAGTTTGGAGCAAAGGACTGCGAACAAGGCCTTATCCAAAAGCCCCGGCTCTTACTCGCACCCAACCCCGTCTCCATCACGGTCGAGATGTCTGCCGTAACCCGGATCACCCCGGCGAACGGGAGCTGCACCAGCCGCCCGCGCCGCCGAGCAGTTTGCGAATGCGCGACCGGACGATGGAGCAGACATTAGACCTTGCGGTCTTGCAGGGGCAGATCTCGCTCCACTGCCTCTGTGGCAGTGGTATCCGCCCCTTTGACGATCGTTGTGGCAACCCTCGGCGTTCAGGCCCCCTGAGTGAGCCGACACTGTCATTGGCAAAAGCGTAGCAGAGATCGCCGCGATTATGCCGACACTCCGCATCACCAACTCCGAATCGCAACACCGACGCCAATGTAGTCGCTGCCAAAGTTGCCTTTGATCGCAACGCCGTCGGTGACGCGGAGAGCAACGGTGCCGTAAGGAGCGCTGTCGATATCAGCAACTCGATATCCGGCCCCAAACTCGATCTTGTGCCAGCTCACCGTCGCTTCGATCCGCCCGTACGCATCGACAGCCGTATTATCGCACAGCTCTTTTTTTGCGTATTGTCCGTTGGTGGTGTCGCGGCAGCGCGAACCGTTGACCTGATCGTACATCTGATAGCGATCGTTATCGCCTTGGTAGACGAACCCGCCGACAGCCGGCGTCAGGTGGAAGTTACCGGCATTAAATCGCCAGCCAATACCAACCTCAGCGCCCGTAACATCCGAGACTTCGGCGCCATTGGCTTCGAGCACCCACGAACTGGATTGGGCCTCAGCTTGGTCAGTGACTGCGCACGCTGCACCCGCGACCAACACGGCCGCAATCGTCTTCAAAAACACATTTCCCCCGAGGTATTCAAATCCCGCAACACCCGTTGCGGCACTGGGCAGATACCACAATCTTAACGGGCGTGCAGGCCGCATTTTTGGCTTGCGGATGATTGATCGGTAGATAACTGCCCTCCCGTTCAATGGATGCGCCCTTGTCGCCGCTTCGGATTATCTGGCCAGGCGGGATCCCCGCCCGGACCGCCGGATATGGTTGCCCATACCTGCATCCGCTCGATCTATGCCGGCAAGCGCCCCCTGAAGTGGGCGTTGGAGAAGAGCGGCCGCTTGCAGCGACCCGAAAATCTCGGGGCCACTGCTGGTGGGCAATGGCCGGCTGGCGCGGCTCGCCGCGCTGGCGGACTTAGACTTAGCCTATGTGGACGACGGCGGCGTCCAGCGCGATCTGAAGCCCGGGCGGTTGGTCCGGATCCTTGCTGACTGGACCAGTTGGGCGACTCGCGTACCTCGAGACATCAGCCAGGGTGACTGAAGTTGCCCGGCTTGTTGCCGAACTGCGCAAGCTGCGTGCTCGGGAAGCTGGTGTGTTCTCCGCGAAAATGCGGAGGACGTGAGCTCGGTCGTCTCCACTATTACCGATGTCACAGGCGCGACGGTGCTCGGGATGCCGCCCTTGGTCGCAAGTCGCAATGTCTTTGGCCGACTCACGGGCGCGCTAAGGCAATGGGAGGGTGCGGATAACTTCCTCGACGCGATTGAGCACGACCTTGGCGGTACGACTGATTTAGGCGAGGATTTGGATTTTTTGTCCAAGGTCAATACCGTCGCGGCATTGCGCCGGCCACGCGTGTCTTAAGACTATCGTCCGAAAACCTACCAAGCAAATCTAGCTGGAGACGGTTTTCATCATCAGCCAAAGTTTTTGATGCCCGCCAGTTGCCGACGGCAAGACTGATCCATACACAGTTCGCTTCTAAGAAGCCACGCGTAGGCTGTTTGGCCCACGGCTGGGCCGGCCGCAGATCGCGACCAGCCCCGAACGCCTACGCGACGAAATAATCACGCGACCCGTCGGTATTCCACAAAGGCAACAGCAGGCCGCTGGTAAGTTCCCAGAGTGGCGCATGACCGACGCTTTCGCCCTCGATGCGTTCGCTTATACCGTACTCACCGGTCGTCAACGTAGCTCCACTCGATGAGCGAGCAGCGCTACCCAAACCAAGCGCATCTTCGATCGTACCCCACATTTGGTCCCCATCGAAGTAGACCGCCTCAATGCTATCAAGGACATCTGAACCTTCGTCGCCGACCAGATCGGTGACTGTGACAGTACCGTCCGAGTTCAGCGTGAAACTGAAGTTACTGGAGGAACCATAGTAGTTGGCTTGGTCAAAGCCCTCGCCCCCGTACAGGAAGTCGTCGCCCTCGCGGCCAACCAGGCTATCGTCGCCAGCCAGACCGTAGACGTGATCAGAAAAGGCCGTGCCCTCCACAAAATCGTCGTCGCTCGAAGTGCCATAGTTTGCAACGAGGTTGTTCAAGGCAGCCCAGGTTCCGCTGCCTTCGAAATAAACGGCCTCAACGCCAATCAGGGTGTCTATCCCTTCTGCCAACGTCGTATCTGTGACGGTGATCCTGCCGTCCGCTTGGCGGGTGAAGACGAATTCAGCGAAGTCGCCGACGAAGTTCGCTTGGTCGTAGCCGTCGCCGCCGTTGATGACATCGTCGCCGGCTCGGCCGATCAGCGTGTCGTCCCCGTCTAGACCGTACAGATTGTCCGCGTTTGCGGAGCCCTCGATCCAGGAGTCGTCGTTCTGGGTTCCGTACTGGCCAATCAAGCTCTCGATGCTGCGCCAGGCTGAAGGACCTTCAAAATAGATTGCCTCCATATTGATCAGAGTATCGGCACCTTCGGCGCCTACCAGGGACACCGTTCCATCGGCATTGCGGCTGATGACGTAATCGGCGACAGCGCCTGCGACGCTGAGCACATCCTCTCCGCCGCCACCGTCAATGATGTCGTCGCCGCCGCGGCCCGCCAAAGTGTCGTCTCCACCGAGCCCGAACAAATTGTCCGCCCCGGCCGTTCCTTCAATCCAGTCGTCGTCACCGGCGGTCCCGTAGTCGGCAACTAGTTCTCTGATCTCAAACGCCTCTTGGTCGCCCCCAATCTTGGCGAACTCCACATTGTACAGGCGAGTCGTCGCAAGGGTCGTCGAATTGCTGACCATCACAGAGCCGTCAGCCTGACGAGACCAAGCGAAGTCCTCACTAGCGCCCTCGAATATGATGGTGTCCAAACCGCCAGCGCCGTCGATCCAGTCGTCGCCTCCTAGACCATGGATGATGTCGTCGGCAGCCGTCGCAATCAGGAAGTCATCGCCGGCGGTGCCGAGAATATCGCCTTCGCCGCCGTCCTCTTCGGCAAGGGCCGCGTCGCGCACCTCTTCCCAGGTCCAGACCGTTCCATCACTGAATACAAAAGATTCTACTACCGGCCCTCTCGGGGCGAACTGACCCGCCACGGTGACGCTGAGCCCCCCAGCTCCCTCGACCTGAAGCACGAGATCATCTCCGGAGCGGAAGCTGACGACGTTGAGCGCACTGATACCTGGCTTGAACGAGATCACATCTGATCCACCGCCAGCATCCTGGATGATGTCGTTCTTGTCACCCAGTCCAAACACATAGGTATCGTTGCCTCGGCCGCCGACCAGCGTATCGTCGCCGTCGCCGCCCTCCAGCACGCCGCCGTCATTACCGGTTTCGACAGTGTTGTTTCCAGACAGGTCCGCCGCGACGCCGTCGAAGGCTGCTCTCAGCATTACCGTGTTGTCGGCGAAGATAAATCTGTCGATCCCGTAGAGCGGCTCGCTGTCCGGCGACGTGAGCGAAACGTAGAAATCTTCGATTAGAATTCGATCGCCGCTACCCCCGACGATCAACAGATCGTCTAGGTCGTCCCCGACCCGGCTGAACACGAGATCGGCAAAATTGTAGGCCGTAAAGACGACGGTGTCCTGTTCGAACGTCGCGGGAAGATCGAGGCCTTCCGAACCTCCACTTTCGATGATGATGTCGCTTCCGAACTGAACGCCGAATACGTAACTGTCCCCGCCGCTATCGCCTATCAAGGTGTCGTTCCCGCCCAGCCCCTCGATAATATCACCGTCAGCGCTTCCCTTCAGTCGGTCGGCTCTCGCCGAACCTTTGTGGAAAAGATCCGACAACGACGAATAAGAGTAGTTCAGCCCTCCAATCATGAAGGACAGGTCGCTGGCCGCGTATCCGATATCGGTAATGCGGATTTCGTCATCAGTCCCGATGATCGACACGACATAGGTCTCGTCCTGATAAGACCCGCCCTCGCGGCGGAACTGCAAATCAGAAAGCTCGAGCCCCCCACTGATGGCTACTTGCACTTGTCCGCCGTGGAAAACGTCCTTGCCGTATCCGGTCCCGAAGACAACCACATCAGAACCGCCTTCTCCGTAGATGACATCATCGCCAGCACCGGCGTCGAAGGTCTCGTTATCACCATCACCGACGATAAAATCGTCACCCGACGTCGACGAGTTGAGCATGGAGGCCGTATTGGCAGCCTCTCGATCCCAGATCGTGTCGTCGGCGAAGCGAACTGTGAACTCCCCCGCATCCGAGCCATAACCCCAGCGACTGTTTTCGCCCCAGTCGGCTAACGTAATAGATCGGTCCCCGGACAGGCTGGCGATTACCAGCTGAATTTCGCCGTTCTCGCCGAGCGATTGGCGGATTGTAATTTCGCTTGGGAGCAGGTCGACTAGAACGATTTCGTTCCAACCGTCGCTGGCGGCGTTGCCATTAATCACGTCGTGACCGAAGGCATCCTGAAACACGAATGTATTCCCGGCATTGCCCGCGTTGAATACATCGTCGCCGCCGCCGCCCATGTAAGTGCTGTCCACGTCGAATCCTTCGACGAGATCGTTGCCCGTTGTGTTCTGCGCAGCGATAGCGAGATCGGCAATCTGCCCCGCTGTCAGCACGCCGTCCGCAAACACAAAGCTCTCGATCGCGACAAGATCGTTGATGCTCAGCGTGTCCGATGTTCCCGAAACGTTGATTCTGACCTCTCGCCAACCAATCGCGTCGACCTCCACGTCATCCTTCGAAATACCTGGGCCGAAGCTGATAGTGTCGGTACCGGCATCAAAGCGTTGCTCGAAGAGCCGGTCATGGCCATCCCCGAGATTGAATCGGTAGGTGTCTCCACCATTTCCACCGTCGAGGATGTCGCCGTCGCCAGCGCCGCCCGCAAGAATGTCGGAACCATCACCGCCCAGGAGGGTCTCGGCGCCGCCTATTCCTGTAAGAATATCGCCGGAGGTCCCACCCAGCAGCCATTCGCCGCCAATGCTTGCCGTGCGGAAGTGGCTTGTGACGTCGTTCCAACTCCAGTCCGCAGAACCGCTGAAGTCGATCCCCGCGAAGCTGGATGTGTAGGGCCGACCGAGGTAGTCGAAGTAAAAGTCTTCCAGGATCAACTGGTCCTGTCCGACTGCGAGGATCAGGTCGTTGTCAATGATTGAGAGTGTCAGGTCTTCCGGATCGATGCTGGCGTCGAAACGGATCCAATCACCTTCGCCAAACTCAAGGACGGTATCTCTTCCGAAACCTACACCGAATTCTACGATCGAGGTTCCATAGCTCGCAGTAAGAATATCGTCACCAGCGCCGCCATTCAGCACATTCTCGCCGCTACTTAACGCGCGAATTTCGTCGGCTCCAGTCGTTCCGGCTGTCGCCAAGATAGCGGCGCTAATTTCGACAGCCGTGAGCGTGCCGCCGTCTTGGAATTCAAGAGTGATGTTGGGAAGGCCGCCCCAGCCAAACAGGTTCTCCACGCGAAGCGTCTCCCCCGTCGCAGTGATCGTGACGATGGCGTCGCCGCCCTCCTGAGAAAAGGAAACGTCGGCTACGCCAACGCCAGCCTTAATCACAACGAGATCGACCCCGCTGATTGTGTCATGACCAGAGCCCTCGCCGAACGCGAAAGTATTGCCATTCTCACCATCAAAGCGATCATTGCCCGCCCCCAGATCGACGACATGCTCCAGCCACCGGATGCCGTGGACGATGTCGTCGCCTGGCGTTCCGCCGAACACCAACGTGAGGACGTCCTGTTGCGATAGCGTCAATCCGTCAGCGAAGGCATAGAATTCTATACCTCCGCTGCCAAGGAAAGGCGTGTCGATGGATACAGCATCATCCGAACCGGCTAGGCGGATGACGAGGGCGGACCCTGCGCCGTCCCAAGTCAGATCACCGAACGCGACGCCAGGCGCGAACGACAACGTATCGGCCCCGTCATCGTCGCTGATGAAATCCGACCCATAGCCTTGGCCAAAGATGTAGAGGTCGTTGCCCGCACCGCCGCTGAGGTAGTCATCACCACCGGCTCCGTCGAGGACATCGTTTCCATTGGTGCCGTAAAGGTTCTCGTCGTCGGACGTTCCCGTTGGCGAAGGAATAAGCGCCTCCAGCGCGCCGTGGGATAGAGTCGTCCCATCAACGAATGCGAAGGTTTCGATGCGTTGATCTTCATTAGAAAAATAGCCTTCGATCGTCAGTCGATCTTCGGTTCCCGCAATCTGGATAACCAAGTTCTCGGAATACCAGCCGCTTCGAGCGAACCGGAGGTCACTTGCCGTCACACCAGTGCCGAACTGGATAGTGTCTTCGCCCCGGAGATCCTTAATTCGATCAGAGTCAGAACCTAATCCGAAGACATAGACGTCGTTGCCCTGCCCACCTTGCAGAAAATCAGCACCCGCGCCCCCGTTCATGATGTCGGCGCCATCCCCCCCAATGAGGACGTCGTCGCCCGCCGTGCCTGCCTTAAGGATGTCGGCTATACCGACCGCGTCTAAGAACGTGCCGTTGGAGAAGCGGAACGTTTCAATCCGGCTGTCGCCGTCCGACGCGAAATAGTTAAGGATTGTCAGATTGTCGGTCTGTCCGACCAGACGGACGATGAGATTCTGCCCTACTTTTTGCAGAATGAGATCTGATGCGGTCAGCCCAGCCTTAAAGAGGATCGTATCATCACCGCCGCGATCCAGCAGTTGATCGCGTCCAGAACCAGCTCCAAAGACATAAGTTTGATCGAGTTCGTTACCGACAATACGGTCGTCGCCGCTCAGCGCATCGACTGGCGCGCCTTCTGTAGACACAAAAATAAAGTCCGCTCCTGCTGTCGCTGGCATGCGGTTTTGAATGTCGGCATAGGACATATATGTCCCGTCCGAGAACCGGATCTCGCTCAGGATTGTCGCGGGATCGCTGAAATAGTTGCGCACGACAATGACGCTGAATCCGCCTTCGCCGTTAGGGACGGATATTTTCAGGTCCGAATACCCTACCCGTCCGAAGATGAGTTCCGATGCGACGACGTCGTCAGCGAAGACAATGGTGTTTCGATCGCCGTCATCATCCTGTTCCATGGCCTCGAGCAGACCGTTTTTTGAGATCTCCTCAATGACGTCGGTGCCGCTTTTGCGCGTGAAGATATAGGTGTCGTTGCCAGTCAAGCCCCGAAGTATGTCGTTTCCTCGGCCGCCGAAGAAGACATCGCCGTTATCGTAGGTACCGTCTGCAAATCGCGTGATGCTGGATTGACGACCGATAGGCGAATCGCCGCCGTCGCCGCCGATGAACAGCATTGGCACAGGTGATGTGGATCCCTGAGGGATCAGGCTGCTATAAGTAAAGCCAAGACCCTCATCTTCGAAGATCCCATCCATCGCTGACACGAAGTCAGGTGTGGCAAAGCCCAACGTCGGTTGAAGATAAGCGATCAACTTGGCGGCGCTTAGCCAAAACGCGTGTTTATCGCTAATATCCTCAGGAGCTTTGAGCGCTAGATTGGCGATCCAGCCGTCCAGACTCGCCTCGGCGTTGAGCGTCAGAACAGTTCCAGCCTTAAGGTCGAGACCCGGCAACAAGACTGCGCCCAGGTCTGTCTGGGCCAAGAGCTTAAGGGCCAGCATGCTGACCATTTTTTGGAAATCCTCAGTCAGATAGGCTCCAGCCTGCATGCGCGGATCTGAGTTGCCCTGCTGTTGATAGTCTTGGCCGTAGTAGGTCTCGAGGGCCGTGACGATTCTGCCATCGACATATTTGCCTCGCCCCGTTTCGCTGACGTTGCCTGCGCCCAACCAGGCGAAAGCGATCGCTTCAACGGTAGGAAGAATGCGTGCTGCATCGGCGACGTCGAAAGCGGCGAATGTCTCCAGCAACCTCGCGAGATGCGCATCACCGGCAGCGACGGAGTGGAGATCAAGCGCCCTGCCCCCACCCGATAGGTTGGGTAGACCTGCGATCTGCGCAGGAATTTCCACAGGGTTAGGCGAGCGAGTGGTTTCGGCGTCGTAACGGAACCAGACGTCGGCGATCGCGCCAGTGGAGCCGTCAGTCCACTTAAAGGTTCCGGTTTCACTGATCCAATTTCCAGCGTCTATAAGATCGGCAGGCTGCACCGCAAGAGAAATGCTCTTGATGCCTAGGTCAGCTAGGCCGAATAGTTCACTCGTCTCGCTCGACCCATCACCATTCAAATCGCGCCAGATCTTCAGGTTGGCATAAACCGCGTCGCTCGAGTCGATCTTGCCATCAAAGTTTAGGTCATATTCAGCAAGTTCAGCAAATCCGCTGGCGCCACCGAGATCGTCCGGATCGCCAGGGTTAGGGATTGTATAGCTGTAACCGAACAATTCGTCGGCGCCGTCCACCCGTCCGTTGGTGTTGTGATCGAGCGTCAGGAAACCATCATCCGATCCAACCCAGCCGGTCCATTCTGCTAAGCCGTTCCGATCGATGTCGAAATAGGCTCCGGAATCGACGAGCCGGATCAACTCCACGCCATCGCCGTCGAGATCGAACACGAGGGGGGAGCCCATGCCGCCACCGTTGCCGATGGGGTTGCCGCCGCCATTCGGACGCGGAGGTTCAGGAGTTTCTGGATTGTCGTTATCATCGTCGTCTTCCTCGCGGAGCGTGATGCCAAGGTCGCCGTCGGAGAAGTTGCGGACTGTGATCGTCTTGCCGTCGGCGACAATGATGAGGTCCGCGCCGCTCTGGGTGAAAGTGTACCCGGCGTCGCTTGTATAAGGACCGTCATCTCCCTCTGGTCGCGTCGCCTCTCCGGAGATGTATCTTCCGGACGAAAGGGCGAGCCGGTCCGCAGCCGTGGCGTCACGAACAACGTCTGTGTTCCCAACGAAGAAGACATCTGCGCCGTCACCGCCCTCTAGGAAGTCCTGGTTATCGTCGTCCTCACCATGGAGAATGTCGGCGCCCTCGCCGCCAATCAGGGTGTCGTACCCACCGCCGCCATACAGCTCGATCGAGGGCGAGTTTCCGGCTATAAACGTATCGTTGAAATTGCTGCCCTTGATAATCTCGATGTTCGGCATCTCCACAGTTTGGGTGATGGCTTCACCAGACCGTGAAAAGTCGACCGTGTCTCGGCCGTCCCGACCATTGATTTCAAGAATCCCCATATTGTTGCCAACGTAAAAGACGTCGTCGCCAGCTCCCCCCTCAAAACGCTCAAACCCAATGACTTGCATGGTTGCGCCGCCGCTAGACAATGTCCCCGCGATCGTGTCGATTTCGACCCTGTCCTCGACGTAGAACGTTGAAAGTCGGTCCGCGGCCCCCTGGCCCGCATCAAGCTCTAGACCGTTGATTACATCGTGCAGGATGAATTCATCAGTTTGACTTGAGCCTTTAATGACCTCGAAATTGAAGAGGTTGGCTATGTTGAGCGCGCCGGAGTTCACGGACCCCACGCTCGTAGCCTGCGCCTCAAGGTCGAGAGCGACATTGACAGTTAGTGAAGGTCGCGTGGTGAAATCTACAGTATCGTAGCCGACGCCGCCGTCGAGAATGTCGACGCCTTCGGTTGCGACGACGGTGTCGTTCCCGGCCCCGGCGTGAACGATGTCGTTTCCGCCGCCGCCTGAGAGAGAAGCATCTTCGGTTTTGCGCCCATTGAAGACGTTGCTAAGTAAAAGAGAGGCGAAGTCCACCGCCCCACCATAGGTCGAATGAAGGAAGTTTTGCGTCTCCGTCCACAATGCGAAAGAGCCGCCAAACGTCCCCAGCGTGCCCACTAGATCCTCGATTTCGGAATCGAGATCGTCACCATAAACTGCTGACAATCCGGCGGGTATTGAAGCGATGCGTGTCGCTTCCAACGCCACCAAGAGATTGTAGGCATCGCCCGCCGGCGCCAGGAGATTGTCGATGAAGGGTCTGTTGTCGCCGAGGAAAGGGAACAGGATATTGCCCGACCAGACGGCATGATCCCCGCCGAAGAACCTTGCCGCCGTCTCCCCCGCGTCGGCCCTGCGCAGATCCTCTATGGTCGGCAGGTCGTGATCGCGGATGATCTGGCCGACGACCACAGAAGCGATCGCGTTGGACGCAGCGTCCAGATCGTCCTTCGTCAGCGGCGTTCCGTCGCGGATTTCCTTTTGAGCGCTCGTATAGGCGCGAATGAATGCCGAGAAACTGTCCTCACTCCGGTTGACCTTTTCCGCGCCTCGGAACCACGTCAGAACATTGCCGGGCACCCCCGGCTGTCCTTCAATGAAGTCGATGACACGGGCGTAAGCGTCCGCAAATTTATATGGTGCCGAGCCAGCTAGGATGTCCTGGAGTTCGGCAATCTGGGCGGTCGTGAACGTATAGGTCATGTGCTGTTATTTCTGCTGCCGAATGGAATCAATAAATGCGTCTGTTTGGCTCTTCAGCGTATCGATGGCGCTGAGCGGCCATTCGGACGTGAAGAAGTCGACTCTCACCAGAACTTCGGGCGATATTTGTTCGTAGCCGGAACAGTTTTTACCAAGATTTTTTTTGTTAACGTCGATGAAGTCATCATTACTGCAAGTGATCAGGTCGAAACCTTCGCTGCCTGCTGGCGAATAGGAGAAATCGATCGAGCTCGCGTAACGGACGTAGCCTTCCAAATCGCTGCTCGCGGCGACTGAGGATCTGGCCACCATTCCACTGCGAAGCTTCTCCGTCCCTGGGCCGCGGCGGAGAAGGATCACGACATTCTGTGGGTGCACTGCGCTCTCGGCCGAAAACGGGCCGAAGGCGAAGCTTTCAACCGCCGCCGGCTCTTGAGCGACCTGACAGAGGCGTCGGGGTTGACCCCCTGAGGCGTAGCCTTCAGACCGCCCGAGGTATCGCTGAGGAACTTGCCAATGCGTGCCTGCCAACTGAAAGTGAGTTTCTGAGGCTATACAGGCACGTGGGGGCTCACCGCATCCAATGAGTGTCGCTCCGACGACCGCTCCGCCCATAAGAAACCAAGGTGACATGTCGCTTGTGAGCTTGTTCATTTGTCAGCGCCTGCAACGATCATCTCGCCTGCCCAAGCGCTGAAGTTATTCTTGATCGCTGTAAGGCCTGCGGAAGCGACTTTAATCACAAAGCAAATCCGGCATACATCTTCTCCCCTGCCGCCCCCCGCAACACATCGACTTCGACCGTGTAAGGTCCGTTGGCCACCGGATAGCCAGCTTGGACATAGGAGCAGGTCTCATAGAAAATCTGCGTCACGCGTCGGTCGCTCGCTTGAGGCCAAAGATCGGTATCGATCGCACGCCAAGTGATCTCTGGCCCCGGCCGCCCCACGCAAGTTTGGCAACCGCCCAGGAGCGTTGCATCGGCTCCTCGTTTGAATGCGTACGTCCGGCACCAGCCGAGATTGCCTGGCAGCCGAGAACACCCGCTAGGGATCGCCTCATATTCACGTTCCTCACAACGTTGGCTCCGATCATATAGACGGCGACGCTCAACCGATGGTATGCATAAGAAAGATGGCACGACAATCAAAATGAGCGTTAACCTTTGTAATCCGCTTCGAACCTGTGCGTGCGCTACATCACCAATGAGGTTATCGATGGCCGAGATGCGCACTCTCGCGCAGCCGTAAGATTTCAGCTGACCCTCAAACAGTCGCGAGGACGTAATATGGCCTCCGATGACTTTGACTAAACAATTTTAGCATTGAACGGTTTTCGTGCTGATGTGCACGAGATTGAATTCTACAGCTTGAGATAGAGATTTAAGATGCCGATGGTTACTTACGAGGGCCGTCGCACCAACCCGGGGAAAGCGCGCAGGATCTACTCCGGCGTGCATTCACCGCGATTACGGAACTCCGCTTAGTGTTGTTGAATCGACTGCTACCTGATCGCCCTGGGACTGAACCTCTGGCCGACGCCTTCAGGGCCTGCCGCGTCCATTTGCTTTGGGCCGCGGGTTTCAGTGCGGCTGTCAACGTCCTGTATTTGACTCCTACGATCTACATGATGCAGGTCTATGACCGCGTGGTTCCCACCGGCGGATTGGTGACCCTTGTCCTCATCAGCGCGGCGGCGGTGCTTGCCCTGGCGACCTTGGCTCTTCTGGATTGGCTGCGCGGACGCATGCTCGTGCGCGCCGGATTGCGGCTCGACCGACTGCTGTCCGCGCGGATCCTCTCGCGGGTCGTGGACATCCAGACCCGAGCCCCGAACACCCAGGCGATGCGCGAGTTCGACAATGTGCGATCTGCCGTGGCGGGGCAGGGCGCTCTGGCCCTGTTCGATGCGCCCTGGACGCCGCTCTATCTCGGCTGCTGTTTCCTGCTTCATCCGGCGCTAGGGTTCCTCACTCTTTTCGGCGGGGCGTTGCTGTTCTTTCTGGCATGGCTGAACGAACGTGACAGCCGTCCCAGGCTCGCCAAGGCGATCCAGTCGAACAACGCCGCCTATGCGGTCCAGGAAGCTGTGGCTGGCCAAGCCGAGATCGTCCGGGCGTTGGGGATGCGAGGCACCAGCATCGCACGCCAGGTCCGACAACGACGGTCTGCGACGGTGCAACAGGCCGACGCCCAGCTGACCGGCGGAAAATACTCGGGCGTCATCAAATTCGTACGGCTGGTGCTTCAGTCGGCGGCCTTGGGCATCGCCGCCTATCTGGTGGTCCGAGGACAGATTTCGCCGGGTTCGATCATCGCCTCTTCGGTGCTGCTGAGCCGAGCAGTTGCGCCGGTCGAACTTCTTGTCGGCGTTTGGCCGAGTCTGGTGCAGGCCCGCGCCAGTTGGATGAACCTGATCGAACTGTTCGCCCAGTCGGCTGAACATGATCAGGCCCGCACCGCCCTTCCGGATCCCGTGGGACGCATCAGACTGGAAGGCGTGTCCGTGCGTCTGCCCGGAACGGAGGGCGCCCAGCTCAAGGGCGTCGCGCTGGCAATCGAACCCGGACAGACGGTCGGGGTCATCGGACCGAGCGGATCGGGAAAGACGACACTGGCCCGCGTCGTCGCAGGAGCGCTCAAGCCAACCCTGGGCGTCGTGCGGCTGGACGGGGCGGAGTACGGCGCACGCGACGACGATGAACGGGCGCGGCATATCGGCTATCTGCCCCAGGTCCCGAGCCTCTTTGCGGGAACCATCAAGAACAATATCTCCAGGTTCGCAGGTGAAGCGGGCGTCGATCTGGGGGAGATCGATCAGGCAGCTGTCGCGGCCGCCAAGGCAGCGGGCGCCCATGACCTGATCCAGGGCCTACCCAACGGCTACGACACCGTGCTTGGACCCTATGGGGCCGGCGTCTCTGCAGGCCAGGCGCAACGGATTGCACTGGCGCGGGCGCTCTATGGCGCGCCGGTCCTTCTGGTGCTCGACGAGCCGAACTCCAACCTTGACCAGGAGGGCGAGACCGCGCTGATGAACGCCATCCTCAACGCCTCCAAAGGCGGAGCCGCCGTTGTAATCGTGGCCCACCGGGCAGGCGTGCTGGCGCGGGTCGACAGGCTGGTGGTCATGCGCGACGGGTCAGTCCAAACGGAAGGGCCGAGAGAGGCGGTCTTGGCCCGTCTGCGGGGCACGCCGGCGAATGTCGTCGCTGCGGGAGGCACGGCATGACGGACTCGGCTGCACCGGGGCTGGACACCAGCGACCGGATCGACTCCCCGCGCGCCGACGCCATGATCGGCGCCGTTGCGGCCTTTGCCTTCTTCATCCTCTTTCTCGGTTGGGCGGCCTTTGCGCCTTTAGACGCCGGCGCCCATGCCGGGGGACAGGTTATGGTCTCCGGCAGCCGTCAGGCGGTACAGCATCGTGAGGGCGGCGTAGTCAGCGACCTGGCGGTCGCCGAAGGCGACAGGGTGCGAGAGGGGCAGGTGCTCCTCTCCCTTAGTGCCGGCGAACTCCGCGCTTCGGAGCGAGGGGTGACTGGGCAGGTGTTTGCTCTGCTGGCGATGCGATCACGCCTCGTCGCCGAAAGAGATCGACTGCCGTCCATGCCGCTCCCGGCTGAGCTTCGCGGCTTGCCTGCGTCCGATCAAGCGATCGCGAATGAAGCTATGCGTCTGCAACGCTTGCAGTTCGGGGCGCGAGACGCTGGTCGCAGCACCGAGGTCGGGGTGCTCAACCAGCGCATCGGTCAGTTGGAGGATCAGCGGCAAGGCTACGAACGGCAGATCGAGGCGAACGTCGAAGAACAAGCTCTGATCGCCGAAGAGTTAGAAGGTGTACGATCGCTCGCCGCGCGTGGGTATGCGCCCCAGACCCGCGTTAGAGCACTCGAGCGCACGGCGGCGAATCTGCGTGGGCAACTCGGGTCATTGCGCGCACAGGTCGCCGCGACCCAGGAACAAATCGGGGAAGCGCGCTTGCAGATGCTCGGCGTATCCACGACGCTTAACGAGGACGTGGCCGAGCAGCTGCGCCAGGCCGAAGTCCAGCTGAATGAGCTCCAGCCCAAACTGGCCGACCTGCGCGCTCAGATCGCGCGCGCGGAGGTTCGCAGTCCCGCTAGCGGCCAAGTCGTCGGGCTGTCTATCTTCACTCGAGGAGGTGTCATCCAACCGGGACAGACTCTGATGGAGATCGTGCCGGATCAAGCTTCACAGGTGATCGTGGCGCAGGTCGATCCTGCAGACATCGACAATCTCAACGTCGGCCAGCGCACAGAAGTCCGGTTTCCAGGCCTGCGGGAAAGCAACCCTCCGATCATTCGCGGACATGTGGCGCGTATATCTGCCGACAGTTTCACTGACGAAGCGACCGGGCGGAGCCATTTCCGGGCCGAGATTGTTGTACCTCCAAAGGAACTAAATCGACTGGGTTCTTCAGCGCGCAGTATTAGGGCAGGCATGCCTGCAGAGGTGGTGATTTTAACACGGAAACGCACGGCGCTAGCTTATCTGTTCGAGCCGCTGCTGGCAGCATTGTGGAGTTCCGGCAAGGAGCAATAGGGTGACAGCTCACTGTCAGGCGCAAATCCAGCTAACCGCCTGAAACGCATCCAGTGGGTAGCCGCAGTTGAACAAACCTCACCGGATTGGCTCGTGCGTTTTATTTGGACGAAATCCCCAGGGCGCGCATTACTGAATCGCTGAGTTCCCGACGACTTTCGATGGCGGCGGACCGTTGGTCCGGAGCAACGTCTCTGGCGTACCCTGCATCGACTGGATGGCCTGACCGTACACGGCTGGAATGCCCGTGGAAATGGCGAAGTCCATTCCGGGAGGAACGAGATCCAGCGTGAAGCGGTGGGCGCTCCGGCGAAGTTGACCTCCACGACGATCTGGCGCTGCGTCCCTTCCGGGATAAGTAGTTGGTCCGCGAAGATGTAGCCTCCGAAGGTGACGCCGGAGTCGATGATTGTGGTTGACGTTTCGGCCCCATGCCAGCATGGCATGGGGCCGCCGGCTTTCGATTGTGGCGGCATCCAGCGCACATGAATCGGAAGTCGCGCGGACGGCTATCTGGCGGCGTGTGCGGTCGGGCAAACCTTCCGTGTTGAGTTAGCTAAATAACCTCCCACACCACCGTCAATCCATCCCGTGTTGAGATTGCGCTGCGCCCTGATGCGCTTCTGGTAGCGTAGGCAGTTAAAGTCCTGGACGTAGATGGGCGTGCCGTTCTCCAGAAATGTCCGAACATCGTCGGTACCGAAAATTAACTGGCTGCCCGGATGTGCTGAACGCCGCGAGAGCGAAGAACATCTTCGAGGTGGCGTTGTAGCGAACGGGCAGCAGCATCGCTGCACCGGCTGGGCCGTTCGACACCATCGCGGCGTTACCGCGTGAGAACCGGACATCGCCACTGTGATCGCCTGCAGGAATGAAGCGATATTCAGGCTCGACAGCTGCACGGCCCGTAAGGATCGCGGTTGCCGTCAGTATTGCGAGCATTTTGGACTTCATCGACGTTGTCCTCCTGACGGTGCCGAAGACGCCGATGAGAAGCCCGATGATCGCCCTGATCGGGCGAGCGACGAAAAAACCGATCGCTTCGAGTATGAGGCCCATCAGGCAGCCAGGCTGATCTAACGGCACCGCCGTTTTGGTCGGCTGCGTTCGATCAGAGCAGTCACCTGGCCGATGCCAACGAGCGCCGGCACCAAATGTGTGGTGACATGGTGAGAAACCCTAAGATGCAAGCCAACGGTCTCGTGGCCAATCGCACTAATCCGCTGGACCAGAAAGACGTCGCGCTCTCTGCGTCCTAGTCGGAGAACCGCAAATATCAGCCTGTCCCTTTCCCCCCACGGATCAAAGCACGGGCCGAACGACAGAGCTCGGCGCCGTCATCGCCACCACTGCAATGGGCGCGACAGCCATAGCCCACGGCACAATCTGATCTTGATAGTTCTGGCTTGGCCGTCCGGTAGCATGAGTTCCCTCCCCTATCGGCCCGTTCACGACATCAGTGAGCCGCCAGACGGTTTGGGAGGCGTCGTTCCATAAGACTGCGTCAGTGACCGCCGTTGGCATGTCTGCAATCCGGCGGGTGTTATAAAAAGTGGCTGAGGAGCACTGCGATTTGCACCAGTCCCTCAGGAGGCTCATTCAACCCTGCCCTTCTCGCACACCTCAGCGCCTTGATCAGGTCGTGCCGGATATCAGATTTTCCTACGGCCGGCAGTTAGGTCGGGTCGTCCTTCTGTCGCCGGGCGCGGCGCTTTTCGGCTACGACTGTGACGCCACCGACGACCAGCCCGGCCACAATAAGAAAGACCCCGAACCACGTATAGTATGACAGGAACTGAACCCAATCGTTTCTGGTCATAGAGCCTCTCCGATCAGCACTTAAAAAATAGGCGTCGCGCTGGGAAATGGACTTGTTCCATGGACGTACTGAAGGCGGTTATAGCCAGCACCTGCCGTCGAGCGGTTAGAGTCCACGCTGTTGTCCCAACAACAGTTTGCCAGGCCCCTCCGCTGTAGATTTTCGGCGGCTGGCCTCGACCCAACTGATTAGTTCATCAGTCACGTAGAGAACCGTACCCCCGACCTTCCTGTAGGTTGGCCCGGTGCCGTGAACGCGGTGCTTCTCCAGCGTCCGAGGAGAAAGGCGTAGAAGCGCGGCCGCCTCGGCGGTCCGCAGGTAAGGCAGTTGCTTGGATGCTGGATGGGACATGGGCGTGCGCTCCTACGCCACCACAATTCCCCCGTTTCCAACATGGAGAAATCCCGAAGTCTCACACCGAAAAAATGCGGGGCGCGCGACAGCCGGTTGGCCACGTTTTTTCCGAAGCTCCTCGGTGCGGTCATCGAGTTTTGTCAGACAATGCCGGCGCAAAGCCTATCCTGCCCTAGACCCTCACGAGCCTTCAGAAGACCTTCGACCGCCCGCCTCATCAGCGGCGCGGCTCAACCGAACGAGCGCCATCGCCAGGCGCGCTTCGACAGCTCTTTTCTCGATGCCCAGGTACTCGGCGATCTTCTCCAAAGGCATCCCAGCGAAGCGATGGAGGACGAAGACATCGCGACAGCGCCGAGGCAGTCGCCGGATTGCTCGAACTAAAACCTGGTGCTTGCGGTCTTCCTCGGAGAATGAGGGCGGCAGGGTCAATGACCTCTCCCGCTGTCGATCCCTATTGCCGCCTCCACGGCGGACAGAAGGTCGCAGATGACTTGATCGGCGACTTCTGGCGGGAGTGGAAGGTTCGGCTTTATGCCGGTGCGCAGGACCCCAGAGCCATATAGCGGGCCGAGTACCGCAGCGAGTTCGGCAATGCCGTCGGGAACGCCCCGCAACCTCAGCATCCGGACGCAGCGGAGCGCCTTGCTGAGATCGTGACGGAGCCAGACGCGGGTCCAATCGTCAGAAAAGCCGCGATGCAGGAGATAGGCTTTAAGGCCCAGTTCGATGGCAATGGCTGAGTGGTAGGCAGACTGGGCGCCGACGCGGTCGTCGTCGGCCCAAGCCATTGAGTGGAAGCCTCGGGCGTTGCGGGCGAAGGCGATAGCCAGTCGGTGCTGTTGCGGCCGCCGCCGCCACCGTCGTGACCGGAGTAAGACGCACTGATGGGTTGGCATGCGCAGACCTCCGTAGCTACGGCGCGGCATGCAGCCGGGCGGTGTCGGCTGGCGTTTCGGCACAAGGTGCGCGAAGATGACCACACCGACCCGACAAAGTCAACACGGTGTATTCACATGGGAGCACACCGTGCCGACTATCGCACCTCTGCAGGTCAAGTTGGGCCGGACGGCCGTAGGTTTGGGAGTGCGAGAACTCGCTGAAGCGGCGGACGTCGCTCCTTCAACGATACAGCGGTTTGAGTCCGGACGAGGAGATATGCAGTCGCGCACTTTGGACAAAGTGCAGAGGTGCCTCGAAGCATCAGGTGTGATCTTCATCCCTGCCGACTCAGGAGGCGGGCCAGGCGTTCGACTGCGGGCCTGATTCCTCGGTTGAACGTCTTGTGTCGTGCCTTTTGACGAAAACTGACGTTTCCCTATCCTGTTCTATGAAACGTCAAATCCGGTTTCGGGAATCGTTGCCGGTTTTGTCGAAAATCTGCTTATCGTTAACGGCGCTATGAAAGCCAGATTGGCGATCTGCTTTTCATAACGTCATAGCGATGATAAGTGCGTCTTATGCCGCCTTGCATTCCGGACAATCTCCCGCTGGCCGATTTGGACTGGCGCGGCCTGCTGCCACTAGCTGGTCGGGGCAACGCTGCCTTGGCACGCTATGACGGCATGCTGCAGACCTTGCCAAACCCGGCGGTCCTACTTTCCCCCATCACAGTCAACGAAGCGGTGCTGTCATCGCGTATCGAAGGCACGCAAGCGACGCTCGATGAAGTGCTGGAGTTCGACGCGGGTATTGAGAGCGCGGATGTGCGCCGGGGCGACATTGAGGAAATCTCCAACTACCGCGCAGCGGTGCAAGGCGCCGAAGATGCACTGGTAGATCGACCGCTGTCGCTTGGACTTATCCGCGCGGCCCACCAGCGGCTTATGCAGGGTGTACGCGGTCGTGACAAAGAACCTGGAGCCTTCCGCACTGATCAGAATTGGATCGGTCGCTACGGTGATCCGATCGAGCGAGCCCGCTTTGTGCCACCAAGCCCTCTGGTGTTGCAGGGAGCATTGGAGAACTGGGAGCGCTTTCTTCAGGCGGAAGGGGAAGATCCTATCCTCCAGACAGCCATCGCCCACGCGCAATTCGAAATTCTCCACCCCTTCAAAGACGGCAACGGACGAATCGGACGGATGCTCATCCCGCTGCTGCTCTACCGGCGTGGGGCCCTGTCCCGACCTATGTTTTACATGTCAGAATATCTGGAGGCGAACCGGGCTGAGTACTATGATCGGCTCCTCGCCATCACCGAAGCGGGCGACTGGGAGGGCTGGTTACGGTTCTTCGTCACCGCGCTTGTCGCCCAAGCCGAGAGCAATCTGGAGAAGGTGCGCGCAGTTCGCGATCTCTACGAGGCCATGCGCCGCGACTTCGTCGATGTAACCCATTCGCAGTACGCGATGGCGGCTGTCGACGCCTTCTTTATGCGGCCAGTCATTCCCGCGCCCGCCTTTGCCCAAGCTGCAGGATTCAACAACCGCGTTACGGCCAACAACATGCTGCGCCAACTGAACGACGCTGGCCTCATCGCCCGCGTCAGAGAGGGGGGGGGTAGGGTCTCGGCGATTTACGCCTTGCCGCAGCTGATCAACATCACCGAAGGCCGGCGCGTGTTGTAGCTCTTTATGGTGTAGCAGAGGGAGCTACGCCCTGCCCCAACGCCCCCCGAACCCAGCCCCGACACTAATGCTGCCAATGGATACGGCTAGCCGTGCGCCGACCTTGTTCAGTGTCGCCTTCACCGACCGAAGGATGATCGCCCGATTTTCAGGACCCGCGACAACCCTTTCCGGCTGATCTACAGATCAACGTTATGAAGAGAGCAGTCCTCGCCATTCTCGCGACGTTCGCCCTGTCCTCGTGCGGCCAAGCAAATGGTTGGATGCTCCAGTGGTATCCGCGAGGCGACACCGATTACGGCGATCTCACGCCAGGGTTTTCGTCTCTGGAAATGTGTCGCCGGGCTGGAGCCGGGAAGACCATTGCCGCCCTCGGTGGGCTGGCGACGATGGTGACGCCTGACGGGCGAATGAAGATCCCTTCGGACAACCCGCCGTGGTTCGAATGCATGAAGAGTTGTCGGCCGATGCGCGAGGGGGGCTATCTTCTACAGTGCAGCCAGATCGAAGAATTCAAGGGCGAAGCCGCCATCGACCCGCACTGACCGGACAAAACCATGCTGGCCTCCGCCCTCGCGATCCTGTCACTCCAGTCCGCCACCGAGTCGGTCGTCATCGCCCCGAAGTTTAGGGACGGCGTCCACTTCGCCTGCGAGGCCAGCTTCGACGCCTACGTTGTGGACACTGCCTATTTCCGAGGGCAGCCGGTTGCGGTGTCGGGGAGCTTCACCTTTTACAATTGGCCGGATCAGAGCCGGGTCTTCATCGGAATGAAGCTCGGCGTTCTGGCCGTCGAGAACGGCGGCTGGCGTCCACCGGCGAACGCCTACGTCGTCAACGGCTACAAGACGAACCTCTCAGAGCAACGGGCAAATATTGAGGCCGAAGACCCGAACTTCCGGCTCTACATCTACGATTTTACCGGCGAAGAGACGATGAACGCCATGACGCGCTTGTCCTACGAAGGTGTCTTGAACGTCGCCTACACGATGGAGGGCGGGTCCATGCCGACGACCTTCGAAGTGACCCTGACCGATGAACAGGCCAACCAATGGGCCGAGTGCACCAGCGCCCTCGCTAGCCGAGACCAGTAAAGCCGAGTGGCGATCCTCAACGAAGGTCCCAGCGAAGCCGCGAGCGAAGCGGCTTTCACCGTCATGGCTGCGAGGCTCCACGCCTTACGGCCGAAGCTTCGAACGGTCGTGGTTGCCCCTTATCTGGATCACCCCGCCTACGCCGAAGGCAACTTCCCCATCTGGTGGCAGGGGCAAAACAACGAGCAGTTTATCACACAGGCGAAGCCGCCGTACTTCGTCCGGTTCTCGCACCACCCGATCAATACGTTTCGGGGCATCTTCCAGGGCCACGCCTCGATCCAGTGCTACGCCCAAACAGAGCCGTGGGTCGAAACCATTCGCGATCTGGTCATGGGTGCCTATCCGGTCGGCGAAGTTACTTCCGAGAACGGCTTCGATGTGGCGATCAAGTCGGTGGACGCGAAGAGCGCGTGGCCGGTGAACGGCGTGCATCGGAACAAGCCATGGCCGGTGAGGGCCAACTTCATGATTCCGGTCTCGGTTCTCTGGAACATCGACCTGAACCCCGGCCTATGACCCCGCTTTAGGGAGCCCCTACCGCTCGATTGGACGGGTGGTTCGACGGCGTTGACAGTCTCCGCCCACATCCAGCCGCATCATCCAACCAACTATTCTCGCCCGCGTGATCAGGAGCGGCGATAGATCAGCACCAAATGAGCTTGGAAAAAAGGGGGGCGTGCTGAGGCTTCTTCCTCGGGCGGCAGTTGCCGACGTAAGCTCCAGGATCGCATTGCCCGAGGCAGACGAGAACGCAACTACTCCGAGGGAGAGCTTCGGCGAGGTTGTGGCGTGGTGGATATCCGCCGATAACCTATGCGCGAGGCTAGCGCTGCTTGTAGCTTCATGCCATCACTGACGAGCGTGGGTGACGGGTCGGGAAAGCTATGCAGATTACATCCATTACAGAGCAGCTGTTTTTCACCACCGTTCGGATTGACACAGTTGGCGCCAACGGCTCGCAGGGCTCGGGAACCGGCTTTCTGTTCGCGCACGCAATCGGGGGGCAGACGTACCCATTCGTGGTGACTAACAAGCATGTCGTCCGGGGAATGACTGCGGGTCACTTGACCTTCCATCAACGAAAGGACGATCAGCCCGATTTAGGGAAGGGCTATCGACTGAGGATAGATGATTGGAATAACGCGTGGTTCGGTCACCCAACCGAAGACATAGATATAGCTGTATGCCCATTTTCACCCATCGAGCAGCATGTTAAATCGCAAAACGGAATCGATTTATTTTTCCGATACATAACGACTGATTTGATTCCGAATGAGGAACAGTTAGCTGATCTTGATGCAATCGAGACGGTTACATTCATCGGATATCCAAATGGCGTCTGGGATAGCAAAAACCTTTTGCCCGTTGCGCGTCGCGGGACGACCGCGTCACCGATTGAAGTGGATTTTGAGCAAACGCCCAAGTTTTTGGTCGATGCGTCCGTTTTCGGCGGCTCCAGCGGGAGTCCCGTATTCATCATCAACCAAGGCTCCTATATAAGCAAGAACGGCGGTATGAATATCGGAGCGTCGCGATTTCATTTCGTGGGCGTGATAGCTGCAGTCTACTTTAGGACGCACCTAAATCAGATCATACCAGTGCCTATACCCACACAGGTTCAGCCCATGGCTCAGCAGCAGGAAATGATTGACCTAGGTATAGTGTTCAAAGCGCGGACGGTGGTCGAAACAATTGATGCGTTTCTTCGAGCAAACGGCGTCAACGTTGACCAGGAGGCTGAACCGGCATCGAGCTCAGGAGGCAGCTAACCACAAGCTGAGCGCAGCGACGAGCACGGCCCGGCCCTGGTAGCGTCTGAGTTTGAAATCTTGCCGTTTGGAAGCCGTCGCGCTCTGACTGAGCCCGCCCCAGCGAAGCTCGGCCCCTGTGAGACCTAAGAGGCCTTCGCGCCCCAGAGGTCAGAGAGGCGGAAAGCAGCCTCGATAGAGCTGGTCTTGCCGAGGATATTCAGTGCGCCCGCCTGCCCGTCATGCGCTTCAAAAACGAAGTAGCCATCGAACCCCAGATGGTCCGCACCGGCATTGACTATCGTTTCGCGCGAAAGCCTAGCAATATGGAGGTTGCAGCCCTCACCGATTCTGTGTGTCGCAAGGATTTCGTCCATGGCTCCTCTTCCTCAAATACAAGCTACGCCCCGGATAACAGCCAACGATCTCGCCCTATATATGGTCTCTTCTGAGACCGCGAAACTCGGGATCATCAAACGAGCGAAGAACCCTCAGACGCCGCCGATCATCCGATACAAGGATGTGAGGCCGGTGGTGTGCAGCTTTCTCGCCGACGACCATAGGTCGCTCAAAATCTTGACAGACGCTGAAGAGAGCTTTGTCCAGAAGAAGGACGACCCTACGCTTTCGGATCTACGCCAAGACGACGCCCGAAATTCCATCGCCGTGATCCATGCGCTTCAAGGCATGGGAAATCGTCTAGGCGCCTACACATTTAACCTCGCGCCCCACAGCCAACCCAAGCTCAGCATAGCCGGTGTCGATGTATCAGTTCGCGCCGATCTGCTGGTCAGGATGCCGATCAAAGGTGTCGAGCACGCTGGAGCCGCAATGCTCCGCATGACCCAGGACGACGCCGCAACAGACGCGGCCAAAGCCAAGCGAAAAGACATGGGGACGTATGTCGCCACCATGGTCCGGAAACACATTGACCAGAACCTCACGCCGAACGTTCCGGTCTCCAATCGACTTTGCCTATCGCTCGACATTCAGCACGGCGAAGTGTTTCCGGCTCCGGATGCGAACGCCCGTCGAATGAATGATCTCGACGCCGCTTGTCGCTTCATTGCCGCTGTATGGGATTCTATCTGACGGCGGCGGTTTAGATTTGAAACTGAGACACTAGCCAAGCCTGCGCTGTCATACCGACCAAGAACAAGGAAGGGGAACGCAGGGGCCGAGTGCTCGTGTGGAAAACTACAGTGGCAGTCGCTGTGGCTCATTTACCGCGCCCCATAGGCGTAAGGGCATTTGTGACTATTGCCGTTACCCTCGATCTTTCGCAACTGGCCTGGGCTTAGAGCTGGCCGTTAGCTTCGTCGCAGGTTTTGCAGCCTTCGGCCGTACCGGTAGAAGCGGCTCCAAATCCCGAGCAAGAGCGATCTTCAATCGATGGCGGGACATTGGACCCAAGCTGGGGAAGGCGGCCAGTAGTCGGCGATGCACCTTGGCGAGCCAAGGCAACTCCGCCGCGCTCACCTGAGAGGGTTCTCCTCTTTCATAACGCGCGGCCAATCCCTGAATAACAGTGACTTGCGCGTTTGGCTCGAGTTCTAACAATGTTTGAGCAAAGGTTTCGGGAGGGATATGATGTAGTAGCGGAATATTCCAGTAAACAGATGGAGTTGGGGAGTTATTAATCGTAGTTTGCTGAGTAAACCATTCCGGTTTGATTTTCATCGCGTCATTAAGTTTTTCGGCGAGTGCTGGTAGCGTCTTGAGCCACGCTTTATTGATGGCCGCATCAAGATATGTTGCCAGTTCTTTGAATTCATCCGTATCGCTATCAATATATCCGAGGCCGGCGTAGCCTGAGTCCATTCTCAAACGCTCTGGCCGGGCGGTGGTCAGTTCGAACTTGTCGCCGGCAGCAAGATCGTCAACGTACGCCCGACAGGCCTTTTGTGTTTGGGCTAGGTTTTTACCGTAGCCGATGCGAGCGGCCTGCAGCAGAATCCCGAAAACGTGCATGATGACGGGTGCCTCGATGAAAGCTCTGGCCACGAATTCTTTCTCAAGTGCGGCCATGGACTGGGCATATTCCGCATCAGTGCTGCGGTAGCCATGCCATGCTCGGCGCCACGTGGGCTCTGCATCGGCAGAGATGAACGGCGGCGAGCGGTCAAGGCTGGCCTGTACGGCGGCTGCTTCGACGTAACCTCGAGTGAGAAGGGCGACGACTAGGTCGGGATCCAGGCTTGTAGGTCGAAGGTCAATGTCGGAATAGCGCTCCTCGATTAAGTCCAGCGGTGACTTCTCCTGACCCTTGTCGCGACCGAAAAGTCGGAAGAAGCGATTGGCCTTAAGGTTTTGCAAATGCTCCTTGGGCAGGCGGCCTGTTCGAACCTCAATGGAAAGGGCTACGATCGCCTGCATCAGCTCCGCCAGTTCGGCGGTATGGACCTGATCGGTCGGTCGAAAGCCTTTGGCGACCCGTTCGAAATCCCAAAGCGCCTGTTTCAGCACCCGGAGGTTACTGGCCTCGGACCGTGCGAAAATGTCGAGTACTTGCGCCTTCGAGGTCTCGAGGAACTTGGTGGTCCAGGGGTCCTTCACCAGCGTGAGCAGTTCAGGATAAGCAGCCTCGACAGACGGCGTGATCTCCAGGCTTTGGCCGATCAGCTTTTCCTTGATTCGCTTGAAGTCCGCGTCCTCCTTCTCGATCTCTGCTTCGTTGGCGAGGATGACCACCTTAGTATTTTCATGCTCGACGAAAGCGTTGATGTAGCCAAGTATCTGCGCGGGCCGTAAGGCCGCGCGCTCGAGATCATCGAAGACCAGCAGTCGGTCCTGCGCGTTCTTGGCAAAGTCCTTCAAATCGATATCGGGCATACTGGCGCTGATCGAGCCATCGTCCTTGCCGTCGCCGTTCAGGTCGATCTTTAGCGCACCCTTTAGGAATGCCCGCGCCAGGACGCCGCCGAGCTTGGTGTACTTCGACGAGAGGATCGGGTGCAGTTGTCGAAAAATCTGGTCGTCGATCTCGCTGGTTGAGGCTACCCCGTAGAGACTCACATAGATGTGGGCCTGCTTTCGATCAGCGAGGTAGGTCTTCAGGAAGTGGGTCTTGCCTGCGCCCCACGGGCCGGTGAGGAACACCGCGTAGTTCAACGGCGTGGGGCTGGTGCAGTAGGATTCCAAAAAGACGCGAACTGCGGTGTTTGGGTCGGCAACGTTAGCTTTCGGCATACACGACCGTACCATCTGCGCTTGCGCTGCCAACGCTTAAACGCTTCGGCAAGTCCACTTGCGCAAGGGGAGCAGAGGTTAGTCGGGTCCGCTTGCGTCCGCTTCCCCCCTTAGCGGACTCTCAGGACGTCTGCTCTTAGGCGAGCAGCCTAACCGGCCATTGGAACTAGCGCCGAATAGTTCTCAGGATCATCCACGGCGGCGCACCTACGCTAGAGCCCGCCATGATCTCCTAAGGCGCGATTCTGCCGCCGACTTCGCGTCTTAAAAACGGACCTCCGTAGGGTCTCGAAGGGGTGGTTAACGGACGCTCGCGGTGAGGACTGCCATGGCAAGGTAGTAAGCGCTGCGTTCTGATTGCAAAGCTCGTCTTTGGCGTGCTGTTGTCCGTCGCTGGCGATTTGCCGTGGGGACGATGAAGCGCAAATGACGACTGATAGTCCGCCGAAGAAGCAGCACGAAAAGCACGGCCGTCGGATTTCCTTGTGGCTCGTTATATTCGGGGTCTCTGCCTTGGCTATAGCGGCGTCAGCCCTGGTCCCGACCTTCGGGTTTGTGTTCGCCTTCTTCGGCCTTAGCCTTCCCTTCGCAATACTTCTCAACGTCGCGCTGATGGGTGTCGCTTGGGACGCCACGCGCGGGCACCTCCCAAAAACGCTTCTGATGCTGCCTGCCTTGCTCTACGGCGGCTACTTCATTGCTGCCGGATTTGCTTGGCTCGAATTCTATCGCTGGAAAGCCGATATCGAACGGCGCAATGCCGCCTTTGACGTGACTTTCGACCCGGCACGCGACGCTCTCTACGATGTGGACGAAGAGACGGGCGCGGGTGGGTGGCTTGTTGAGCACTACCGGATCCGTACAGCCTTTGCGAAGTGGGCTCGGTTCAATGGGCACGACGCCCAAGCTCTGCCAGGGCCGAAGGATCTTTGCGACATCCCCATTCCAAACCGAGTCGATGTACTCGCGTACGGTAAAGACAGCTGTATGGTTTACTTTCCTGCGTCACCCCCAACGGACGCCATCCGACTGCGCGCTGAGATTGGTCTAGAAGAGCGAGGCATAAGCCGGGCTCGGCTGGTGTCGTTATCGGTGGCACGCCCAGGTCAGATCACCCGCACGTTAGCCACGGCCGTGGTTAGCCTGCCGGGTCCGATTCCGCTGCCAGTCTTCGGGTGTGGCGCATCAGGCCGCTGCTCCGGAACTTGGCTCGGACCGGTTGGGACCATTGGTCCTCGCGCCGAGAACTTAGACGTCCCCGACGCCGCGCCTGCTCGCCTACTTGTTAGCGCTTGGCGTCTGTCCCCCCGCGGCCCGGCTCTGCCGGCTAGTGATCCAAGTTGGACCGAGGTGCGAGCGCGTGTCGCGCCTGAGGTAGAGGCCGCTAAAGCCCGCATCGAGCGCGCGCTGCAAGAGCCCACGTATGACCCCGAGGCTTATCCGTACGTCATGGCCAAGCTTGATCCAGCCTGGGCTCGTAATGTGGGGTGCGAGCGTCTCCGCGCCTACGCGGTGAAAAAGCAGGGCGCGCCTCCCGAGTGCTGAATGACCACCAGTCACGCACAAACCGCCCTTCATCCTCTCGCCTGAAAGCCGACTTCACGAAGGTCCGCTAAGGGTCGGTTTGCGACCATGGCTTCCGACCAGAATGCAGACATTCAGCTCAAGCTGCCCAGCCGACCATGGCGGAATAGTTCTCAGCTTCGTCCAGGGCGGCGCGCCGCTGAGGATGGAAAACATAACCAGCCACCCTCCAGCATCTGCAATACCGTCAACTACCGGTATTGCGTTCAGGAAGCTTGTTTGGCCCTCTTCTTCGGAGGCGCGCCTTTGCGCTTAGCCCCGAGCCCAATCGCCTTGGCCTGGGCGGATCTGACGGCTGAGTAGCCAGGCGCCACGATGGGATAATCGTTCGGTAGGCCGAACGCCTCGCGGTAGCTGGCCGGAGTAAAGCCTCGCGTGGTCAGATGCCGCTTGAGCGTCCTGTAGGTCTTGCCATCAAGGAATGAGATGATCCCCTCCTCCGTCACCGACTTACGGATGGCGGCGCGGTTCGGCTTCTCAAGGGCCGACTCCGTGATCGCTTCGACCTGTGGCCCAGTCAGCTGGACCAGGGCTGCATGGGTGGCGCTGATCACCTCAGGGACCGCAACGGGGTCGAGCTTGTTGTTGGCCAGGAACGCGACGACGATGTCGGCCGTCAGCGACAGCAGATCGGCTGCGCCGGCGTGTTCGTTGGGGGTGTCGGTCATCAGAGGCTCCTAGGTCTAGCCAAGCGTTGCATTTAGCCTTTGGGAAGGCAACCGCCGGCGCCGACGAGCCTCTCGTCATCGTGATCCAAATCCCCGCTGCGCCTGGGTTTGCGCGTCGGGTGCTTCCACGAGGCTTCCACGGGCGGATTTGGGGCGCGGAATTTGGTCAAAGAAAAACCCGCTATCCTATTGGAATAGCGGGTTAAAACTTGGGTGCGGGAGTAGGATTTGAACCTACGACCTTCAGGTTATGAGCCTGACGAGCTACCGGGCTGCTCCATCCCGCGGCAAACGGTAGTGTATCGTGAAGGAAGAACGGTTCGAGAAGGACCGCGATTGCGGTGTTTGTTCATCATCGGCTGTCCGCCTGGTAGACCCGGCGGCGACCTACTCTCCCGCGCCTTGAGACGAAGTACCATTGGCTCTGGAGGGCTTAACGACCGAGTTCGGAATGGGATCGGGTGGGGAACC
>NZ_JAELUF010000390.1 GCF_016429195.1 Brevundimonas sp. ASV9
TCCATGTACCAGGCTCGCGATAACGAGTCCGAGGAGCAGACCAGAGAGCGCCTGATGCAGGATCCCGAGGTAAGTTTGCATGGTATCAACACGCTATGGGACCAGACCCGGTACTAACAACCTTTACAGATTATGGGCATTATGCAGGACCCCGTCATGCAGTCCATCTTGCAGCAGGCTCAGTCGAATCCTATGGCTCTTCAGGAGCACATGAAGAATCCAAGTGTCAAAACTAAGATTCAGAAGCTGATGGCGGCTGGTGTTATCCGAGTCGGCAGGTAAATGTCGCGGGGAGGCTTGTAAGATACAAAAAGTTAGGTCCTGCAGGGCACAGATATTTTGTTAATGAATATATGATATCGTGTAAATTTGGGGTACCGTGAAATGTATGTGATGCAATGCCTTGTAGATAAATACAATTTAAGAAGTACGGCGGCTCAACTTCACAATGCCAAGC
>NZ_JAELUF010000391.1 GCF_016429195.1 Brevundimonas sp. ASV9
GTGTGTGACTGTGTGTGTGGGAAGACTGCCTTTCGTACTCGTATAACGCACCGTGTCGCGTTTGGTGCCGTGTGCTTTCCCAATAGCGTGCTAGACTGTCCTGTTCAACTTCGCCGTCACCACAGTCATTTTGTGAACAGGTTTGACTCTCGCATTAGAAGTAAGCCAGCACTTCTATACGTTGTCTAATTGGGGTGCATCAATTCATTATCTCGCCAACCTTCCAACAATGCGACCCGTGGTGCTGATGTACCAAGGGCCGGCTTGAGTGACAGTACAACAGGTCGAAAATACACGGAACGCAAATGTGGCCGATGGCCCTTCTAAAAGCTGCATCGAGTTTGACCAACGAGGTCTACAGCAGCCTGGAACGCGTCCCCGGCAGATTCCGGATATCGTGACAATGGCGGCAACGGCTACTGATCTGCCTCGCGAGTATCGATCGGCAACTGAATAT
>NZ_JAELUF010000392.1 GCF_016429195.1 Brevundimonas sp. ASV9
AGATGTGTATAAGAGACAGTGTCCAGGCCGCGCAGCAACTGTGCGAAAAAGTGCGGCTCCAGTGCGCCGACGGACATGTACTTGTCGTCCTTTGTCTCGTACGTGTCGTACCACGGACACCCGCCGTCGAGCATATTCTCGCCGCGCGGCTTGCAGAATAGCGGCGACCGCGTACCCACGCGCGGGAACGTAGCAAGGTAACTCGCGCCATCGACCATGTTTGCCTCGACAACCTGGCCCTTGCCAGACGTCTGTCTCGCAAGCAGCGCAAGTAAGATGCCCTGGAACAGATTCGCGCCGCCGCCCGCAAAGTCAGCAAGCAGATTCAGCGGCGCATAGGGCTTCTCGCCCTTGCGGCCAATCATGCCCAGCGCGCCCGAGACGGCAATGTAGTTGATGTCATGGCCGGCCATGTCGGCATAGCGTCCGTCGCGACGGTAACCCGTTATACGGCCA
>NZ_JAELUF010000393.1 GCF_016429195.1 Brevundimonas sp. ASV9
TACGATTGCTGGTCTCGTGGGCTCGGAGATGTGTATAAGAGACAGATATGGAGCAGATGGGGAGGACCTGGGAGCGTATCGTAACCCCCGGCAAGACGAGACAGGGCTTCACGATGGCTCTACTCGTACTCGTCATGCTCCTGCGACAGTATGTAATTACTCGTCCTTAACGATGCATGACGATGCCACGACTAGATGAGCGGTTTTCGCAAAAACGATGCAACAACACCATGGCAGTGGATACATAAGACATAACTGTAAGCTCCACAAGCCATGCGAATTTTGTCCCGCAAATATTCGTGGGAGAGAGGCGGGCTTTCAAATGGGGGTTAAAAACAGGAATGAGCTAAATAGGACCTCTGAACGATGATCAGTGAGTTTCGTACCAATTGCAAGTGTTTGGGGAAAGGTGACGAAAAATAAAGGGGAGGCGCTAGAAGACGAACTCAATTGGAT
>NZ_JAELUF010000394.1 GCF_016429195.1 Brevundimonas sp. ASV9
CTTCATGGAGGGGCTTCGACCAACTTGAACGCTGCAACCACTGCTAAATAATTGCCGTAAGAGCATTTCTGAAACACAAGTCAAGTCGTTTGGTGGCTTCGCTTGCCGAAAGCTACGTAGGCTCTCTTGCTCTGCTGCCGTTGGTGTGGACCATGCATTTCGTCTGGGGAGTCTTTCAACCTGAGACTCTTAGCGCTCGCAGGTGTTCTCATTGACCGGCCTAGTTCAGACAAGGCTGCATGGTCATGCGGCCGACTCATCATGACGGTCGATTGGATATGACCTTCTGCGGCGGATTTCTTCTGAAGTCTCTTTGCTTTAGTTGGAAGCGAGATGCTAAGCGCGCGCTTGTCGCCACGTAGCTAAAATTAGCTAGACCCTTTCACCCAACCCTTCACGTGCACGAGGTTTCAAGATGCTCAGGATAGCCATCTCCGTCCTAGTATCACCCTGTCT
>NZ_JAELUF010000395.1 GCF_016429195.1 Brevundimonas sp. ASV9
TCTCAAAGGTGCTCGTAATCATACTGCTTGAACGGGGCGGGTGCTCCGAGGTTGATAGTGTAGACGAAACAGACCTCTTGCGGCCAAGGGTGGGCTCGGTGCAGTTTCGCTGAAAGTGGCTCTGCGAGTCTTGCGAGCTCAGCGATGAGCGGGTAGACGATCGTGAGGGCAGCGTGATCATGGACGGTTTTCCAGAAAACACAACAGACACCAGGCGAGCAGTGTCCTCGCGGCTGTCTCTGCCGTCAATTGAACATGATCGACGCTCGCTGTCTGACTCGAAGCCATCTACATCGGAGAGGTCGTCGGCCGAGGACGAGGCATCCTCCTCCGACGAAAGGTAAACGATGTGCGGTGCAGCGTGTGTCAGGACCGGGCGGTCTTCCGACAGCTTCTGTGGTAGGGTAGCGAGCAGCCTCGAAACCCGTAGTGAGCTCTTGGCGGGCAGAGCTGGAG
>NZ_JAELUF010000396.1 GCF_016429195.1 Brevundimonas sp. ASV9
GTTCCATACAGATTACTCGACCAAGACGGCAACGAGATAACCGACCTTCTCAACGCTTCCGTACAGATACTGCTCATCACGGAGGAAATTGTGCTAGAGATATACTCTCGCAAGAAAATATCCCTTCAGCTAACAGAAGGCATTTCCCACCAACTACGTCACTGGTCGGAGAGGTGGCTGCAGCAACTCAAGGACATCCTGTCTCAGCCGCAGGCGAGCGAGGCGGAAATCAGCGGCGCGTGCCAGGTTCTTGCGTCGTACTACTACTCTGTCATGTTGGTGTCGCGGCCGGTTCTCATGTACGAGCTATATCGCCGATTATCCGATGGTCTGTCCGGCACTGGACGGCGGGGATCTATGTCTTCAGGCAAGACAAAGCTTGCAGATGCGTGTATAGATGCGGCAAGTTTGATGGTTGACCCGGTCCTGGATTTAATTGAGCGCAATGTATTGAAG
>NZ_JAELUF010000397.1 GCF_016429195.1 Brevundimonas sp. ASV9
CTCTTAGACTGCGGCTGAAGCTGACGAATTGCGGGTTTGGACTGATGAGCTGAAGGCGATTGCCGATCGCGCCAATCATTGAATCATAGGTGCTGTTCTTGTACAGATCTGAAGTAATGATGGACAAAAGACAGCCCAATGGTGTCTAATTGTGCCTTGCACGGCGATCTATGAGTACATACTATTTTTACTTATTTTATCGTATGGATTCGAGGCAGATCTGTGCAAGACTTACAGCCAAGTCAGTGCGCCCTTGTATACATGCAGTAAGACGGGTCAATAGCAGTGGCTATCGGATTTGCCGAAGATGTTTTCAGCTGATCAATAACTCGATGCAATACAATGGAAACGCCTCAATTGGGTGGGCTATTACTCGGCATACATTTACATTCCAGCGTTCAAGAACAACCAGCTCCACAAACGGTCTGACTTACATGCAGCTGGCTTCATACAGTG
>NZ_JAELUF010000398.1 GCF_016429195.1 Brevundimonas sp. ASV9
TCTAGCCGCGCCGTGTCCACCATTGTCAAGGAAATTGTCGGCTGTGCTGTCCTTTTCCCGGTAATGCAGCTCCTCTCTGACCCGGACATGTGGAACCAGGTTATGGAAAACTACGGCCGTTCCGTGCTACAAGACCGATCAACTGTGCGCAAACTGAGGGCTGCTCTGGATCAGCATGCGTCTCCCGCCCCAAAGACCATCAAAGCTGCTGCAGCTCCCCGCATTGCACCGGGTGAAAGCGAGCGCAAGTTTGAAAAGTTCATCAGGGCCATCCGCAAAGTCAATAACCTGTCGGATGCACGAAAGTTTCGAAACGAAGTTGCCAGCCAGTTGAAAAGAGATTCCTTGGAGGAAAATCCGGATCAAGTATACTTGCGCCGGCTCGAAATGGGAAAGCGACTTTTGGACCAGCGAGTCGCGCACTTGGCTGCAGGAGGCGAGCCACAAGCCCCCAC
>NZ_JAELUF010000399.1 GCF_016429195.1 Brevundimonas sp. ASV9
CAACTAGTCAGATGGAATTTCGTGCGTACCTTGCCGTGATCGACGTGACCAATTGTACCTAGAATCATAATTCAGTATACCATCATCGAATAAGGATAATTAAAATAGTCATACCGATGTTCACATGGGGCTTGTTGCGCTCAAAAACAGCGTAGCTGCGGTAGATATTGAGCACGCCATGGCCATTTTGGGCCTTGAAGGCGGAACGAAGGGGATTTGCGCTGCTGCTCGAGAGGCCCTGTCGCGCCGTTCTCAGGAACGGCGCGCTTGACCGGAAAGAAGCCGACATTGTGAACACTATTATTACAAAGATAAAGAAGGACGAAAACGCAAAAGGGCGGAGCGATAAGGGGCGCTTGGTGAAAGTCGAAGCGCTCGCGACAGAGAGTGTGCTTCGAAATTTTTATGAGCTCCCCCAGAGCCGGCCATTGTCTCCAGCGCCAGGGGTTTGAGG
>NZ_JAELUF010000040.1 GCF_016429195.1 Brevundimonas sp. ASV9
GGCCTACGGAGCCCGTCATGTTCTCGTTCAATCGCCTGTCCATCGCCCTGAAGCTCGCCGTCGTGGCGGGGCTCGCCATCGGCGCCTTGATGATTGTCGCCGCCGTCGGCGTGACGGCCTATTCCGGTGCGATCGTCCGCGACATGGCGGGCCGATACGCCGAAAGCGCTGCGCAAGAGGCCTCGCAGGAGATACGCAACGAGATCGTCTCGGCCGGCACGGGCGCCAAGGCCCTGGCCGCCACGTTGGGCGCGGCGCGACAGACGGGCCTGACGGATCGCGCCGCCTATCTGGCCCTGGTCAAGCCAAACGCCGAGGCCACCGATCAGGTCATGGGCGCGTGGTTCATGGCCGCCCCCGACGCCGTGGGGGCCGACGCAGCCCACCGCGGGAATGCGGCGACCAGCTCCAACGTCAACGGTCGTCTCTCGATCTATTGGGTACGCCGTGACGGTCAGATTGCGATGGAGCCCGAAGCTGACGGATCGGACTTCGAACAAGCCTATTACACCGAGCCGATGGCCAGCGGCGCGCCGGTCGTGGTCGAGCCCTATGAAGAGAGCATAGGCGGCGGCAAGGTTGCGATGACCTCTGTCGCCTATCCGGTGCGCGCCAACGGCCGCGTCATCGGCGTCGCAGGCCTGGACATCACCCTGGCCAACCTATCGCAGCGCTTGGCGGCGATGAAGCCGCTGGGCGCCGGCCGCGTCACTCTGGTGTCGAACAAGGGCGTCTGGGTCGCGCATCCCGACGCCGCCGTGCGAGGCCAGGCCTATGCCGACGCCGGCGCGGACATCGTGCGCAACGTCATCGCCAAACGACAGGCCCAGGCGGTCGAGGGCGTCAGCGTGAACGGCGAGCCGGTTCGACGTCTGGTTCAGCCCGTGATCCTGCCCGGTCAAAAGGCGACCTGGGCCGTCGTGCTGGACATCCCCGTCAAGACGATCGAGGGCCCGGCGCGGCAGTTGGCTTTGATGCTTCTGGTCGGCGGCGTTCTGATCATCGCCGCCATCATCGTCGCCCTTCTGGTCACCAGCGACCGTTTGATACGACGCCCACTTGCGCGTCTGACGGCCGATGTTCGGACCATGAGCGAAGGACGTTATGACGTTCCCGTCGCCGGTGCGGACAAGGCCGACGAACTGGGCCAGATTGCGCGGGCGCTCGAAGGGTTCCGGCTCGAGCTTGCCGACGGTCTGGCGCGGCGCGACCAGCAACAGCGCGAACGTGCCGCCGCCGAGACCGACCGTCGCCGGCACGCCGAGGAAACCGAGCTTTTCGCCGCCTCGCAAACCCGCGCCGTCGAGACTTTGGGCGAAGGCCTGTCGCGTCTCGCCGCCGGCGAACTAGCCTGGAGAATGCCGGAGGCGGGCTTCACCGCCAACACGCGTCGCATCCCGGAAGATTACAACGCCGCCCTGCATCAGTTGCACACAACGATGACCGGCATCTGGACCACGGCTCAGTCGATGCGCGGCGGATGCCAGGACATCGCCGCCGCCGCCGACAGCCTGTCGCGCCGCACTGAACAGCAGGCCGCGGGTCTGGAGCAGACCGCCGCCGCGCTGGATGAGCTGACGCAGACGGTGCGCAGCAGCGCCGAAAACGCCGAGCGCGCCCGCGACATCACAGAGGCTGCAAAGGCGGCGGCGGACAAGGGCGAAGCCGTCGTCCACGACGCAATCGGCGCCATGTCGGAGATCGAGCAGTCCTCGACCCAAATCAACCAGATCGTCGGCGTCATCGACGAGATCGCCTTCCAGACCAGCCTGCTGGCCCTGAACGCCGGCGTGGAGGCCGCCAGGGCTGGCGAAGCCGGGCGCGGTTTCGCTGTGGTCGCTTCCGAGGTGCGGGGCCTGGCCGAACGGTCAGCCAGCGCCGCAAAAGAGATCAAGGCGCTGATCGCCCTGTCGCAAAGCAATGTGCAGCGCGGATCCGATCAGGTGTCGCTGACGCGCGATAGCCTCAGCGCCATCGCTGTCCAGGTCGCGGAGGCCAACGCCCTGGTTCGCACCATCGCCGCCGCGACGCGCGAACAGTCGGTCGGCATCGGCGAGATCAATGTGGCGATCAATCAAATGGACCAGTTCACGCAGCAGAACGCCGCCATGGTCGAGGAATCCACAGCCGCCAGCCACGCCCTGACGAACGAGGCCGGCGAACTGGAGGGTCTGATCAGCCGCTTTGATTTGGGTCAGACGGCGCAGTCGAGACGCGCCGCCTGATCAAGGGACGTGCGCCGCGCAGCGCCCGTCTGTCTTCACGCCTTGTCGATCGCCGCAGCGATCTGATCGCTGGAATGGCCGGTCAGGTCCTTGGCGATCTCGCCGACCAGCTTGGCTTGAAGGTCCTTGTGCCAATGCTTGCGCAGTTCGCCGAGCGTCTTGGGCGCTGCGATCACGAGCAGTTCGTCGATCTTGTTGGTGACCGACCATTTGTTGAGCACCTCGGCGACGCCCATGGCGAAACCGTCCTCGGCCTGGGTGTCATTATCGGGGTTCGCCTCATTCGACCGGCGGCCGGCCGAACCCGACACCCGATCCGCGATAGCCGGGGTTTCCAGAGGCGTCAGCTTGATGTCCGAAGCGTTCGTATTCTTGAACAGGGCCAGCTTCTCGCCATCGACCACCGCCACCAGCGCGCCATTGGAAAGTTTCATCGTCGATACTCCAGTCTGTAGGGATCGAGACAACGAACCGGGACGCAGGCCGTTGCCTCGCGCCGCCGATCCCATAGTGTCGCGCGACAAAACCGCCGGGAGATGAACCATGCCTGACGTCCTGCCGCTGGACCGCCGCCGCCTGATGGCCCTGGGCGCATCGGGCGCCGCGGCTGCGATCCTGCCGGGGTGCGCGACCATGACGGCTGCGTCGCCGCGCCAGTCGATATGGACCTTCGATCGCCTGACCGACATCGGGGGGATCGAAACCCGCGTCGAGGGCGCGCCGAGCCTGATCGACAGTCCGTTTGGCCGAGCGGTTCAGTTCGACGGCGTGGACGACGCCCTGTTCATAGATCAGCATCCGCTGGCCGGGGCCGAAACCTTCACCTTCGAGGCCCTGTTCCGACCCGACGGCGGCGCCTTCGAACAGCGCTGGTTTCATCTCGCCGAAGAGGCGCCGGCCGATCAGCCGCCGTCGCAGACACGCTTCCTGTTCGAGATCCGCGTGGTTCAGGACCGTTGGTACCTGGACGCCTTCACGCGCGGCCCCGGTTACAACCACACCCTGATCTTCCCCGAGCGGCTCCATCCGTGCGGACAGTGGTTCCACGTCGCGCAAACCTTCGACGGCGTCCTGTACCGGGCCTATGTCGATGGGGTCCTGCAGGGCGAGCACCCGGTGCCGTTCAAGCCGCAAGGGCCAGGCCGCGCCTCGGTCGGTTGCCGCATCAACCGCGTGAACTACTTCAAGGGCGCGATGCGTCAGGCCCGCTTCACCCATGCCGCCCTGCCGCCTGAACGGTTCACGCGGGGCTAACGACAGGCGCTGCGCGCCAAGCCTCGCCAAATCGTCCAGGTTGCGCCTATGGTCAGACGATTGATGGGGAGCGAAAAATCATGCTGAGAATTTTGGCTGCAGCACTGGCGCTTTCGACGGCTGCTTTGACGACGCCGCCTACGCCGGCTCTCGCGGCGGCCAGAGCCGCTACGCCACAGATGTCGCGCCAGGAATCCCGAGATCACGACCTTTTCGTTCAGGCCAACACCGACTTTCAACGACGGGGCTATCCCGCTCTCGCCCGGCGTCTTCCCGCGCTCCGTCAGGCGCTGGATCGGATGCCTGCGGATTATGGACAGTTGGTCGAGCAAGCAGGCCAGCACGTTGTGAGAGTCTCCGATCCCGGCGACGTGCTGATGATGATTGTCGGCCTATCGGCAGCCGCCGGCAAGGATGGAAGCGGCCCAAAAGGCGCGACGGCCCTGCCCAATGTCTACGGCGACATCGCCCTGATGCTCGCTTCGGAAGCCGTCGAGGCGCGTCGGTACGAAGAAGGCATCAGCTATCTAGATCGCGTGCTGAAGGTACAGCCGAAAAACTGGTTGTTGCTTGTCGAAAAGGCCGCCGCTCTGCAGGGGTTGAGACGTTGGAATGACGCCCTGGTTCTGGCTGACGCCGCATTGGCGGACGACGATATGCTGATGCTTTTGCATCGCGGCCCATTCCATCGCCGGCGCGGTTTCAGCCTGATCGAACTAGGCCGATTGGACGAGGCGAAGGCCGCTTATGAGGCCGCGCTTAAAATCGATCCGGACGACGCAAACGCCAAACGCGAACTGGAATATATCGCTGAACTGAAGGGTGGCGCATCGCCTACTGCGCCCCAAGTGCTCTCTCCGCTCTCGCCGACGCCTGCTCCACCAATCCGCTAGAGCAGCCGACCGCCCGCTTCATGCGCCAGAAGCCAGCGTTTGCGCTCAAGCCCGCCCGCATAGCCGGTCAGGGTCCCGTTCGCTCCGATCACGCGATGGCAGGGCACAATGACGCCGACCGGATTGGCGCCGTTGGCCAGGCCCACGGCGCGGACGGCCTTTGGCGCGCCGATGGCCACAGCGAGCTGACCGTAGGTGCGGGTCTCGCCGGTCGGAATGTCGCGCAAGGCCTTCCACACCGCGCGTTGGAAATCCGTGCCGCCGGTGCGGACCGTGATGGCGTCGAAGGCGGTCAGGTCGCCGCCGAACCAGGCCTCGACCGCCCGGCGCACCGGCTCCGGCGCGCGGCCTTCGGTCAGTACGACCTCACCGTAGTGGCGGCGCAGCAGCAGGCGCAGACGGGCTTCGTAGTCGTGGAAATCCAGCGCCCGCACCGCGCCGTCGGCGTCGGTGACGACCAGCACCTCGCCGACGGGGGACGGGATGCGATCCAGGGTCAGATGCATGTCAGGCTGCTTGGTCATCTCGCCGCTCCTCGCTCAGGGCCCAGTAGAGTGCGCCATAGGCCCGCCACGGCCGCCACCGCTCGGCGCGCGCCAGCAGCGCGGCGTCTGTCGTCGTCAGCCGGTCGCTGGGCGCATCCGCACCGGCATCGATCCAGTCGCCCGCAAGCCGCAACCCCGGCCTGGCCGTGATTGCAGCGCGCAGCACGGGGTCGGCCAATAGGTCGCGCGTGATCGCCTCGGGATCGGCGGCGAGGTCGAAAACGCGCCGCACCCGCGCCAGCACGCCCGGCAAGGCTTTCAGATTCTCAACCCGCGCCTCGACCGCCGCCTTGCCCGGTTGGGCGGGGCGCACCATCACCGAACCGTCCGTATCGTCCACGTCGGGGTGAAGCCGCCGGGTCCAAGCGTCGTTGACCACTGCTTCGCCTGCGACGCTGCGTATCGCCAAGGTCTTCATCATGGCATCCCAGTCATAGGGCGGGCGGTAGGACAGGCCGATCTTTATCACCCCGCCCGCTTCGGCCTCGACCTTGCGACGCCGCAGGTCGGACGGTGCGCGCCCATACAGGGCCTGAAACGTCTCATTGAATCGTCGTACGCTGCCGAAACCCGACGCCATCGCCACCTTGGCCATCGACAGGGTGCTCTCGTGGATCAACTGTTTGGCCAACAGCACGCGCCGCGTCTGGGCCACGCTGACCGGGGCCGCGCCCAGATGCTGGCGGAAAAGGCGGCGCAGCTGCCGCTCGCCCATGCCCAGCCGTGTCGCCAAAGCGTCCGTGTCGCCGACATCCAGCGCCCCCGCCTCGATCAGGGCCAGGGCCCGGCTGACGGTATTCGACGTGCCGCGCCAGGCGCCCATTTCCGGCGCCGTCTCGGGCCTGCACCGCAGACAGGCCCGCAAGCCAGCCGCCTCGGCTGCTGCGGCGCTGGGGTGAAAGACCACATTCTCGCGCTTCGGCGTCCGCGCCGGGCAGACCGGCCGACAGTAGATCCCCGTCGAGGTCACGCCGGTGAAGAAACGCCCGTCGAAACGGGCGTCCCGCGCCACGACGGCGCGCCAGCAGGCCTCCTGATCCAAAACCTGATCCATGCCCGCAGGATGCGCCGCCCGCCCGACGATGTCTCGCGGTTTTCGGACATGAATCGGATCAGTCTCTCAGGAAGAACAAGGCCTCCACCGTCGTGTCCAAAGCCCGGGCCAGTTCCAAAGCCAGAACGGTCGAGGGCACGAAGACGCCGTTCTCGACCGTATTGATGGTCTTGCGCGAGACGCTGGCCTTGTCGGCCAGCCCCTGCTGCGTCAGGCCTGCGGCGGAGCGCGCCTCCTTCAGCCTCGAGCCGAGCCTGGGATCACCCATCGCGACCGGCCTCGCGATCCAGCCAGGCGAACCGCAGGCCCGCCGACGCCCCGCCCAGCGCCAGCACATAGGGCAGAGCCAGCACGCCATAGTCCGCGCGCCACAGACCCAGACCCAGCGCCACGGTGACCCCGCCCATCAGCACGACGAAGGCCAGGATCATCGACCGCGCCCGCAGAACCTGCGTCAGCTCGTCTTCCATCAGACGGCGGTTCTTCTGTGCATTCCAATCCCAGCCCATGACGAGCACGGGAATCAACCAGCCGTACAGAACCGGCAGCAGGATCTGCACATAGGCGCCGAGATTGTGGTCCCCGCCCAGAACCCGCTGCATGGCCAGATGCGCCTGAGCCATGAACAGCAGCAGTACGAGGGGAAAGAGCACCAGCTGTCGGGTGCGCTCCCGCTGCAGCTTTTCGCGGCGGGCGCCGTCCCGGCTCTCCGCAACATCGATGGTCTGACCGGGGCGGCCGCACCACGCCGTCATGGCCCCGATGATCATCAGCCCGAAGCCGAAGCCCGCCGCCACGCCCGCCGTCGTCGCCTGATCGCCCTCTGTTCCATGCATGAGTGCAAAGCCCGCGCCACCCGCCAAGGCGGCGGCGCCGATGACGAGCATGGCGACGCCGCCCCACCAGTATCGACGCCGGCTCGACTGCACCCGCAGAACCGCGGCGTTTTCATCCTTGTTCACGACGTCCTCCTGAAGTAACCTTGAGGTGACATATCACCTATAGGTTACATGCCGTCAAGAGGGGGCGTCGCCTTTATCGACCGACGACCAGCCGCGCCGCCGCGCGGATGACCCGCACCACCTCTGCGGCGAAGGCCCAGACCACCACAACCATCAGAATCGTCGCCACCCCGCCGACGTCCTCGCCGGAACGGCCGATCAGAACCCGAATCCGGTCCACGAAATCGGTGACGCTGCCGACCCAGATCACCGGCGACAGGGGCGACCAGAACCAAACCCACAGCAGGCCCCAGGCGGCGGCGATCCCAAACGCCAGATCGCCCAGCGCCGTCACCCGCACATTGCCGCCCGACGCCGCCCGCATCAGGTCGAAGCCGATGCGGCAGGCGGCGAACAGAGCGACCGGCCAATAGGCGACCCGCACCATGTCCGCCAGAATGCGCCCGTAATCGACGCCGTCGACGACTCCGGCCAGTTCCTCCGGCCGGATCGGCGCCACCTGCAAAAGGCCCGTCCACCACAGCAGCACCACGGTCCAGCCGATGGCGCTGGCCACCGCACGCGCCACGGGCGACATCTCGGCGCTCTTGCGCACGGCGCGGCCGGACTTGGCCTTACCCGCGCTTCCGCCCGACCAGTCGCCGTTCGCCAGCTTCTGCCCCCACTGTTCGGCGTCGAAATCGCCGCCCAGCTCGAACATACCCAGGTCCTTGACGCGCCATTTGGCGATGAAGTCCGGCTTCTTCGACTGACGCTCCAGCACGAAGCCGACCGCGGTCAGGAGACCGACGACCGTGATCGCCCCGCTGATCAGGCTGGAAACGCCCTGCCCGACCGCCTGGCCCACATAGACGTCGCCGACCAGGACCCGCACCGCCAGGCCGATCAGGGTGACAGCCGCCATCACCGTCAGCCCGACTTTCAGCCCGAACATCCACCACGGATAGAGCTCAGGCCCGATCAGCGCCTGCGGTCCTGGGCGATAGCGCGCCGCCACGGTCAGCGGATGACCGACTTCGCGCAGCAGGCCCTCGACCTCGTCGTCGATCGGCGCCCGTCCTAGGCGAGCCTCCAGGGCCTCCAGACGCCCCATGATCTCGTCGCGCAGCTCGGCGACGATGTCGTCGCGGTTGTCCTTGGGCAGCTGGGCCGCCACGGCCTTCAGATAACGTTCGACCAGGTCCATGCCGGCCTCTCCCTCTTTCCCGGTGTTCACAGCATCTTCTCCAGCGAGGCCGACAGGCCGCGCCATTCCACGGCGAGCCGTTCCAGCATCGCCTCCCCGCGCGACGACAGGCGATAGAAGCGCTTCTTGCGCCGCCCCTCCTCGCGCCATTCGCTGTCCAGCAGCCCCTGGCTCTCCAGCCGGCGCAGCAGCGGATAGAGGGTGCTCTCCTCCATCTCGACCCCGACCTCGCCCAGGGCGACCCGCAGCGAATAGCCGTACTGCTCGCGCCGCAAGCTCGCCAGCACGGCCAGGATCAACGACCCCCGCCGCAGCTCCAACCGCAGACTCTCGAACAGCAACGCCTCGTCATTTTCGCTCACCCACCACCTCCGTGCGTCACATAGTGTGTGACGCACAGTGTATGCGGCATACTGTGTGAGGGAGTCAAGCGCCCCTCCACCGCCTCTACGGGAGATCACCCAAAGAAAAAGGCGGCGGACCGAAGTCCGCCGCCCAAATAACGTCTTTCAGAAGCTAACGCTTAGAACGACTTGGTCAGGTTCACAAAGGCTGTGCGGCCCAAGTAATCATAACCCGAATACAGCGGTGCATTGCCGACCCGGTTGTAGACGCCAGACGAGATAACCGGCGGGTCTTCGTTGAACAGATTGCGCACGCCGACGGTCGCGGTCCAGCCGTTGGCCGAATATTGAACCGAGGCGTTGTGCAGCCAGTAGTCGCCGACCTCGAGATCGTAATCCGACGTAACCGGATCTTCCTCGTAATAGGCGTAGCTGTCCGTACCTTGGATCCATTCGACTCCGTAACGCACGCGCCACTTGTCCCACGCGTAGGATACATCGGCCGTTCCGGTGAATTCCGGATTGTTGATCATGCCGGTGAAGTCTTCCAGCGGATCGTCGGCGAACAGTTTACTGGAGATTTCCGTGTACTGGGTGACGGCCAGATTGAACAAAGCCGTGCCAGGACCGACATCCTTGCGATAGCGCAGAGTGTAATCCAAGCCCTTCACATTGTCCGTGGCCAGGTTGATGTAGCTGTCCTGGACCGTCAGGCTGTTGTCGACGGTGCTGCGCGTGACGAGACGGCAGAAGCCGTTGTTGGCGGCGAAGTCAGCAGGGTTGGAGTCGTAGCAGCGGGTAAGGATTTCACCCGCACCCGTGCGAGACACGCCGTTCTCGACCTCGATTTCGTAGTAATCAACAGCGAAGGAGAGATCACCCCAGTTGGACGGCAGCGGCGGCTGAAGGACCAGACCAACCGTCATGTTGGTCGAGGTTTCGGCCGACAGACCGGCGTCTGCGCCACCCGAGGTGACGACACGAACGCTCGTGACCGACTGGAAGTCGCCCGGCAGGCCTTCGGCGGTGCAGTTGGCGACCCGGTTCGGGTTTACGTTTGGCGCACCGTAGTTGTTGCAGCGGTCCAGAGTATTGGACTGGAAGCCGGTCGTGGCGCCAACGAACTGCTCGAACAGCGCAGGTGCGCGATACGATGTGCCGTAAGTGCCGCGAACCGTGACCCAGTCGATCGGACGATAGACTAGACCGATCTTGTAAGTAGTGTCGTCGCCGTAGGAGTCATAGTCAGTGTAGCGGAACGAACCGTTCAGCGTCAGTTCCTTGGCAAACGGCATGTCCGCCAGGATCGGCGCTTCGATTTCGCCGAACACTTCCTTCACCGAGTCCGAGCCGCGCGTGATGGCCGAGGTCGAGAAGTTGTAGGTGTTGCCCAGTTGGCTGTCGAGACCAGGCGTGTCGTCGATTTCCGACTCACGCCATTCAGCACCAAAGAAGCCCATAACTTGGCCGGCAGGAAGGCTAAAGAGCGGACCGTCGATGCCGAAGCTGACGACCTTTTCGGTAAACTCGGTGGTGCCGGTCACCGGACGGAAGACATAGTTGACCCAGTTTTGCGGCAGAACGCCACCAATGGTTTGGGTGTTCAGAACAGGGGCAGCGATACAGCCAGGATTGGCTCCCAGTTGAGCACACTGGAACTGGCCCGGCGCGGTCTGCACGACATCAAGCGTCTCAATCAGGCGGTCCGTAAGGAACTGCTCGCTGGTATAGGTCGATTTGGAGCGCGAGTAGCTGACGGACGCGTCGTAGCGCCATTCGGGGATGAAGAAGTTGCCCTTTATGCCCGCCACGTAGCGGCCAAAATCGACCTCTTGTTCGGAGTAGTCGTTGCCGAACCCGATGAAGGCGCGAACGCCGACATTCTGGCCTTTGTTCAAACCCTGGTCGGCGAAGGCGACACTGCCTCGAAGATTGGCAGGGATCAGCGGGCTGCCAACAGCATAGTCCAAGGCCAGCTGACGATAACCGGTCTGCGACGACTTCCGGCGGTTGAACAGAGCTTCACCATAGACCTCGGCATCGCCAAGCGCTTGAAGCTGGTAGCCCGCTTCGCCGTAGAGTGTCGTAATCTCGACTGGCGAAATCAAAGACTCGTTCAGCATGCGATCCTCGAACGTGTCACGCACATTGACGTCGTTCAGGCCGCCGCCGACGCCCTCGAAGCCGACCAGACCGGTGGTGACGGCTGAGTTCGGGCGCCAACGGTTGAAGGTCGTGCCGACAGCTCCGGCCGCGGCCACGCCTGCAGTTGTACCGGTGCCGATCGTGTTGATCGTCACGCCGTTCGAGCCGGTCGTGGTGATCGGATAGCATTTCGACAGGCCGGTCAGGGGATCGATGAAGTCCTGGCCATTGCGGAACCCGTCAGTCTGGCAACGCGTGAACTCACGGTCCCGCAAGGTCAGTTCGTCACGCTCGTAACGCTCGATTGAGCCCGCTGCGCGCCAGCGATCGCCGCTGGTTCCGGCCGTCAGCGATAGGCGAGTCGAACCGCCAGCGCCATTTGCCTCTAGCGCCTCGTTGCGCTGGGCTTCGATCGTCACGCCCTGAATGTTCTTGCGAGTCTGGATGTTGACCACGCCAGCGACGGCGTCAGAGCCGTAAACCGACGAGGCGCCATCGCGTAAGATTTCGACGCGGTCGATCATTGCGGTGGGCAGGACGTTCAGGTCAGCCGCGCCGACCGATCCGCGCGAGCCGGCCGGCGAAACGCGGCGACCGTTGAGGAGAACGAGGGTTCGGCTGGGCGACATACCGCGCAGACCAATGGTGTTGGCGCCAGGGCCACCGTCGGTGACGTAGCCGCCATAGGAGTTATTGATCTGCGACGTGCCGCCAGTGACGGCTGTGCTTTGCAGCGCCTCAGTGGTCGAAGCGAAGCCCTGCAGCGTTGCCTCTTCACGTGTCACGACCTGCGTTGGTGAGGGCGCATTAAAATTATCGCGGCGAATGCGTGAACCGATGACAACGATCTCGTCAACATTCGCAGCTTCACCGTTCTGAGTAATCGCAGCATCTTGAGCCACAGCCATAGACGGAGCAAACATCGCAAGCGATGCTGTAACAATGCCGCCGACAACAGTCGATGCAAGTAAGTGGTTCTTACGGTTTCGCATACGTCTTATCACAACCCCAATTGGCACGATATTAATCGCCTATCTGCATAACGCAGATATATATCATCGATATACATAATGTATCGATTGTGTGACAGCCGTAGTCGCAACGAAGGCTGTCCACAACTGAAAAAGTCACACAATCGTTCAGAAGGCGGTGAAATTGGGCGTAGAACGTCGCAGTTCAGCCTGAAATTACGAAAAAGATTCTTACATTACGTTGGTTTTTAGATCGATTTGTTCCATGTTGCGCGATATGGCCGCTTAAGGCCTCCGTGCTATGGCAAGACTTGTGGGCGGCGCCTAAGTTCCGTTCATGAACCGTTCTTCGACGCCGAAGCCCGCCGCCGCCAAGCCGGCCAAGCCCGTTCACGTTCCAAATCCGGGGATGCAGGAGGCATCGGCCGCCTTCCTGCGCGACACTGGGAAAATGCCGATGTTCGCCCCGGTCACCGGGCCGCGCCTGACGCCGGAGGAGCCGGTCGCCGCGCCCGCCGACTGGGTGCCGCACCGCCCCTCGCACGAGGGCAAGAAGAAGGGCGGCCGCTTCCGGCTGGAGACCAAATACACCCCCGCCGGCGACCAACCCGCCGCCATCGCCGAACTGGTGGCGCAGGCCCAGGCCGGGGACCGCGACCAGGTCCTGCTGGGCGTCACCGGCTCGGGCAAGACCTTCACCATGGCCAAGGTGATCGAGGAAACCCAGCGCCCTGCCTTGATACTGGCGCCGAACAAGACGCTGGCGGCTCAGCTCTATTCCGAATTCAAATCGTTCTTTCCAGACAACGCGGTCGAATACTTCGTCAGCTACTACGATTACTACCAGCCGGAAGCTTATGTTCCGCGTACGGATACGTACATTGAGAAGGACTCAAGCATCAACGAGCAGATCGACCGGATGCGGCACTCTGCGACGCGGGCTATACTAGAACGCGAAGACGTCATCGTGGTGGCGTCGGTGTCCTGCATCTACGGCATTGGATCGGTTGAGACCTATACGGCGATGACGTTCACGCTGAAGGTGGGGGACCAGATCGACGAGGCGAAGCTGCGGGCGGATCTGATCGCGCTGCAGTACAAGCGCAACGACCTGAACTTCGACCGGGGGATGTTCAGGAAGCGGGGCGATGTGATCGAAATCTTCCCCGTCCACCTGGAGGACCGGGCGTGGCGGATCAGCCTGTTCGGGGACGAGCTGGAGGCGATCCAGGAGTTCGATCCGCTGACGGGCAAGAAGACGGCCGATCTGAACGAGATCACCGTCTATGCGGCCAGCCACTATGTGACCCCGCGCCCGACGCTGAACCAGGCCGCCGCCGGCATCAAGGCGGAGCTGAAGGAGACGCTGGACTGGATGGTCGAGAACGGCAAGCTGCTGGAGGCGCAACGCCTGGAGCAGCGCACCCGGTTCGACCTGGAGATGATGGAGGCCACCGGCAGCTGCGCCGGCATCGAGAACTACAGCCGCTGGCTGACCGGCCGCGCGCCGGGCGAGCCGCCGCCGACCTTCTTCGAATACATCCCCGACAACGCCCTGCTGTTCGTGGACGAGAGCCACGTCACCATCGGCCAAATCAACGGCATGTTCCGGGGCGACTACCGCCGCAAGTCGACGCTGGCGGAATACGGCTTCCGCCTGCCCTCCTGCATCGACAACCGCCCGCTGAAGTTCGAGGAATGGGAGGCCATGCGCCCCCAGACGGTACACGTGTCAGCCACCCCCGGCCCGTGGGAGATGGAACAGGCGGGCGGCGTCTTCGTCGAGCAGGTGATCCGCCCCACCGGCCTGATCGACCCGCCGGTCGAGATCCGCCCCGTCTCGGGCAAGACCCGCAACCAGGTCGACGACGTCATCGACGAGGTCAAGGCGACGACGGCCCGTGGCTATCGCAGCCTGGTCACCACCCTGACCAAGAAGATGGCCGAGGACCTGACCGAATATATGCACGAGCAGGGCATCCGCGTCCGCTACATGCACTCCGACGTCGACACGCTGGAGCGGATCGAGATCCTGCGCGACCTGCGGCTGGGCACGTTCGACTGTCTGATCGGCATCAACCTGCTGCGCGAGGGTCTGGACATCCCCGAATGCGGCCTGGTCGCCATCCTGGATGCGGACAAGGAGGGCTTCCTGCGCTCGGAGACCTCGTTGATCCAGACCATCGGCCGCGCCGCGCGCAATGTGGACGGCCGCGTCATCCTGTACGCCGACCGCATGACCGGCAGCATGGAGCGCGCCATCGCCGAGACGGACCGCCGTCGCGAACGGCAGATGGCCTACAACGCCGAACACGGCATCACGCCCGAAACGGTCAAGCGCGACATCAAGGAGATCATGGACAGCCCCTATGAGTCGCGCGAGATGGATCGCCTGACCAAACCGGGCGTGGCCGAAGCCTCCAAACCCTTCGTCGGCTCCAACTTCCAGGCCGCCCTGCGCGACCTGGAAGGCCGCATGCGCGAGGCCGCCTCCAACCTGGAGTTCGAGGAAGCCGGCCGCCTGCGCGACGAGATCAAGCGCATGAAGCTGATGGACCTGGAGTTCGCCAACGAAGCCCTGACCGGCGCCGGCGAAGCCGTCGACAAGTCCGCGCCCAAACGTTGGCGCGCCGAGGCGGCGGCGGAAGCGCAGGAGCGGTTTAGGAAGGGGCGGCTGTAGGGGCTATGGAGCCCTTTCACCTCACCATTAATTCAGAGCGCAAGAGCACGTTGTGCTGGTGTTTGGGCAACACGTTCAGGCCAAGTTCTCTCGTAAGCCACCGCCAGAGCATGAAGCGCTGTAGTAATGTGATGACTCATGTTGGCGAACCGCCACTCAGTTGGAGTGCCGCAGTTTTCTCGGACGCCAGAAGCGCAGTCATCAAAGTATTCGTCGCCAGCTGAAAATGCACGTCCAGCGAAGTTGGGCGAGTCGCGGATGTTCTGCATGACGACCCTGATCCTAGCAGTATCGCTGACCCGCTCGATCCGCCACCTGTTGGACTCTGCGTAGCGCGCATGTGGAATAGGAATCCCGCCCCCAGAAAGATCCCGGATGACTCCGTCTGCCCCATAGTCTCCAAAGATTGCCTGCGATTTCAGTTGCGGAGCCATCTCAGTCGCCCATGTCCACAGATTCCACTCGTGCCGCGGAGCGTAAGCAGTCCCGTTTTTCGGCGCAGGGTTCCGGAAAGGGTATGAACTCGCGGAAACGACAATTTTGCCCCATTCCCCTTTCGACAAGAACGTCTCGACCCAACCCCCTAGGCTTTCTGCCAAATCATCCAAATCGACGTCATCGGGCTCGCCAAGGTCAAGGACAAGAACACAATCGCTGGGAGCCAACCGCGCGTTCGCCAACAACAAATCCAGCAGTTCGGTATCATCAAAGTCGTCGATTGAGACGCGAACAGCAATGCCGCTTCCTGACTTTCGAGCGTGGTTTGCCATTACTGATAGGCGGGCGTAACTCTCCCGCAGATTGGCTAAAGGGATTGCTCGGCAACCAAACTTCAGGAACTGGTCGAGCAAAAAACCCAATAGGTACGCATCGCGATTAGGATCATCGGCCATGATGAGATGGCTTGGATCCCAAATTCCCACGTTACCATCCCACGCCGCCTGCACTCTCCCGACTTCACGTTTTGCTAGCGCGGTCGGCCTCAGAAACGGCTTATCCTTTTTTTGAGGTAAGGCGACCCAAATGGGTAACATCCAGTCCTTAATAAGTGGATGAAGCTTTCTTGCCGCTTCTATCTCGCCGCCCTTTTCCCTCAGGGTAGGGGCGTAGATTGCTTGGCTGACCGTATACATCCCGTCTCCTTACGACGAAACTGACAGTAACTGACTACGAACCTGACCAACGCCTACTAAATCCGAGAAAAGACTGTAATTTCTTTCGCTGCGAATTCTTCCCGCAACGATAGCCGGATGGATATTTAAACGGCGAGCGAATTTTTCAACGACGTCCGGCGATTTTGTGAAGCGGACAGTGCTAGTTTTCCACAGTTCTTCTGGTATCAGCTGGTTTCTGGCGAACTCGTCAGCTTCTCTTTCGGCATCTGAGACAATCTGATTGCCGAGATCGTCATCCAAGAAACCCTCTTCCAGCCCGCTTCTAAAGTGCAGATAGATGTGACCCATCTCGTGCATGAGCGTGAACCAAAAGTTATCTAATCGATCATGACGCGCCGTCAGGGCAACTATGGGAATACCCTCTTTTGTCACCATCGCCGCACCATCCAAGAGCGTCTTAGGAAGATGGGGCTCAACAACAACTGCGATTCCATTATCGTTCAACATCCGAAGCGCTCGGACGGGACCGTCAGGGTAGACGCTGAGGCGGACTAACTGGCCGAGCCAAGCCGTATCAGCAATATTGAACTTTCCTCTCAAGTTCGATGTTTGCTCGGCGGCTCTCTCAAGAATTCGAGCCAGCCAGATATCCAGTATCAGACTCGGTTTTGCATTCGAACGCGTTCGTCGGTTGAGTGCCGGTCCTGCTGTAGCGGCGGTGGCTCTGACGTAAGAACCAATGGTTTTTCGCATCTCATTTGGTGAGGCATTCCTGGGAAGGTTTACCCAAGCGCGCTTTCGGAGCTCTTTAAGGAGCTCGGGTGAAAGTTCCAGATCAGCGAACTGATCGTCGGGGGCCTGGATTTCTTTCGCTACGAGTCGAGGCTCAACCTCCACCTCAAGCCGATCGAGAATCTGTTGGTATCGCTGCAAGCTAATTGTTGCGTACCGGTCCTTCTCGTAGCGCTGAACTTGCTGCTCTCGCATACCGAGTATTTCAGCCAAGTCTTTCTGCGATAATCCGCGAGACAGCCTGACTAAAATTGGAAGCAACCCAAGCTCAAGAGCGTCTTGAGTATCAGAAGGATCACTATTCCCACGAGTTATTGACTCATACCGGTCAATGGATTCATCAATCCGCAGTAATTCTGCCGCAAGGGTCTGCTTTCGCGCTTCGTTCACCTGATGCGGCAAACCTTCCTCTAGCAGATTGACGATCGCGTCATTGCCCGTGAACCGACGGAGCTGTTCTCTTCGCGCCTTTGCTCTTCGATAGTCGCGCTGGTTAAGTATCATCATTTCGAGAATGATCACACAACATTTTTGTTGTGTCAATGAGGCGTTTACATTCTCTTAAGGCGGCAGCGTGGCCCGAGGTATCGGGGTTGCGCCGGCCGTGACGGTCCACGCTGAACCGACCCCTCATCCGACCTCGCTTCGCTCGGCCACCTTCTTCCGCAAAGTCAGAGGGATTGATCCTCACAACTCATCCAGCGTCTTCTCCCACTCCTCCATCGTCACTCTCCCCCGCAGGGGGCCGAGGAAGAGGTCGAGGCCCTGGGAGATGCGGCGGTCCTGTTCGCGTTCAATGACGGGGTCGAGGCCGGCGGCGCGGAGTTGGTCCTCGAGCGCGGCGATGCGGCGCTCCAGCTGGACGCGGCGGGCCAGTTGGGCGTGGCCCCATTCGGTGTTGGCGCGCTCCAGCCTCTGCTTCGCCTGCCAGTACTGGCCGCGCAGTTCCCAATCGCTCTTGTCGCTGGTGTTCATGGCGAAGCGGCGCTCGGCCTCGGCCTCATTGGTCAGAATGTCGAAGACCAGTTGCAGGGGCGCCGTCTTCACCGTCAGGCGAGCGGCGCGGCCGGGGCCGTCGCGGTCGGCCAGTTTGCGATAGGTCTCGGCCAGGGCCGCCAGGGCGCGGGCCTGGGCGAAGTCCTGGGCGTGCAGGGCGCGGCCCGAGGCCTGGGCGGCGGCGCGGGCCAGGGCGGCGGGATCATTGGGGTCGTCCGGAGAAAGATCGGCCGCGTCGTCTGGCGACAGAGGCTGGGGCGCGGGTGTCGCGGCCTCGCTGCGCGGATGGCGGGACCAGCCCTCCTTCGTCGCGCGGGCGCGGATGGAGGCCTCGGTCACGTCGTGGCGGGCGGCGACGGTCCTGGCGTCGAGGCCGGACAGATAGTCCTTTCGAACCTGGGTCCAGACCTCGGGCGGTTTGATCTTGTAGCGGCGTTTTTCCATGCGGACATTATGGGACGGTCTCTACCCCAGGCCGGAAGAAGGCCGATTTTCGAGGCTAGAGATTTGATTTTCCACATCGCGACATGTCAGGGGTCACGCGCCAGCTGTGCATGAGGCGCGGGTGCGACCGATGATGACGCAGGGGCGTGCGACACCCCCGTCCCATGAGCCAGGGCATACATCGCAAGATCCGGCCGGACGCCGTCTGGGCCGAGGTCAGGAAGGCGTGGGAGGACGGCGAGACCGCGCGGTCGGTCGCCGCACGCTACGACGTCGGGGTCCACGCCCTGTGGAAGCGACGCGAGGCGGAAGGCTGGAAACGGCCCGAGCCGACGCTGGCGCCGATCGAGCCGGCCGAGGGCTGGGACCGGCATATCCAGGCGCGGCGCGACGCCTTCAACGCCCAGCTGGAGGACGCGCGGGCGCTGGCGGAATGTCTGGCGGCGGCGATGACGGACGAGCGGCTGAGCCGGGCGCCGCACTGGCATATTCCGTGGCTGTATCACTGGCGCGCGACGCATCTGGGGCCCGAGGCGACGGCGCGGGACCGGGCCCGGGCGATCGAAACGGGCCAGCCGTGGGCCGAGCGGTTCTGGGACGCGGACGGGGCGCTGAAGCCGCTGGCGTGGCTGGATCTGGAGATGGCGCGGCTGCATCCCGAGGACTGGCGCGCGGCCATCGGCCTGCCCGACGGACTGCCCGAGGCGGCGACGCGATACGCGCCCTGAGCGGCGCCGCAGTTGACTTATCGGCGATAAGCGCCCATTTGCGCGGCGTCGCACACTCGCGATCTCCGGCGTCTCCAGCGCGTGTGGGTCCCCTTCGGACCTGTCTGTAGAAGCCGCCGGCCCCTCATATCCATTCGCTGCCCGGACACGCGGGGCGGCGCCCGATCCACCCCGCAGGCCTCCTCCCCGAGGCCCCGTCGGGACTGGCGGTGCGCGGCCCGACGGCGTCATGCCATGGCTGATAGCGCCCTGCCGCTACGCGAAAGATAGACTGCTGTGAGCACCACATTCGAATCCATGGGCCTGAACAAGGCCCTGCTGCAGGCCCTGGCCTCGACCGGCTACACCAAGCCGACCCCGATCCAGGAAAAGGCCATTCCCGACGTCATGGCCGGCAAGGACCTGCTGGGCATCGCCCAGACCGGCACCGGCAAGACCGCCGCCTTCGCCCTGCCGATCCTGCATCGCCTGGCCGAAAACCGCATCGCCCCCAAGCCCCGCACGACGCGCGTGCTGGTCCTGAGCCCCACGCGCGAGCTGGCCACCCAGATCGGCGACAGCTTCAAGGCCTATGGCGCGCACCTGGGCTTCCGGGTCGCGGTGATCTTCGGCGGCGTGAAATACGGCGGGCAGGAGCGGGCCCTGCAACAGGGTCTGGACATCCTGGTCGCCGCGCCGGGCCGCCTGCTGGACCACATCCAGCAGAAGAACCTGGACCTGTCCTCGACCGAGATCTTCGTGCTGGACGAGGCCGACCAGATGCTGGACCTGGGCTTCATCAAGCCGATCCGCCAGATCGTCTCGAAGATCCCGGCCAAGCGCCAGAACCTGTTCTTCTCGGCGACCATGCCGTCCGAGATCGGCAAGCTGGCGGGCGAACTGCTGAAGGATCCGGTCAAGGTCCAGGTCACGCCGCAGTCGACCACGGTGCAGCGCATCAGCCAATCGGTCGTCTATATCGAACAGGGCCGCAAGCGCGCCCTGCTGACCGAGATGTTCTCGGATCCCGAATACACGCGCTGCCTGGTCTTCACCAAGACCAAGCACGGCGCCGACAAGGTCGCGGCCTACCTGGAGGCCGGCGGCGTCGAGGCCGGGGCCATCCACGGCAACAAGAGCCAGCCCCAGCGTGAGCGCACCCTGGAAGCCTTCAAGAAGGGCAAGCTGCGCGTGCTGGTCGCCACCGACATCGCCGCGCGCGGCATCGACGTGGACGGCGTCTCGCACGTCGTGAACTTCGAACTGCCGCACGTGCCGGAAAGCTACGTCCACCGCATCGGCCGCACCGCGCGGGCGGGCAAGGACGGCACGGCCGTCAGCTTCGTCGCCGGCGACGAGATGAAGCTGCTGCGCGACATCGAAAAGGTCACGCGCCAGAAGATCCCGGCCATCGACCGCCGCAACGACAAGGCCCTGGGCCAGCTGGACGCCACCATCATGGCCACCGGCGTCGGCAAGAAGGCGACCCTGCCCGAGCGCGAAGGCGGCGAGCGCAACGAAGGCGGACGGGGTGGTCGCGGCCGTCGCAATCCCCACCGCGACGGCGTGCGTCCGGAAGGCGGCGGCCAGCCGCACCGCCAGCGTCGCAACCGTCCGGGCGAAACCCCGGCGGCCCCGCGTCCCGAGCGCGCCTACAACCCCCTGGCCGGCGAGCGCGTGCCGTCGATCAATGACAACGCCAAGCCGGCGGAAGGTCAGATGAAGCGCCGCCCGCGTCGCCGCCCGTCGAACGGCGGCAAGGGCTACGGCGGCGCCGCCAAGGGCTGATCTAGATCCTTCCCCGTGAAGCGCAGCGAAACGGGGGAGGGGGACCGCGAAGCGGTGGAGGGGGCGCTCGCCGCACGGCGTGACACGTCAAACGTCGCGCCCGTTTCCGCCCCCTCCACCACCCTTCGGGCGGTCCCCCTCCCCCGCTTTGCGGTGGAGGAATAAAAAACGGCGGCTCCTGCGAGGGAGCCGCCGTTCTCATGTCAGCCGGGGCTGAGCGGGCCTCAGAAGTTCCAGGTCGCGCCCAGCGAGAAGCCCACGCCCGAGCCTTGCGCTTCGCCGCGCAGGTTCGAGACGACCAGGCCGTTGCCATAGACGTCGCGGGTGTCGTTGATCGTCGCGGTGTCGATGTCGATGTAGGTCACGGCGCCGTCGAAGGTCATCGAACCGATCGTCTTGGACAGGCCGGCGGCGTACAGCCAGCGGTCGCCGTCCGGAATACGGGCGGTGCGGTGATCGTCCGGCGTCGGGGTCGGGTCATAACCCAAGCCGGCGCGGAAGGTCATCGACGGATCGATCTTGTAGTCGAAGCCGATCGCGCCGGTGGTGACGTCGTCATAGTCCTGAACGATGGTCGAGCCGCCGCCGGTGTAGGCGACGCGGATGGCGTCGAACTCGCTCCAGCCGATCTGGTTGACCTGGGCGTTCAGGGTCAGGCGATCGTTGACGGCGTAGCGGGCCGAGACGGTGGCGTACCAAGGCGTGGTGAAGGAGGCGCCGCCATCGGTCGAGACGTTGGCGCCGGCCAGGACGCCGGTCAGGCCCGAGATGTTTACTGAACCTTCCAGCTCGTGTTCGATCTTGGAGCGGTAAGACAGACCCAGGTCCAGCTTGCCGAAGTGCATCTGGGCGCCGGCGTTCCATCCGTAATCCCAGCCGTCGCCTTCCAGTTGGTTGCGGCCATCGGTCGACGGCGAGACGACATAGGCGGGCGACAGGACGGCCGGGATCGGCGCGTTCGGCAGGGCCGACGACAGGGTCGCCTTGGCGTATTGGGCGTCGAAACCGGCGCCGATGTCCAGCCAGTCGGTGACCGTCATGGCGGCGACCAGGCTGACGTTGGCCGAGCGCAGTTCCGACGTCAGAGCGTCGTAACGCGCGAAGTCGTCGGGCAGATATTTGGTGGTGAAGTTGTAGGGCGCCTGAACGGCCAGGCCGACGTTGAAGCGGTCGCCGATCGGCATGGAGACGGCGAAGTTCGGCACGATGCCGCTTTCGACCACGTCGTGGACGTGCGGGTCGCCGTTGACCGGATAGGTACGGCTGACCACGCCCACGCCGGCGACGGGAACGTTGTAGGTCAGGGTCGAGCCGCGATTGTCGACGTCGGAGTCCAGGATCAGGCCGTGGGCGCCGAGGTAGACCTCGCGCTGGGTTCCGGCGATGGCGGCGGGGTTCCACCACAGCGACTGGACGCCCTTGTCGGCGCCGACGCCGGCGTTGGCGCGACCCTGGCCGCGGGTCGATTGTTCCTGGACATAGAAGGAGCCGGCCATGGCCGGGGCGGCGACGCCGGCCAGCAGGGCGGTCGTCAGGGCGATCCCGCCCACGCGGGCGAAGTTCCTGGAGGTCATTTCATACACCTAAGTAAGCGCCGGCCGCATTACGCGCGGTCGATCAGGGGAGGAGCCCTCTCAGCGTTCGCGGCGCGAAAGCGTTGCGGGCAAGGCCCCCATCGGACCGGAAACAGGCGAAACCGTGGCGCCTGAGCCGCACACGATCACGGCTTTGCGAGGTTACGCAGCGGCAACATCGATGCCTAGATTACGCAGTTCTGCGATCAAATCATGCGCCGCCGCATCGACCTGATCGGCATCGCGGCCACGAATGACCAGCTGGGTTCCGATCTCGCCGACGCTGCCATGGCCGAAGGGATAGCTGCCGAAGGACAGGTCGCGGCGCTGATTGGCCGCCGCTCGCAGCACATCCGCCACCGCCCCCTCCCCCACGCCTGTGACCTTCAAGGTCTGGATATGAACGATGGCGCCGGTGCGCAGGCGCGGGGCCACATCCTCCAGCATGGTCTGCATGATCTTGGGCACGCCGGCCATGACGAAGACATTGCCGATCTGGAAGCCGGGCGCATCGGTGACCGGATTGGCGATCAGAACGCCGCCTTCGGGAATGCGCGCCATGCGACGGCGCGCGGCGTTGAACTCGTCGCCATAGCGGCGCGACAGGATCGCCAGCGCGTCGGGATGTTCATGCAGGGCCACGCCGAAGGCGGCCGTCACGGCGTCGGCGGTGATGTCGTCATGGGTCGGACCGATGCCGCCGGTGGTGAAGACATAGTCCCAGCGTGAGCGGAGGGCGTCCAACGCCTCGACGATCCGGCCGTGATCGTCGCTGACGACCCGCGCCTCCATCAGGTCGATCCCCAACGCCGCCAGAAACCGGGCGATGGTGTTGGTGTTGGTATCCTGGGTCCGGCCAGACAGGATTTCGTCGCCGATCACCAGGACGGCGGCGGTCGGCGCAGAGGCGATTGCGGCGGCGTCGGTCATGCGGGAATCCGGGGGCAGGCTTGAGGTTTCATGCTATAACGCCCATCTGCGGCGAACGGATTGCGCCGTATCCCGCCTTTTGCAGACCGATCGCCCCATGTACGAAACGCCCGAACTCGAAACCGACGTCCTGGTCCGCTCCAGCGCCATCCGCATCCATGAGGCGGAAGACTTCGAGGGCATGCGCAAGGCCGGCCGTCTGGTCGCCGAGGCGCTGGACATGATCGCGGCGCATGTGAAGCCGGGCGTCCTGACCAGCACGATCGACGATCTGGTGCGCGAATTCACCCTGGACAACGGCGGCCTGCCCGCCTGCCTGGGCTACAAGGGCTACGAGAAGACCGTCTGCACCTCGATCAACCACGTCGTCTGCCACGGCATTCCCGGCGACCGGGTGCTGAAGGATGGCGACATCGTCAACATCGACCACACTGTGATCGTGGACGGCTGGCACGGCGATTCCAGCCGCATGTATGCGGTGGGCGAGATCAATGCGCGGGCCAAGAAGCTGATCGACGTGACCTATCAGTCGCTGGATCTGGGCCTGGAGCAGGTCAAGCCGGGCAACACGTTCGGCGACATCGGCTATGCAATCCAGAAGTTCGTCGAGGCCCAGCGCATGAGCGTGGTGCGCGACTTCTGCGGCCACGGCATCGGCCGCGTCTTCCACGACAGCCCCAATGTCCTGCACTACGGCCGTCGCGGCGAGGGGGCGGTGCTGAAGCCCGGCATGTTCTTCACCGTCGAACCGATGGTGAACCTGGGCAAGCCGCACGTGAAGGTGCTGTCCGACGGCTGGACCGCCGTGACCCGCGACAAGTCCCTGTCGGCCCAGTGCGAACACACCATCGGGGTGACGGAAGACGGACTGGAAATCTTCACGGCGTCGCCGGCGGGGCTTTTCCGACCGAACTGACGGGCGGCGGCGGCGTGCCTTAGAGACAGGCACTTTCTCGATCGAGAACGCGACGCTAGGTTGCCAAAACGCAACCTGATGGATTCGCCGATGAGGAATGCCTGCGCCATGATTGGTCTAGCGGTGCTGCTACTGGGCTGCGCCGCTGATCGCGGGCCTTCCAAGCCAAGCGCTATCGGGATGATGGCGGATAGTGACGCTGAGGTTGGGCGGTGCGTCCCTTTGGAAACCAAGGTCACGTTTAGCTGCTGGTCTTCAGGGACATCATCTCCGATGACGCACTGCGTCGCCTACTCGGAAGACAAGCCTCATTGCGGATTGAAACAAAGAGCCGGCGCGTATCTAAGTCGAGGTGCGCCAGGCATTATGCGAGATAACGACACCAGTGGAGGATGGCTTCTGGTGCCGATCTTCGCAGACGCCGAAGGCCGGATTGGCATGGCGGCGACCAAAACTGACGGCACTCGGTTTCTGCTTCACCATGACCAATCTTCGCCGCCGAATGGAGCTGTCACCTCCCCAAACTGGCCTCGTTGGCCGCTAGGGTTGGAGTTTGGTCCGGAGCAGTTGCGCCGATGACGTATGCTGTAAGCGGTGCGCCAACACAGAAACCTCGGCACAGCGGTCATCGCGACCGGCTGCGTGAGCGGGCGGCGAAGGGGGGCCTGGGCGCCCTGCCCGACTATGAGTTGCTGGAGCTGCTGTTGTTCCGCAGCGTGCCCTACAAGGACACCAAGCCGCTGGCCAAGGATCTGCTGGCGCGGTTCGGAGGCCTGGAAGGCATCGGGGCGGCCAGTCATGAGGCGATCGAGGATCAGGTGGCGCGGTCGATGGGATACGCCGTCGGCAAGGCGACGCGGGCGGTGGCGCTGGACCTTCAGCTGATCTTCGACGTGACGCGGCGGATCGCGCGCGAACCGACGGCGAAGCGCCCGGTGATCTCGTCCTGGACGGCGCTTCTGGCCTATGTCCGCGTCGCCTTGCAGCACGAGCCGCGCGAGCAGTTCCGGGTGCTGTATCTGGACAAGAAGAACCAGCTGATCCTGGACGAGGTGCAGAACCGCGGCACGGTCGATCATGCGCCGGTCTATCCGCGCGAGGTCGTGCGGCGCGCGCTGGAGTTGTCGGCCAGCGCCCTGATCCTGGTGCATAATCATCCGTCGGGCGATCCGACCCCCAGCCGCGCCGACATCGAGATCACGAAACAGGTTGTGCAGGCCGGCCGCGCCCTTAACGTCGAGGTTCACGACCATCTGGTCGTCGGCCGCGACGGGGTGGCCAGCTTCAAGCAACTGGGCCTGATGTGACCGACAGGATTCTGACGACCGAGCGACTGGTGATGAGGCCCGTCTTGACACAGGATTTCGACGATCTGCTGACGCTGTGGTCCGATGAGGATTTCACGCGCCACATCATGGGCCGGGCGCTGGGGCGCGAAGAAGTGTGGTTCCGGCTGCTGCGCGATCTCGGCCATTGGGCGGCGATGGGCCATGGCAACTGGACGATCCGGCTGAGGGACGGCGGCGCCTATCTGGGCAGCGTCGGGGTGTTCGACTATCGCCGCGAGCTGGAGCCGCCGTTCGATGCGCCGGAGCTGGGCTGGGGCGTGGCGCCGGGGTTTCAGGGGCGAGGCTATGCGGCCGAGGCCCTGACGGCGGCCCTGGATTGGACCGACCGGAGGCTGGAGGGGCGAACCGTCTGCATGATCTCGCCCGAGAACCTGGCCTCGCTGAAGCTGGCGGCGCGGGTCGGTTATCGCCCCTATGCGACGACGACTTACAAGGATCATCCGGTGCAGTTGTTCGAACGGCCACGGCGCGCGCCGTAGGTCGGCATTAAGGATTACCGGGCAAACTGGCGTTGAACGAAGTACGAGCACCCGCCATGCCCATGTCCGTCGAAACGCTGCGCCAGCATCTGGTCGAAGCCTTCGCCGACGCCGAGATCGAGATCGAGGATCTGGCCGGCGACGGCGACCACTATCGCGCGCGGATCGTGTCGAGCGCCTTCACCGGCCTGCCGCGCGTGCGTCAGCACCAGATGGTCTATGCCGCGCTGAAGGGCCAGATGGGCGGCGAACTGCACGCCTTGGCGCTTGAGACCTCCGCGCCGGCCAAGGAGGGCTGACGGCTATGCGCTATCGCCCCTTCGGCGTGTCCGGCTCCGCCATCTCCAACCTGACGCTGAGTTTTGGCGCCGACGTGCTGAAGCGCGGGCGCGAGGCCGGGCTGGACCTGCTGTATTCGGCGCTGGAGGCCGGGGTGAACAGCTATCGGCTGGAGACCGCCGACCCGGTGGCGGCCGAGGTGCTGGGCGAGGCCCTGTCGCATGTGGATCGCAAGCTGGTCTATGTCAGCCTGACGCTGGGCGCCGGCGACGGCCGCGACCAGCAGCGCGACTTCTCCGCACAAGGCATGACGGCGGCCATCGATCGGGTGCTGCACTTCTCGGGCCTGGGATGGATCGACGTGGCGGTGCTGCACGAGCCGGGCGAGACCGAACTGGCGCAATCGTCTCTCAGCGCGCTGAAGGCCATGCGCGCCACCGGACGGATCAAGCTTTTGGGCATCGCCGGCGGCGGCGACGTGATGGACGCCTATGTGTCGACCGGGGCGTTCGACGCCCTGCTGACGCCGTTCGACATCAACGCCGACTGGAAGATTCGAAACCGCATCCGCTCGGCGCGCGAGCAGGACATGGCGGTCTTCGCCTATGACTTCTACGCCGACCGGCGCGCGCGGGCGCCCGATGCCCCGATCTTCAAAAAGGGTCTGTTCGGCTTCGGCAAGGACAAGCGTCCCGTCGATACGCCCAAGAAGGACGCCTTCGGCTTCCTGTACCGCACCCATAACTGGACGGCCGAGGCGATCTGCCTGTCCTACGTGCTGACCGACCCGTCGGTATCCAGCGTGATCGTCAATCCGACCGACACCGATCGGCTGGCGACACTGGCCGCTGCGCCCGAGCGGGACATGCCGCCGGGCCTGGCCGCGCAGATCGAGATGGCGCGCGTCGTGGCCAATCAGGCGGCCTGACCGGCCCCAGCAGCTGTGCAGAACGTCGCGGACGCCTTGACCGCGCCCGTTCGGCTCCCTAGCTGACGGGCTTCACGAAAGGCCCTTATCCGTGACCGACACCGCCCAAGCCGCCGATCCCGTTCACGCCTTCATCGGCGAGACCGTCGCCCAGAACGACGTGGTTCTGTTCATGAAGGGCACACCGGACCAGCCGCGCTGCGGCTTCTCGTCCCTGGCGGTGCAGATCCTGGATCATGTCGGCGCCGGCTTCGTGGGCGTGGACGTGCTGCAGGACGAAGCCCTGCGCGAAGGCATCAAGAGCTTCACCGACTGGCCCACCATTCCGCAGCTCTATGTGAAGGGCGAGTTCGTGGGCGGATCGGACATTATCCGCGAGATGTTCCAGGCGGGCGAACTTCAGGCCCTGATGGTCGAGAAGGGCGTGCCGCTCGGCGAGGTCTGATGGCCAGGAAGACCCTCACGCCGCGCGAGGACCGCGAGGTCTTCGTCGTGCCGCTGGACGTGCGGCCCGAGCACATCGACGCCAACGGCCACGTCAACAACGTCGTCTATGTCGGCTGGCTGCAGGATGCGGGCACGGCCCACTGGAACGCGCGCTTCGACGAAGCGACGCGGGCGAAATGGTCGTGGGTCGCGACCCGGCATGAGATCGACTATCTGCGCGGCATCGAGCCGGGCGCCGAGGGCGTGGTCGCGCGCACCTGGGTCGGCGATCCGCAGGGACCGCGGTTCACCCGCTATGTCCGCATCGAGGACGCGCAGGGCCGCGTCTGCGCCCAGGGCGTCACCGAATGGGTGCTGGTGGACGCTGCGACCCTGAGGCCGCAGCGCATTCCGCCAGACATGCTGGTCGTGTTCGAGACGCCTACTTCAGCGCATTGAGGATGCGGGCCGGCGTGCCGGGCTCCAGGCCCAGGTCGGCATAGGTCCAGCGCAGCTCGACGCCGTCCGGGACCAGGGCCTTGCACAGGTCCTGTTTGGTGCGGCGAAGCGTGATCTCGACCGGCGAGCCGTCCGACACCGACACTTCGAAATCCGACGCCTGGGTGCAGCCGTTGGAATCGACGCGCGCGACCAGGGCGCCGTCGGCGAACCGGGCTTCGCGGATGGCCTCGGCCGGCGGGGCGTCGTCGCGGCGCAGGTTCACCGAGACGTTCTCGCCCGCGTCGCTGTCATAGATGACGCAGGCCGACAGCAGCGGCGCGACCAGGGCCGCGACCGCCAGCCCCTTAATCATCGGGCCCTTGACCAGGCTGCGCATCACTGACCCGAGGCCGGCGCGGTGATGACGCGCGTGGTCGGCTTTTCAGTCGAGACGATGATACAGCCCGACAGCAGCGGGGCGGCGATGGCGATGGCGAGAGCGAGACGAAGCATTGGTGTGTTCCCCAGTTGAAGCTTGACCCTTTTGTGCCGCGTGGGCCGGGCGTGCACACGTGAATAATCGGAAAGCTGGGTGAACAATCGGAAAGGATCGGGGTTGAACGTGACCGCAACCGCCATAGCTACAGTCCCCCTCCTCTCCCACGGATCGTCCTTCATGAGCCAGTTGTTCTCACCCCGCGCCGTCGGCCCCCTGACGCTGAAGAACCGCGTCGCCATCGCGCCGATGTGCCAGTATTCGGCCATCGACGGCGTGCCCCAGCCCTGGCACGTGCAGCATCTGGGACGACTGGCGATCTCCGGCGCGGGACTGGTCATCGTCGAGGCGACGGGGGTCGAGGCGGCGGGACGGATCACGCCGGACGACACCGGCCTGTGGAACGACGCCCAGGAAGAAGCCTTCACCCGGATCATCCGCGACATCCGCACCTACAGCGACACCCCGATCGGCATCCAGTTGGCCCACGCCGGACGCAAGGCCTCGACCAGCGCGCCGTGGAAGGGCGGCGGCGCCCTGAAGGCCGAAGACGGCGCGTGGGAAACCTTCAGCGCCTCGGCCGAACCGTTCAAGGA
>NZ_JAELUF010000400.1 GCF_016429195.1 Brevundimonas sp. ASV9
GCCTTATTTATTATGCCATGTTATTGCCCGCTCCTTTTACTATTGGCGGGAGCAACACGCAATGGCTTGGCTTCAAATTCTGGACATAGCCATGCGTACTAGTTTGTTGTTCAACAGACACGGACTCAGGGGGCAGATTTAATTGATGCTAGTCTTGCGTAACTTTCTCTTCTTGCGATTTGCGTATTCCATGCCGTTGTATAAGCAATGTTTGAGCAACTTCAACGTCTGTTCGGGTATGCATGAGATGTCGAAAAACTGTACAGGGTAAGCTAAATAACACTGCAAATATCCACCACCAAAGGCATAAATGACTACCAAATACATAAGGCAAGTTTTGCTGAATTGCGCGAACGTGAAACAAATTCTCAGGGAAGTTGGGATCTTAATACTGCTGGTCACAATATAAACAAGACAGGCAATCGCTACCCTAGGACTCCGTACTTTAAATTCT
>NZ_JAELUF010000401.1 GCF_016429195.1 Brevundimonas sp. ASV9
GCTATACTGTAAAACACACCAGACAAGCCAAGTAAAGTCAAAATAGCAAACTATGTAAGCTCGAATCCATTTTCAAAACAAGGCTGCACTGGTGACTCAACCTTGCATACAAAATGGGCACCTCCACTCTTTTTATATGTATATCTATAGATTTAAACCCGACAACGCGCATCACTTAAGCATCCTCCAACGGGTCGTCGGTCTCCGAGCCGGGCCTCCCGTCAACAAGTACCTAGGCCCAGCCGACGACTACACTTCAATCGCTCTTCCTCATCCTCAGTCTGTCATATGTATCTTACTAGCTGATGTAACCCCCTTCGGTTTACTGTCCTCCTCCCGAGAGCAAGACATAGGTGGAGTCTTTTACATGGCATGTTTAATCAAGGCACCGTTTGACACCAGAAAATGTTATTCTCCATTCAAGTATTACAGCTAAATCAAGACGCGCAAATC
>NZ_JAELUF010000402.1 GCF_016429195.1 Brevundimonas sp. ASV9
GGATGATATCATGCCGCTGGGCGAAACCGTTCGCAATGCGACGTGGGAAGACGCGAAGAACACCTTTACTAGCCCTGCCTTGGTAGCACCGCCTGCACTTGAGATGTCCATCTATAAAAAGGTCCCTGGAAACAAAAAACGTACAGATACTCGCCAAGGCACTATAGATCAAGATCCCGAGTTTATGGGTTTTCTCGAAGCTCTTGCAAACCCGGCACCATTGCGCGAGAGCATCGATGTTGAAGGCCCCGAGGATCCCAGTAACCAGGCAAAGGTTACAACAACCCCGCTGGTGGAATACCTAAAGGAGAAAAAAGCCAACAAATCAAAAGAGTCTGGCAAGAAGAGGGGCGAGAAGGGTAAGGGCAAGGACAAGGACGACGATGGTCCAAAGAAAAAAGGGAAGGAGTCAAAGTCAGACAAAGCAGAGAAGGCCGATAAAGGCAAAGATTC
>NZ_JAELUF010000403.1 GCF_016429195.1 Brevundimonas sp. ASV9
AGCATAATGAGGAATTTGAGCAGAAGCACGACAAGGGACATAAGGCGGGTGCAGACAAGGTTGATAAGAATTTTTGGAGGCGGCAGTGATTTCATGTTGTTTCCATTGAAGCGTGTGATGCAGATCGGAAATCAACACTATCGAGATTAAACTACCATGATTCTCCAGCCGGTTTTATAAGATGCATACGGATTCTCTCATTGTACATCATTATCATTAAGTAAATAATTTGCGCCCCGCGCGTTATGTAGAGCTACATCACATCGGGCAAATAGCTGGTATCGCAGCAAGCTCCCGTACTATTGACAGATGCAATAAATCCTTTTGTCGAAAATGTCCACTTTCAAAATCCGAGTCATAGAAAGCGGAAATGGCTTCCCACATGCATGTTATCAGATAGCTGTGACGGCACCATTCCCAAGACGCCTTTCCCGCCGTACCTCACTTCAAATC
>NZ_JAELUF010000404.1 GCF_016429195.1 Brevundimonas sp. ASV9
GGATGGCTCACTCATGGCTGCATTGCCGCAGGGTCAAGATGTCATTCGTGTCATCTCAACAAATGGTGTTACCAAGGTGGTCAAAATCGCTGATTGTAATACATGTGAAGATGTGATGCGAGTCACGTTGCGCAAGTTTGCGCTGCGGGAAGATCATGAGCGGAATTACTGCTTCTGGGTTCTGACTGGGTTGGAACCTGATCCTCGACAGTGCCGCCGTCTTGGTGACACCGAGTTGTGGCGTATCATCAAGGATCAGCGACGACCAGAACGAAACCGTCTCATTTTGCGTCGCGTTCCCGCGGGAGAGCCTGGCGAGGCAGAGCTACAGCGTGCTGCGGCCATTGCCATGGAGGAGGAGCAGCAAAAACATACTCGAGCTCTTGAGACCGTTGACAAGAGAAGTCAGCTCAAGGTCCAAAAGGTTCTGGGCGAGAATTGGAACGATCAGCT
>NZ_JAELUF010000405.1 GCF_016429195.1 Brevundimonas sp. ASV9
CGCTCGATGAGTTTTATGGTGATGAGCCTACGGGTAGCATGACATCACCGCTTCATTCTCCATCTCCAACCGATGACAGCAGCGTGGGTGGGAGGGTATGCAGGTCGATGGTCTTGATAGCTTCAAGCGTGTTCTAAACTGCGCTCATTTTCAATCAAGTACAGGGTTTTTAAAACTCCAGTCAAATCAATTCTCTTAGCTCCGAGCTTCATGAACTCCTTTTATGCGGGGATTGTAAAGTCTGCTTAAACAAGCTTCTTTTCCTTCAAGCCTTTCTTCAGCTGTGACGACAGTGCCTTTCGGTTAAAAGTGCCACGATGAAAGACCGCGTTTGATTGGCTCTCATCGCGACACCTCCGCAGTGGCGCCGAGCCTAACGGCAGAGGCGTTATGTCTGGGCTGCAAGATCTTTTCACCTGTGTTGGGAAGCGCATCAGTGCAACCACACTACTT
>NZ_JAELUF010000406.1 GCF_016429195.1 Brevundimonas sp. ASV9
GCAGAAAACGGCTCACGGTGGATGTTGGTGGCGGCTGAGACGGGCGGCCAGGAAGCAGCAGAGACATTACGAGTAGACAGAACGCGGAAAACGCTGCTGGAAGTAACCTGCTGATGCCTGCAGAAAACTGCCCAGAACAAGCCCCGCCAGAGCGCCCAAACAGCACGGCGTTCAGGCGGTGGCTTGGCGGGGGGAGGGGAGGGACGCTTTTGCTGACCTTGTTGGCGCCAGCGGCCCACTCGTGGTAGAAGGAGCAAAGCATACCGTGCAGGCTGACGACATATTTACACTGTATACTATGCAAGATATTTCCTACAAATATACAGTGCGAATTTCAAACCTTACCGTCCCCTCAGTGACGTCGCTCGCTTCCCACGAGGAGCACCAAACTGACCGCCCGCCTGAAGAATTCATCACACCGGTTGATCATGGCGAGCATGGCTCCTCCAATAG
>NZ_JAELUF010000407.1 GCF_016429195.1 Brevundimonas sp. ASV9
CGCTGGCAACCTCTGCAATTTCCCATCGTTGCCCGTCGTCCCACCATCGCTGCCACCTTGGCTCTCCCTGGCCGTTCCATTTCGTCTAGTTTGGACGCCAGCCATCGCTCGTTTCTGACGTCGTCGCAGGTTTAGCATTCAGCTCCGGCCAACCGGGTTCATCAGCCTCGCTCCTCCAGCTCGCCTGGCGTCAAACATCCCGGTCTGCTTGGTCGGTTTCGGTTCCTCACCTCCTGTTGCTTGTTCGCTCGTTCGATCGTCCCATACTCGCACCTGTCCGCCGCACAACAACCTTGCTCGCGAAACACGTTGCCCCTGGTCGCTTTGGTCTACCGAGTACCGTACATACGCAGCCCCTCCTTGAGCTGTCAACGCGTACTTGGCTCATTCGTTGAACCGTTGCACGACGCATCTTTGCAGCATCGCCCCTTGGCCTCGGCTCTCTGTCACGG
>NZ_JAELUF010000408.1 GCF_016429195.1 Brevundimonas sp. ASV9
TAGCCAGGGTCGGTGGAGTGCGATATCGAGTTGTCTCGAGAGTTGGAATCGGCACCCAAACCCATTTTGTTTAGAATGCCAAACTCCCAGCCAGCATATTGACTGCCAAAGTTGAGTCCTTCCAGATCAAAGTTGTACAGTGCAGGGTTGCTCGGATCAAAGAGGGCATTAAAGTCCATGTTATTGGCACCCATCATGCCTCCCATTTGAGCATTGCCGCCCGTTTGAAATGGAGGAGACGTTGTTGCAGTCGGCGGATTGAATGTCAGGCCCTCCATGCCGACACCGGGTTGGTTTGGCGTGCCCGAGTATACGGGATAAGAAGCATTGTTGGCCGCTGGCAGGAATGCCCTCCCCGGAGTCGACATGGAGGTATCGGACTGCGCCGAGTTTTGACGATTGCCGTTTTGCCTATTAGGTCCGCCGTTGGGGTTGTAGCCGGGACCTAGTAC
>NZ_JAELUF010000409.1 GCF_016429195.1 Brevundimonas sp. ASV9
GCCGTTGACCAGCGTGATGTCCTTGTCTGCGTTGACGCCAGTATCTTTGAGAATTTGTGTCAGGTAGTTGGAGACTAGAAGGTTGCCCGAGCTCTGACTGAATACTGCAGTTGCAAAACAGAGCCCTATGCGCTTCATATTCGGGATGGACAGGAAAAAGTCTCTCCATGTGATATTCTGCTCCGCCTCTTTGCTCAAGGCTTGTTGGATTTCGTTGTATTCATGCTCGACAAGCTTTGAGTTGGGATCACATTCACCATGATACTTGACCAAAATCTCTCGAGCCTTTTCTGGTCGTCCCTGGGCAACCAACCAACGGGGAGATTCAGGGCAAAAGTATATGAGGAATAGCTGGTAAGCCGAAGGAACAATTTGAATCAAGGTTGGAAGACGCCACGACCATTGTCCAGGAATCCGGAAACATCCATACGTGGCCCAGGCACCTATTACAT
>NZ_JAELUF010000041.1 GCF_016429195.1 Brevundimonas sp. ASV9
GTCCGACACCGAAAAGGCCGATCTGGCCCGTGAGGCGGTCGAACTGGCCGGCGATCATGAGGCGGAGACGCGCAAACTGGCCGGCATCTATGTCGGGCGAGGCGTCGCGCCGGATCTGGCGACCGAGGTGGCGCGTCAGATGATGGCGCATGACGCGCTGGGCGCCCATGCGCGCGACGAGCTGGGTATTTCGGAGATCACCACCGCGCGGCCGATCCAGGCGGCGCTGACCTCGGCGATCACCTTCTCGGCCGGAGCCGCCCTGCCTCTGGTCGTCGCCGCCGTTGCGCCGTTGGACACGCTGGCGATCTGGGTCGCGGCTTCCGCCCTGGCGGGTCTGGCCGTGCTGGGCGCCCTGGGCGCCCGCGCAGGCGGCGCGCCTATCGGGCGATCGGTTCTTCGCGTGGTTTTCTGGGGCGCGCTCGCCATGGCCATCACCGCAGGCGTCGGCCGCCTGTTCCACATCGCCGCCTGATCAGAACCGCGCGGTCAGGGCCAGGCGGGCGGTGAGCGGTCGTTGCGGCGTGCTGATGTCGCCCGAGGCGTAGAAGGGATTGCCGAAGGTGAAGGTGTCGTCGCTGCGGTTGAACAGATTGTCCACCGACGCCCTGATCGCCCAGCGATCGATCTCGACGCCGACGCCCAGCGAACTGGTCAGATAGCCGGCCGACGCGCCGGTGGAGGTCGGCGACAGGGCGATATCGGTCGGGCCGACATAGCCCAGACGAAGCTCGGATCGCACCGTCGCATGCGCCAGATGCGCCTCATGCACGACGCCGCCCTGCACGCTGAAATCGGCGACCGCCGGCAGGCGCGTGTCGGTCCCCAGCGCGAAACCGGGATCGGGTCGGGTCAACTCGGGATCATTGACGACGGCGTGCGCGTCCAGCGTCCACGGCCCGTCGCGCCATTCGACCTCGCCCTCGATGCCGCGATTGCGGCCGTCGCCTAGATTGGCGGTGAAGGGCAGGCCCCGGGCGTCGAACCGGTCCGACTGGATGTTGCGCCAATCGGCGACGAAGATCGCGCTTCGCCCGCGCAGTCGCCCTTCGAACAGGGTGAAGCGCGCGCCCGCCTCGCCGGCGACGATCTCGTCGGGCTTCACGCGTCGCGCGGGCTGCTGATCGCCATTTGGCACGGCGCCGGCGTTGAAGCCTGGCCCGCGATAGCCCTCGGTCGCCAGGGCGTAGAAGACGAAAGGACCGCGATCGTATTCGATCACCAGACGCGGGGTGATATCGACCAGCGCGTCTTCTCCAGACACCTGCGTCGGATCGCCGTCGGTTTCGCTGCGATGCTCGACCCCGATGCGGAACAGGCGCGCGCCGGCCGTGATCTTCAGGCTGTCGTTTAGCGCATAGGCGGCGTCGCCGAACAGAGCCGCCTCGTCCACATGGTCGCGCCTGCGTTGTCGATAGACCCCCGGCCCGCCTTGCCCGTCCAAGATCGCAACGGTGCGGGTGTGGGTGTATTCCGAGAAGAACAGCCCGGCGCTCCACTTCAGCCGTGCGCCGAAGTCGCCGTTCAACCGCACCTCATGCACCGCAGCCGACAGGTCGTCGGCCTGGTCCAGCGCTGCTGCGCCCGTCAGTCCGAACAGTCCGGACGCAGGCGTCGCATCGTAGCGCGCATCGAGGCCGTGCGACTGAACGCTGGACGAGGCCCGAAGCCGCGCCCAACCGAAATCTCCGTCCACCGAGGCCCAGACGCCGTCGAAATCGTTGCGGCTGGGCTCCGTCAGGCTGCGACGACGCGCATAGGGTTGGTCGGCGCCCAGGTTGGCGTACTGGCTGTCGTCGACGTCGATGGTCTGGGCCAGGAAGCCCGTCTTCAAGGTCCAGCCGGGCGTCAGACGCAGCAACGCCGCCGCCCTCAGCCCCTGCCGGTGCATACCGCCGGTATTGCTCAGTCCGAGGGCCTGATCATCGACGTAGCCCCCGACCGTCTCGTCATAGCCGACGACCCGGACCGCCAGGCGATCACGCAGGATAGGGGCGTTGATCATCAGCTCGACGGCGTCGCCCGGCGCGCCGCCGGCCGTCACCGCCCCCTCCGCCGTCACCCGCCCATAGACGCCGTCCAAGTCCGGCGCGCGGCTGACCATCTGGACGACGCCGCCCATCGAACCGGCGCCGTACAACGCCCCCTGCGGCCCGCGCAGAACCTCGACCCGTTCGATGTCGGCCAGACGCAACGCCGGGTCGGGCGCGTCATAGGTCAGGCGCACATCGTCGAGATAGAGCCCGATCAGGCTTTGCGCCTGTCCCGCAACGGGTCCGTCCGCCAGGCCGCGAATGAAGAGCTTGTCACGCCCCGGCCCCAGATTGGTGACCGTCAGGCCGGAGACGCGCGCGGCGACGCCGTCAAGGTCGCTGACCCCGGCCCGTTCCAGCGTCACCCCATCCAGCGACGACAGGCCGTAGGGGGCGCGCGACAGCAGCAGATTGTCCGTGCGTGACGCCGTCACCACGACTTCATCCAGCGTCGTCGGGGTCACGGGCGCGGGCGGTGCCGAGATCGTCCGCGCCACGGCAGGCGGCGCAGCGGCGACCCGCACGATCCTGTAGGCGCCGTCGCCGACGCGTGTCGCGACGCAGTGTGTGCCCAGCATCAATCTGGACAAGGCCGCATCGACGGAAAGTCGGCCTCTCACCCCGCGCGTGGGGCCGCACCGCTCGCTTCCGGCGGCGTCGATGCTGACGCCCGCCTGGAGACCGAAGTCGAGGACGGCGGTCCGCAACGGCTGAGGCGAAACCGACACCTGAAGCGAGGATCGCCCTTGGGCCATGCCGATCGACGGCGTGGTCACACCGCAAACGACGACCAGGGCGCAGAGGAAGGCTCGTACCAAAAGGCGACGTCCGAAGCAGGTTCAGCGCCGTTCTAGACGAACCCCTTGCGGCCCGCGAGTGGCCTTGATCGGCAGGAACCGTTCCAGCCGGCCGATCACCGCCGCTTCGTCATCAAGCACCAGCGTGCCGGAGAAGCGCAGGTTCGCCGCGTTCGGCGCCACAGAAACCGGCGTGGCGAAGGCGCGGCTGAGGTCGGCGGCGATCTCTCGCAGAGGCCGATCGTCATAGGCCCGTCGCCCTTGGGTCCAGGCGGCCGCGGTGCGGACATCGACCGGGGCCACGGTCATCCGGTCGTCGGCGTCGTCGCGCTGCACCGACTGACCGACCGTCAGACGCACCCGCCGCGCGGGCTGTTTCAGGTCGCTGACCTCGACGACGCCCCGCAGCACCGCCACCTGGGTGTCATCGGCGGATCGGCGGATGTTGAAGGCCGTGCCGACCACGCGCACCTGGCTTTCGCCGACATTGATCAGGAAGGGTCGGCCGGCGTCATGCGCGACGTCGAAGGTCGCCTCGGCCTGATCCATATGCACCAGACGCCGTCCCCGCTCCATCTTCACCGACAGTGTCGAGCCGCCGTTGATCTGAAGCCGCGATCCGTCGTCCAGCGTCACCGTCCGCGTTTCGCCGGGTGCGGTGCTGTAGACCACGGTCGGCTCGGTTTGCAGCAGTGGACCCAGGAAGATCGCCGCGGCGACGGCCGCAGCCATCGCCGGGGCCGCCACCATCCATCGCCGCCCCAAGCCCTTGCGCCGCTCGCGGTGCGCCGACAGGTCGATGACCGGCCCCGGCTGAACGTCGGACAGGTCGTCCGAAGCGGTCCACAGCCCCTCGGCCTCGTCGAAGGCGCGCCGATGAGCCGGGTCTTGATCGAGCCAGGCCGTGGCCGCGTCGATGTCCACGATCGTCACGTCATCGGCGCGCAGACGCACGACCCAGGCGGCGGCCTGGGCGGCGATCTCCTCGTCCTTGATGACGTCGTCCTGGGTCATGATCCGGTCCGGGCCCGAGCGGGCTTTGGGGGAGAGACGACGCGGTCGCGCCGCATCCTCAATGAAAAATGGCGAAATCCGGTCGTCATGGCCAACCGACCCGCAGCAGCAGTTCCTTCAGCGAGGCGGAAACGTATTTTTCGACCGCGCTGCGCGAGACGCCCATCCGTTCGGCGACCTCGGCCTGGCTGAGCCCGGCCATCTTGTGCAGACGGAAGGCCTCGGCGGCCTTGGGCGGCATCCGGTCGATCGCGGCGACCACCTTTTCCAGCTTCAGCCGCGCCCAGACGGCATCCTCGGCCGACGGCGCATCCTGAGCTTCGGCCACGTCATCGATAGCGGAAGCGCGCCGCCATTCCAGATCGCGCGCGCCCGCACGACGCTGCGCCTTGGACGCATCCAGGGCCAGATTGGCGGCGATGCGATAGAGGAAGGCCTGCGGGTGGCGAACCTCGGCGGCGGCCTCCTCGGTCATGGATTGCAGCCGCACCCAAACATCCTGCGCCAGATCTTCGGCCGCAGCCGACGATCCCGTGCGCGCCGTCAGAAAGCGCACCAGGGCCGGGCGGCTGTCCAGCCACGCGTCCGCCAGGGCTTGCCGCGCCGGTCGGCTCGGGTCGTGCTGAGGGGGACCGGGAGAGGCGTTCACCACCCCATCGTGGGTTGCTGCGCCCTCTGCGGCAACCGCGATTGCGACGGCGAAAGATTTTTTTGTGGGGGTCGCCGCACCGCGTCGTCTCTGGCCCGAAGTCCCCAGGTCCGAGGCCCGCATGTTTCCACTCCGCCTGCCCGACGACGCCGATCCGGTTCGGCCGCGCGCCCGCCGCACGCTGTCATCGCGCATCATTCGGTTCGACGATCCGTGCCGAGGCGAACGTCGCCGCGTGGAGCAGTTCATCGAGGCGGCCTATGCCGAAGCCTATGGCGGCCAGATCCAGGCCCATTTCCCGACTCTGATGAGTGTTCAGGACGAGGCGGGCGTCATCTACGCCGCCGTCGGCTTCCGACACGCCGCCGAGGCGCCTCTGTATCTGGAGCAGTATCTGGACGGCTCCGTCGAGACTGTGCTGAGCCAGGCCATCGGCGCCGTCATCGACCGCGCGCAGGTGGTCGAGATCGGCAGCCTGGCCTCCAGCGGACAGGGCGCGACCGTCTTCCTGTTCGCCGCCATGGCCCATCATCTGCAGTCCGAAGGTCTGAGGTTCGCCGTCGCCACCGCGACCGACGAACTGCGCCGCATCTTCCACAAAGCCGGTCTGGGCGCGCTCCAGCTCGCGCGCGCCGATCCGCGCCGCCTGGACGACGGCGGCGGCAGCTGGGGCGCCTACTATCAGACCGATCCGGTGGTGCTGGCCGGCTCGATCGACGCGGCGACCGCGCCGCTGGATCACTTCTCCGAAACGGCGCCGGTCGGACGGGCCGTCCGCACCCGCCTGCACTACGAGGATCGCTCATGAGCGCCGTTCTGGACGCCCTGTCGCGTCGCGCCAGCTCCACGCCTGATGATGTGGTGATCCAGTGGGCCGAGGGTTCGCTGACCACGGCCGAACTGCTGGCGCAGGTCGGGCAGCTGGCGACCGCCCTGGCCGATGATCGATATGCGGTCGGCGTCCTGCTCGACAACGGGCCGGCCTGGGTCGTCGTGGACCTGGCGTTGATCCTCGCCCAGCGGCCGAGCGTGCCGATCCCGCCCTTCTTCACGGTTGCTCAACGCGATCACGCCCTGGCCGACGCCGGCGCGGGGCTGCTGATCACGCCGGGCGCTCCGGGCGAACTGACGGCGGGCGGCGCGCCGATCCGGTTGACGCCGACAGGGTTGCCGGTGCGCGATCTGCATCCCGGCACGGCCAAGATCACCTACACCTCCGGCTCGACCGGCGCGCCCAAGGGCGTCTGCCTGTCTCAGGATCAGATGGAGGCGGTCGCCGCCTCTCTGGTTCAGGTCCTGGGCCGCGATCGCGCCGGGCTGCATCTGCCGGTGTTGCCGCTGGCGGTGCTGCTGGAGAATGTCGCCGGCCTCTATGCGACGCTTCTGGCCGGCGGCCGCTATCACGCCGCCAGCCTGGCCGAGGCCGGGATGGGCGAGGCCTTCCGCCCCGACTTTGCGCGCCTGCTAACCACTGTTGTCCAGACCGGCGCCACGACCCTGATCCTGGTTCCCGAACTGCTGCGCGGCCTGATCGGCGCCGCAGGCGCAATGCGGCTGGATCATCGGCTGGAGATGATCGCGGTCGGCGGCGCCCGCGTTTCCCCGGCCTTGCTGAAGGCCGCCGCCAACGCGGGCCTGCCCGTGGTCGAGGGCTATGGACTCAGCGAATGCGCCTCGGTCGTGGCGCTCAACAGTCCGGACGACGCCCGCCCCGGCACGGTCGGCCGCCCCCTGCCTCACCTTGAAGTCCATCTGGCCGACGACGGCGAAATCCTGGTTTCGCCCCATCCCTTCCTTGGCTACGTCGGCCAGGTGCCCGCGCCGGAGCGCCTGCACACAGGTGACATCGGCCGCTTCGACGCCGATGGACGGCTCAGCATCGAAGGCCGCAAGGCAAACACCCTGATCACCGCCTTCGGCCGCAACGTCGCGCCTGAATGGGTCGAGAGCGAGCTTCTGGCCGAGCCCCAGATCCTTCAGGCCATGGCGATGGGCGAGGCGCAGGCGGCGTTGTCGGCCCTGATCGTGGCGATGCCCGGCGCCGAACCGGCCCAGATCCAGGCCGCCGTCGCGCGCGCCAACGCCCGCCTGCCCGACTACGCCCGCATCGGCGACTGGCGTCTGGTGCCGCCCTTCGATCCCGCCGCTGGTCAGGTCACCGCCAACGGTCGTCCGCGTCGCGAGACCCTGCTGCGCACCTACGCCCCCTCCCCCTCGCAAGCCGCCTGAGAGTTCGCATGTCGTTTTTTGAAACCCTGGTCGCCGCGACCGCAACCGAGCGGGCCGCCTTCGCCGCCATCCCCCAGATCAGGGATGGTCTGGCCGGCCGCATCAGCCGTGACACCTACGTCGCCTATCTGGCCCAGGCCTATCACCACGTCCGCCACACCGTGCCGTTGATGCAGGCCGCCCGGTCGCGGCTGGACAATGACCACGCCGTCTTCAAGGCCGCGCTCGACGACTATATCGCCGAGGAAACCGGCCATGAGCAGTGGATCCTTAACGACATCCGCGCCGCCGGCGGCGACCCCGATCAGACCGTGCAGGACGGCCCGAACGTCGCGACCGAACTGATGGTGGCCTATGCCTATGATACCATCCAGCGCGTCAATCCGATGGCCTTCTTCGGCATGGTCTATGTGCTGGAAGGCACCAGCATCCAACTGGCCAGCGTCGGCGCCGAGGCCGTGCAGCAAAGCCTGGGCCTGCCGCCCGCCGCCTTCACCTATCTGATTTCCCACGGGGCTCTGGATCAGGATCATATCCTGTTCCTCAAGCAACTGCTGGACGGGGTGTCGGACGCCGACGACCGCGCCGCCATCGTCCACATGGCCAAGGTGATGTTCGGCCTGTTCGGCGGGGTCTTCGCCTCCATCCCCCACATCGCAGCGCGGGAGACGGTCGATGCAGTTTGAGGATCGCAACATCCTGGTCACCGGCGGCTCCGGCGCCTTGGGGCGCCGTGTGGTCGAGCGGATTGAGAGCGAGGGCGGTCGGGTCACGATCGTCGCCCGTGCGCCGGTGACGGGCCATCACACCCTGGTGGGCGATCTATCGACCCCGCAGGGCCTCGACCGGGTCGCTGAACAGGCCGGCGGCCGCGCCTGGGACATTCTGATCAATATCGCCGGCATCCAGCATTTCGGCCCGCTGGAACAGCAGACGCCCGAGCACCTGCTCGCGACCTATATGGTCAATCTGGTCGCGCCGGCGCGTCTGGCCCAAGCCGTCCTGCCCGGCATGAAGGCGCGCAAACACGGCCAGATCGCCTACGTCGGCTCCATTTTCGGCTCGATCAACTTCGCGCACTTCGCCAGCTATTCCAGCGCCAAGGCCGGGATGCGGGCGCTCAGCCAATCGCTGCGCCGCGAACTGGCCGGTACGGGCGTCGGCGTAACCTATGTCGCGCCCCGCGCAGTGGCCACGCCGTTCAACTCCGCCAAGGTCGATGAATATGCGCGCCTGACCGGCATGGCCATCGACGATCCGGACCCGATCGCCGACCGCATCGTCGCCGCCATCCGCTCAGATCGCCGCGACGTCTACCTCGGCTTCCCCGAAAGCCTGTTCGTCCGCCTCAACGCTCTGGCGCCCAGTCTGATCGACGGGGCCCTGAAGTCCAACGACCTGAAGGCCCGCGCCCTGTTCGCCGGCTGAACCACAGAACAATAGGAGAGACACGCCATGAAGACCGCCCTGTTCGCCCTCGCCCTGATGGCCGCCCCCCTGACGGTCGCCTCCGTCGCCCATGCGGATGCCTGCGACGACCGCGCGCGCGGTCTCCAGCAGTCGTGGGACCATGTGAATTTCGAGGTCCCGCAAGGCGTTCGAATGGCGGAAATGGCGCGGCTCAACACCCAGGCCGACGCCGTCGTGGCCCAATGCTCCAACCGCGCCGAACCTCTGGTCTGGGACGCCATCATCACCGCTTCGGAAGCGGGATTGAAGGGCGGCATCGGCGCCCTGGGCCTGGTGCGCGAGGCGCGCACCGAACTGGAACAGGCCGAGCGGATCAATCCGCGCGCGCTGAACGGCTCGGTCTATGTCAGCCTCGGTTCGCTCTACGCCCAGGTGCCGGGCGCCCCGATCGGCTTCGGCAACCGCCAGCGCGCCCGCGACTACCTACTGCGCGGTCTGGCCATGGCGCCCAACGATGTCGACGCCAACTTCTTCATGGGCGATCTGCTGGTGCGGGAACACGACTGGAACGGCGCCGCCCGTTATCTGCAAAAGGCCATCGACGCCCCTGCCCGTCCCGGCCGCGCCGTCGCCGACCGCGGTCGCAAGGCCGAGGCCCGTGCCCTGCTCGTCCGCGCCCAGCAGCATCGCTGAACAGACCCGTCATGAGCCCTGTTCCCCCCGCCCTGTCTCTCGACGTCGTTCAACGCCGTCGAAAATGGTTCGCCGGTCTGGTTCTGCTGGCCCTCGTCGTCCTGACCGCCAGCGTTCGCTCCGTCGCCGCCTTCGACGGCGAATGGCATGAGGGCGTCGAAGGCCTGGGCCTGGCCGCCATCATCGTCGCTATCGTCGGCCGCGCCTGGTGCTCGCTCTATATCGGCGGACGCAAGAAGGCCGAGATCGTCGATCGCGGCCCCTATTCCATCACGCGCAACCCGCTCTATGTCTTCAGCTTCATCGGCGCCTTCGGCGTCGGCGCCCAGACCGGCAGCGTGACGATCGGCGCGATCTTCGCCGTGGCGACCTTCCTGGTCTTCCTGCGCACGGTCGGTCGCGAAGAGGCCTGGCTGGCCGAACATTTCGGCGCGCCCTACGCCGCCTACTGCGCCCGCACGCCGCGCTTCCTGCCCAATCCCGCCCGCTGGCACGACGCCGAGGAACTGACCATCCGTCCCGCCTTCTTCGTCCGCACCCTGCGCGACGGCCTGGTCTTCCTCGCCGCCCTCCCCGTGATGGAAGGCATCGAGCACCTGCAGTCATCAGGGTTGATCGGTTTTCCGGTCAGCCTGTTCTGACGGCCTGCCCGATCAACAAATCGGGCGAGCGCTGTCACAGTTAAATAGCGAAACTCAAAACCGATCATCGAACAGCCCCGCCTAGGCAGCCAAGGCAGAGGTCTTCAAGAATGTTTATTCCCACTCGATTGCTCCACAGAACAGAAGGCGCTGATTTATCAGTGTCTTTTCTTTGCACGACTGACAATGCCGTCAGCGATAACGACATTCATGCACCGCTGTTGAATACAATAGGGAATTTGTTAGTTATAAAATTTCAGTGATCGCCCCATCTATCGGCACGTACCGAGCTGCTGGGCGCACTTAACGTTGGTGGTGCGGACCTTGGACCGGGGTGTAGGCGCGGCCCGCTTCCCAGGCATCCACGGCGTTCGACCATTCCTGAGCCATGTGCCGACGTTGGGTCTCGAACTCAGCCTTGTTGTAGACGCCCCGTGAGGATCGCTCTTCGTGAGCCAGACCTTTCTCGATCCAGTCCGAGTTGAAGCCCATCTCGTGCAACAAGGTCGAGGCCGTCCGGCGCAGGTCGTGCACGGTAAAGGGCTCGAGCGGAAGGTTAGCCTTCCCGGCTCTCTCGGCGATGGCGCTCGTGACGCGGTTGAAGGTTGCCCGCGACATCGGCGCATCGGCGTCGTAGCGCGACGGCAGGATGTATTTCGAGTTGCCAGCGCAGGTCTTCAGGGGAACCAGGATGTAGAGCATCTGGGTGGAAAGGTAGACGTTGTGCGGACGCGAGCGCATCATGCGCGCGGCCGGGATCGACCAGACCGCGTTCCCGAAATCCACCTCGGTCCACACGGCGTCCTGAAGTTCGCTCTTCCGAACCATGCTGAGCAGGATGAATTTCAGCCCGAGCCTGATGGTCGGCAGGGTCGCCACCTCCCCCAAAAGCATCAGCATGATCCGGATCTCAGCGGGGCTGAGAGACCGGTCGCGCGGTCGGAAGGTCGCGATGGACGCCGGACCGACGCCATCCGCGGGGTTATCGATCTTCTCACCGTGGAGGATGGCCCAGCCGTAGATTTGTTTGACGATATCCCGGACGTGTATCGCCGTCGCAGGCGCTCCGCGTTCCACGATCGCCTTACAATGCGCCCTCAGGTCGTCGGGGGTGATCTCGCTCAGCAGGCGGTTCTTCCACTTCGGCAGGATGTCCCGATTGAAGATCGCCCGGCGCATGTCGCGGGTGCTGTCCGCCATCGGCGCGCGGTCCATCCAACCTTGGGCGACCTGTGCGAAATCTCGAGCCTCTCTGAGGCGACGTTTGGCGCGCTGCTTCTCAACGGCGGGCGACACCCCGTCCGCGATCGCCTTGTTCACCTCGATCAGCCGCTCGCGGGCTTGGGCCAGCGTCAGCCCGGTCGGGCCATAACGACCGAGCGTCACAGTCTCTCGGCGGCCGTTGAACCGGTAGTCGTAGCGGAAGGAGACCGCGCCGCCGGTGGAGACATAGACGTACATCCCGTCCCTGTCGGTACTCTTGTAAGCCTTTGCTTTAGGACGCAAATTCTTCAATGCAGTGTCGGTAAGCACGGTATAATCGCCTCTTGCCGTCGGTCCTCGAATTCGGTCACGTCGAGAGGGATTTTTCTCATTTATTTCAACAAATTGCTTGAAATGAATACCGTCAGAACGTGTCCCGATGTCGGGACGGTATGAGCCAGAGTCCCGCGGATCAATGCGGCGGGGTACCGTTGGGCAGTCCGACAAAACGAAAAAAGACCCTTCGAATGGCTCCGAAGGGTCTCGAGAGAATTCACAATGTTGTCAGTGCGTTACACGGCTCTTCGGAAGCGATTTCGAATGCCACCCAAAGGTCCGAACTATTCCCACTCGATCGTCCCGGGCGGCTTGGACGTGACGTCGTAGACCACGCGGTTGACGCCGCGGACCTCGTTGATGATGCGGGTGGCGGTCTTGGCCAGGACGTCCCACGGGAACTGGTAGAAGTCGGCCGTCATGCCGTCGGTGGAGGAGACGGCGCGAAGGGCCAGGACCTTTTCATAGGTGCGGGCGTCGCCCATGACGCCGACGGTCTTGACCGGCAGTAGCACGGCGAAGGCCTGCCAGATCTTGTCGTAGAGACCCGCCTTGCGGATCTCGTCCAGATAGATGGCGTCGGCTTGTTGCAGGGTCTCGACGGCGTCCGGCGTAATCTCGCCGGGGATGCGGATGGCCAGGCCAGGTCCGGGGAACGGGTGGCGCCCGACGAAGGCGTCGCTGAGCCCCAGTTCGCGTCCCAGCGCCCGGACCTCGTCCTTGAACAGCTCGCGCAGAGGCTCGACCAGTTTCAACTTCATATAGTCGGGCAGGCCGCCGACATTGTGATGGCTCTTGATGACATGGGCCTTGCCGCTGGACGAGGAGACGCTCTCGATCACGTCCGGATAGAGGGTGCCCTGGGCCAGGAATTCGGCGCCCTCGATCTTGGCGGATTCGCGATCGAACACCTCGATGAACAGACGGCCGATGGTCTTGCGCTTGGTTTCGGGGTCGGAAATCCCGGCCAGTTCGCCCAGGAATTCCTTCGATGCATCAACGTGCACCAGAGGGATATTGTAGTGCTCGCGGAACAGGGTCGTGACCTGTTTCGCTTCGTCCTTCCTCAACAGGCCGGTATCGACGAAGACGCAGGTCAGCTGATCCCCGATAGCCTCATGGATCAGAACGGCGGCGACCGAGGAGTCGACGCCGCCGGACAGGCCGCAGATCACCTTGGCGTCACCGACCTGTTCGCGGATCTGGGCGATCTTCTCGTCGCGATAGGCGGCCATGGTCCAGTCGCCCTTCAAGCCCGCGATCCCGTGGGTGAAGTTCTTCAGCATCTGATGGCCGCGCGGGGTGTGCATCACCTCGGGGTGGAACTGCACACCGTAGAAGCGACGGGCCTCGTCGGCGATCACCGCATAGGGTGACCCCTCGGACGAGGCAACCACGTCAAAGCCTTGGGGGATGGCCACGATCTTGTCGCCGTGGCTCATCCAGACCTCTTCGTTCTCGCCGACAGGGGCCAGGTCGGCCAGCAGGGGGGACGTCTTCTGAACCGTGATCTCGGCGCGGCCGAACTCGCGCGTGTGGCCGCCCTCGACCTTGCCGCCCAGCTGCTCGCACATCGTCATCTCGCCGTAACAGATGCCCAGCACCGGCACGCCGGCCTCGAACACGCCCTGCGGCGCGCGGGGACTGCCCTCTTCATGCACACTCTCCGGACCGCCCGACAGGATGATGGCCGCCGGGTTCATGGCCGTCAGAGCGCCTTCCGCCTTCTGGAACGGATGGATCTCGCAATAGACGCTGGCCTCGCGAAGGCGGCGCGCGATCAGCTGCGTCACCTGGCTTCCGAAGTCGACGATGAGGACCTTTTGGTGGTCTTGCGGCGTGGTCATGGCGTGATGGAATCCGGGGCAGGAAGTTGGGCGGGGTCTTGGCCGGGCGGGGCCGATATTTCAAGGGCGGGAAGCTCAAGAGCGGCGGGTCCGTCGGCCTCCAGCACGGCGATCAAGCGATCCAGGGCGGCGGCCAGGTTCTCGTCCACATGATGCAGGGTCGAGGTCCAGTCCTCCAAAGCCTTTAACTCGGCGCGACCGTCCGACACGCCGCGTAAGGCGATCAGAGGCACACCGAAGGTCTGGGCGGCGCGGACCAGGGCCCAGGTCTCCATGTCCACCATCTCGGCGTCGATGGCGTCATAGGCGGCTCCGGACACGACGTTCGCTCCGGTCGACAGGGTCGCCGTCGGCACGCCGGGGATCGGGCACGGCAAAGGCAGGACGGCGGGCTGGTCCAGCAAGGGGGTCACGCCCTTCGGAAAACCAAGCGGGCTGGCGTCCATGTCGCGATAGGCGACAGACGAGGCCTGATAGACCGCCGCATGATCCAGCACCTGCGATCCGCACGAGCCCAGCGATACGATCAGATCCGGCCGATCGCCCGCCGCCTCCAGCCGCGCCAGGGCTGCGCTCAGGCTCACAGCGGCCTCGACCGGACCGACGCCGGTCATCAGCGGCGCGATCCGGGCCTGAAGGTGCGGGCCGTATTCAGCAGGCGCGGCCATGACATAGAGCAGCGAGACCTCGCCATGCCGCGCCAGCTTCATGCCGCGCGCTCGTAGACGGCGGCGAAGAAGCCGTCGGTGTCGGCCGACGCCGGCGACAGGCGCAGGCGCGCCCCGGACGCCAGCTCGGCGAACTTCGCCTGCGCCGCCTGGCTCAGTTGCGGCGCCGACAGGACATCGGCGACGGGGACAGGGCGGAAGTCCGGATTGGCGGCCTCGAAGGCGTCCACGCTGGCCTCGTTTTCGCGCGCCAGCATCGAACAGGTGACATAGACCAGACGGCCGCCCGGCTTCACCAGCTTGGTCGCCTGGCTCAAAATACGCACCTGAAGGCCGTGCAGCTTTTCGACCTCTTCGGCGGTCAGACGCCAAGCGTCCTCGGGACGACGACGCCAGGTGCCGGACCCCGAACAGGGCGCATCGACGAAGACCAGATCGGCCTGGCCGTTCAGGTCTTCCAGGCCGCCGCCGTTCTGACCGATCAGGACCAGCTCCGCCTCGACGCCCGCGCGCTGCAGGCGAGGACGAATGTTCTCCAGCCGCTTGTTGACGACGTCCGAGGCGACCAGCTTACCCTGCCCCTTCATCGCCTGGGCCAGACCCAGCGTTTTGCCGCCGCCGCCGGCGCAGTAATCCACCACCGTCATGCCGGGTGCGGCGCCCGCCAGCCAGCAAACGACTTGGCTGCCTTCGTCCTGGATTTCGAACCGGCCGGCCTTGAAGCCTTCCAGCGCCTGGATGTTGGGCGGCGGTTCCGACGGCATGCGCAGGCCGACGGCCGACCAGGGCGTCCGCGAAACATCAAGACCGGCAACTTTCAGTTCGGCCTCGACCTCATCGACCGTGGCGGCTGTATCATTGACGCGCAGGTCGATCGGCGCGCGCGGCGCCATCAGGGCGTGGGCTTCCTCGGCCCAACGATCGCCGAAGGTCGCCTTGAAATCCTCGACCACGAACTCAGGCAGGCCGGCGGCGACCCAGCCCGGCAGTTCGCCCTGCCCCGCCGTGATGCGGCTGCGCTCCTGTTTCGACAGCGGGCGCGGACCATAGCCGTCGCCCGAATGCAGGGCCTCGATCTCTTCCAACGAAAGCCCGTCGATGGCGTGCAGCGAACCGATGACCAGGGCCCGACCGTCTTCCCGCCCGCCCATGATCCACGACAGGCGGCCGCGCGCGCGCAGCACCTTATAGACCCGGTCGGCGATGGCGCGCCGGTCCTTGGACCCGGCGTAGCGGTTGGCCGTGCCCCAAGCCTTCATGACGGCCTCGGCCGGTTGGCGGCCCTGGGCGATGGAGTCCAGGACGGAGGCGGCGGCGGCGAGGCGAGCGGCTGGGGTCAATTCAGGCTTTCAAACGAAGAACAGGGACGCCAGGACCATGACCAGTCCCGCAAGCGAGACCACCCAGACCAGCGACCGGATATAGGGAACGCCGAAGGCGTAGAGCGGCACATAGACCACCCGCCCCCAGAAATAGAGCGCCGCGCCCCACACCGTCAGGGCGCTGGACGCGCCGATGACATGGGCGATCAGCACCGCGCCGATGAACAGCGGCAGGGTTTCGTACAGATTGGCCTGGGCGCGTTCGAGACGGCCGGTCAGCGGCTTCTTCGCCTCCGGCGTCTCGTCGCGCGGACCCGCATTCCATTTCGAGCCGAACTCGGCCGTCCGCGCCCCGGCGGGCAGAAAGATCTGAACCAGGGCCAGGATCAGCGTCAGGGCCAGATAGCTGAGTTCGGTCGTCATGGTCGCCTATCCTTGCCGATAGTTGGGCGCTTCACGCGTGATCATCACGTCGTGGACGTGGCTTTCACGCAGACCCGCGCCGGTGATGCGCACGAAGCGGGCGCGTTCCTGGAACTCCGGGATCGTGCCGGCGCCGACATAGCCCATGGAGGCGCGAAGCCCGCCGACCATCTGGTGCAGGACCGGGCTGATCGGCCCCTTGTACGGCGTCTGACCCTCGATGCCCTCGGGCACCAGCTTCTCGGACGAGACTTCCTTCTGGAAATACCGATCCGCCGAGCCGCGGGCCATGGCCCCGACCGAGCCCATGCCGCGATACGACTTGTAGCTGCGGCCCTGGTACAGGAAGACCTCGCCGGGGCTTTCGTCGGTGCCGGCGAACATCGAGCCCATCATGGCCACGTTCGCCCCGGCCGCGATGGCCTTGGCCAGGTCGCCCGAGTATTTGATGCCGCCGTCGGCGATGACCGAGGCGCCCGTGCCCTTGGCCGCGCGCGCGGAATCCATCACCGCCGTCAGTTGCGGCACGCCCACGCCGGCCACTATGCGGGTGGTGCAGATGGAGCCGGGACCGATGCCCACCTTCACCGCATCCGCGCCTGCGTCGATCAGGGCCCGCGTCGCATCATAGGTGGCGACATTGCCGGCGATGATCTGCAGACGGTTGTTCTCGCGCTTGATCCGCTCGACCACCTGGGCGACCGAGGCCGAGTGACCGTGGGCGGTGTCGATCACCACCACGTCGCAACCCGCTTCGGCCAGCGCCATCGCGCGCTCGTACCCGGCGTCCCCGACGGTGGAGGCTGCGCCGACCAGCAGGCGGCCCTGCTCGTCCTTGGCGGCGTTGGGGAAGGCCTGGGCCTTCTCGATGTCCTTCATGGTGATCAGGCCGACGGCCCGATAATCCTCGTCCACCACGATGACGCGTTCGATCTTGCGGGTCTTCAGCAGCTCACGCGCCTCGTCGCGGCTGGCGCCTTCGCGCACCGTGATCAGGTCGCCGGTGGTCATCAGCGAAGCGGCGGTGACGTTCAGGTCGCTCTCGAAGCGCATGTCGCGGTGGGTCAGCATGCCGACCAGCTTGCCGGTCGCCGGATCCACGACAGGGAAGCCGGTGATCTTCTTGGCGGCCACGATCTCGCGCACTTCGCCCAGCGTCGTCTGCGGGCCGACCGTGACCGGATTGACCACCATCCCGCTCTCATAGCGTTTGACGGCGCGGACCTCGTCGGCCTGCTCCTCTATGGTCATGTTGCGGTGCAGAACGCCCAGACCGCCGGACTGGGCCATGGCGATGGCCAGGCGGCTTTCCGTCACCGTGTCCATGGCGGACGACAGCAGCGGGATGTTCAGTTTGATGTCGCGCGTCAGCTGGGTCGAGACATCGACCATCGCCGGCATGAACTCGGATGCACCGGGTTCCAGCAAAACATCGTCGAAGGTCAGTCCTTCGCGTATCTCCATAGGGAGTCTCCGTTTTGCGGGCCGCGTATAACGGGATGCGGGGGTCGGGGGCAAGGCCGATTGCGGTTATAGGCCCGATAGATTTTATTGCTTTGCAACCCGCAGGGCCGCTCACCATTCTCTCCGCATGGTCGGCGTCATCCTCAGCACCGCGCGCAAACTGGCTCTGAAGATCGCCAGCTATGGCGTCATGCACCTGATCGTCGCCATCCTGGTCGCCTTCGCCATCACACGCGACTGGCGCATCGCCCTGGCCGTCGGCATGGTCGAGCCGATCTTTCAGACCATCGCCTACACCGTCCACGACCGCGTCTGGCACAAGGTCGAACGGCGTCGCATGGCCTCCAATATCGAGGAGGCGACAGAGGCCTTCACCGCCCGCCTCGACATCATGTCGCCCGAGGAACAGCGCCGCTCGCACGACGCCCATCACGGCCACAGCCATGCCCTGCCGCGGTCGTTCAAACAGATCGCATTGAAGACCGTTACTTACGGCGTCATGCATTTTGCCGTGGCGGTCGCCGTGGCCTACGCCCTGACCAACGACATCCGTACGGCGCTGACCATCGGCATGGTCGAGCCTCTGGTGCAGACGCTCTTCTTCACGCTGCACGACCGCATCTGGACCCGCATGGAGGACCGTCGGGCCCGCGCGAACACCGCCGCCGCCTGACGCGTCAGCGCTTGTTCAGCGCGACCAGAAACACCTCGGCGCTGTCCTTACGGCTCGACGCCGGCTTGACGTATTTCACCGTCTCGAACTCCTCGCGCAGCCGCGCCAGAACCCCGCCGGCGTCCCCGCCCTGGAAGTTCTTGGAGACGAAGTTGCCGCCGGGCCGCAGCGTGCGGATGGCGAAGTCGGCGGCGATCTCGATCAGGGCGATGATCTTCAAATGGTCCGTCTGGCGATGGCCGACCGTATTGTGCGCCATGTCCGACAGCACCAGGTCCGGCGCCCCGCCGATGGCGTCGATCAGTTGCTGGTCCACGCCCGGATGGGTGAAGTCGGCCTGAAGCAGGGTCGCGCCCGGGATCGGCGCGATCATCAGCAGATCCACCCCCGCCACCGCGCCCGCGCCCCGGTTCAACGCCACCTGAACCCAGCCGCCCGGCGCCGCGCCCAGGTCGATGACCTTCGACCCGCGCTTGATTAGCCGGAACTTGTCGTCGATCTCGATCAGCTTGAACGCCGCGCGCGAGCGCCAGCCCTCGGCCCGCGCCTTTTCGGACCATTTGTCCGACAGCTGGCGTTTGATCCACTGCTGGCTCGACATCGACTTGGTGTCGGCCGTCTTCATCTTGGTGCCCATGCCGCGTCCGGCGGCGGTTCCGCCGCTGGGCGGCCTCACCATCCGGCGGCGCTCCCCCGCCTGTTGATTCTGGGGCTTTTCGTCTTCGCTCATCGTTCCCACATAGCCCCGACCGGCGTTGCGGGCTATGTCCCGCCTCAAATCAACCCAAAGAGGACGACCGACATGGCCGACACCCTGACCTTCACCCTGGACACCGGCGACGGCGAAGCCCGCGACGTGGTCATCAAGCTGCGCCCCGACCTGGCCCCCGGCCACGTCGAGCGTATCACCGAGCTGGCCAAGGAAGGCTTCTACGACGGCGTGGTGTTCCACCGCGTGATCCCGGGCTTCATGGCCCAGGGCGGCGATCCGACCGGCACCGGCACCTCGGGTTCCAAGAAACCGAACCTGAAGGCCGAGTTCTCGGCCGAGCCGCACGTGCGCGGCGTCTGCTCGATGGCCCGCACCTCGGACCCCAACAGCGCCAACTCGCAGTTCTTCATCGTCTTCGATGACGCCACCTTCCTGGATCGCCAGTACACCGTCTGGGGCCAGGTCGAATCGGGCATGGAACACGTCGACGCCCTGCCCAAGGGCGAGCCGCCGCGCAGCCCCGGCAAGATCGTCAAGGCGACGGTCAACTAAAGCGAAAGCGGCAGAGTTGGACTTCGTCCAACTCGGATTAGATTTCGCGCAACGAGAACGTGCGCAATCTTGACGTTTCTCGATGATGGCTTTCAGTTGCAACGCTGAGCCATCGTCGGGGGACGACATTGCGCATTCTTCTGGTCATCGAGCCGTCCGGCGGCGGCTCGGGGCGTCATGTGGTCGATCTGGCCCGCGCCCTGATCGGAAGCGGCCATCAGGTGTCCCTGATCTGGTCGCCGCACCGCGCCGAGCCCTGGTTTCCGGCCGCGGTCGCCGCCCTTCCCCTGCACGCCAATGAACGCCTGCCGATGCGACGCAGCGTCGGACCGTGGGACGTCGCCGCCCTTTACGCCCTGAACCGCCTGATCGCCCGTCTCGGCCCATTCGAGATCGTCCATGGCCACAGCGCCAAGGCCGGCGCCCTGGTCCGCCTGGCGCATGCGCCCGGCGCCGCCAAGATTTACACCCCTCACGCCCTGCCGATGATGGGCCCGGCCAGCCTGGCGAAGATCAGCGCGGGCGCGGCCGAGGCGCTTTTGGCCCGGTCCGGCGACGCCATCATCGCCGTTTCTGAGGAAGAGGCCGCCGTCGCCCGGCGCTGGGGGCTCGGCGGACACCGGTTGCACGTCGTTCCCAACGGCCTGGCCTCCCAACCGGCCAACGATCGTCTCGCGGCCCGCCAGGCCCTCGACGTTCCCGACGACGCTCTGGTCATCGGCTTCGTCGGCCGGTTCTGCACCCAGAAAGACCCCGTCCGGTTCGCCCAGGCCGTCCGCTGGGCGAACGCCATCGATCCGCGCATCATCGGTGTCATGCTCGGCGATGGCGATCTGGCCTCTGCGGTCAGGACCGCCGGCGGCGACGCCCTCCGTCTGCTGGGCGCACGCGACGCCGGGCCGTTGATGGCGGGCTTCGATCTGTTCGCCATGACCAGCCGTTACGAGGCCGATTCCTACGCCATGATCGAGGCGGCCGCGTTGGGCCTACCGATCGTCTGCACCGAAGTCGGCGGGATCGCGCGTCTGATCCAGGCCGGCGCGCGCATCGACCGCCTGCCCGTCGACGCCTCGCCCGATCATCTGGCCGAGGCGATGCGCGCCGCACTGGCCAGCCGCATCGTGCCCCTGCCGATTGCGTCGGGCCTGCTGTCCGCCTCACGCATGGCCGAACAGACGGTCCGGATCTACCGCGACGCCTTCGCCCGCAGACGCCTGGGTGGCTGAGCCCGTCTTTATCAACGGCCGCTTCCTGACCCAGCCGATGAGCGGGGTTCAGCGCTATGCGCGTCAAATCGTCCGCGCCCTGGACCAGCGCCCCGGCGCCGCCGACCGCTACGTCCTGCTGACGCCCCCCGGCGCCGATAACCTGAACCTGCTCCACATCCCGACCCACATGATCGGGCGCGCCGGCGGCCATCTGTGGGAACAGACCGCCCTGGCCTGGACCGCGCGCTACGGCCGACTGCTGTCGTTAGGCGGTTCGGGTCCGGTGCTGCACCGACGGCAAATCGTCGTCATCCACGACGCCGCCGTCATTCGTCATCCTGAGCATTTCCGGACAGGCTACGTCGCCTTTCACCGCGCCTTGAACAGGATCCTGGCGCGCCGGGCGCGGCTGGCGACCGTCTCCGAGTTCTCCCGGCGCGAGTTGGCCTCGGTCCTGAACCTGTCGCCCGCCAGCATCGCCGTCGCTCCGAACAGCGCCGACCATCTTCGCAACATCACCCCGGACCCGGCCGTCATCGAACGCCTCGACCTGACGACCCGCCCCTATTTCGTGGCCCTGGGTAATCTGACGCCGAACAAGAACCTTATCGTCGCCATTCGCGCCCTTTCCCGTCTTGCAGAGCCCGCCGTTCGGCTGGTCATCATCGGCGACCGGCCCGGCGCCGTGTTCGACCGTTCCGCCTTTCCGGCCGACCCGCGCGTGATCTTCGCCGGCCGTCGCTCGGACGCCGAGATCGCCGCCCTGCTCGGCGGCGCGCAAGCGCTCGTCTTTCCCAGCCTGTACGAAGGCTTCGGCATCCCGCCGTTGGAGGCGATGACCCTCGGCTGTCCGGTCATCGCCTCCGACATCCCCGCCACGCGCGAGGTTTGCTCCGACGCCGCCCTCTATTTCGCCCCTGCCGACGACGCAGCCCTGGCCGCCCATATGGCGGAATTCCTCAGCCGACCGGATGTCGCCCGTCGCGACGCCGGCCTTCGCCGCGCCGATCGTTACGCCTGGTCCCGCTCGGCCGAAATCATCGAAGATCTTCTGCTCAGCACTTGACGATAGACGGCCCTGTGCGCCTCGACGATCGACGTCTCGGTCCAGGCCGGCGCACCGACCGCCGCTAAACGCCAGCGCTCCGGCTGGTCCACAGCCGCCTGCATCGCCGCCGTCAGCGCACCCGCATCGCCCGGCTCGATCAGGGCCGACATGCCCACCCCCTGCGCCGCTTCCGGCAAGCCGCCGATGCGCGAGGCGATCACGCCCCGGCCCTGCTGAACCGCCTCCGCGACGCTGCGTCCGAACGGCTCGGCCCACACCGCCGGCGCAACCAGCACATCCACTCTGGGCCAGAACGCGGGCGACTCTACTTGCCCCAGCCAGACGATGCGCGGATCCTCATACGCACGCCTCAACGCCTGCACGTAATCCGCCTCGCCCCGCCCGGCGATATTCAGCGTCCAGTGACCGTCCAGCCGCCTCGTCGCCGCCAGCAGAACCTCGATCCCCTTTTCCGGCTCGATCCGCCCCAGAAACCCGAACCGCATCGTCGGCGCCTCGGCCAACGATAGTCTTGACGCGATCGCCGCCGCACCCGCCGCATTGCCGATCACAGACCCCGGCGTCCGGCGAAAATAGCCCGCTGCCCGATGGGTCTCCAGCACAGGCCCACTCAGGCCGATGACATGATCCACCCCTAGCGACCGCGCCCGCTTGACCGCCGTCAACAACACGCACGACCCACACCGCCGCTCGCATCGCCGTCCGCGTCGAAACAGCGACGCCCGCGCGCACAGCATCGACCAGTCCCTCAGCGTCTGCACCACCGGCAGGTCCCGCCGCGCCGCCGCGCGATAGACCGACAGTGAAAACCCCGTCGTCAGGTGCAGATGGATCAGATCCGGCCGCACCCGCGCCACCGCCCCAGCCACCGCCTGATCCATCAGCGGATTGGCCGCTTCCAGCCCATGCCAGACCGCCCGCCGAACCGCCGACCGCCGAGCGTCGTCATAGGGCCAGTACAGATTTCGCAACGGCAGCCGCCGCACGGGCACGCCGTCGATCCGTTCGTTCACCGGCTCGCGCCTCGGCGTCAGTGTCAGCACCGACGCCTCCACGCCCGCCCGCCTCAGCCCTTGGGTCAACTGCGCCACGCTGCGTTCCGCCCCGCCGACCTGCGCCGGCGGATACAGGGTGTTGACGATCAGCACCCTCACGGGGCCAGCGGCCTGCGCCAAGCCAAGGCGCCGATTAGACAGGACAGGAAGACCATCCCCGCCCCTTGCGTCAGATCCTCGCCGAACATCGCCGCCAGCACATAGACCGACAGCGGCGTCAGCGCGTCCAGCCGCGCCGCCGACGCCAGATGCAGCCCCAGCAGCACCAGCGCGCTCACCACGCCCGCCGTCCGCGCCGTGAACAGATAGCCGTTGTGGCTGACCGAAAGCGCCCGAAACGCCCCCATCTCGTCCGCCGACGACCACCCCGTCCCCATCGGCCGCTCCGCGACCAGATCGACCGTCCGCCGCCAGGTCAGCATCCGTCCGGCCAGATTGTCTTGCAGCGCCCCTCTGTCGAACCGTCCCGCGAACCGGCCGCCGTCAAGGTCGAACCGCCCCTCCTGCAAAGCCGCCACGCCCGCCGCCAGCACACAGACCGTCAGCACCACCCCCACCGGCCGAACCCGCTCGCGCCAGCGCCAGCCGACGACCATCCTCGCCAGCCCCGCCAGCATCGCCGCCATCATGCCGCCCCGCGACAGAGTGCTGACGAACCCCAGAACCGCCACGCCGACGCCGCCCCACGTCGTCCCGCCCCGCGCCCAGCGCCGTCCCGCCAGCATCACGCCGGCCGGGACCGCCAGTCCGATCATCGCCATCGCCGCATTCGGATGCTCGGCCAGGGTCGTCAGCCGCACCTGCGCGGCCGTCGTTGTCACCATCGCGCGCGGCGACGCCAGCCCCACGGCCTGCAAAGGCTCCAGCCCGACCAACCTCGCCAGCCCGTAGGTCGCCAGATGACACGCCCCGCCCGCCAGTACGGCCCAGAGGAACAGCCGCCGCCGTCCGTTATCCCTCAGGATCAGGCTCGCCACAGCCGGCGCCGCCAGCGCCGAGGCGATCCACCGAAACCAGAAGGCCACATCCCCGACATTCAGCCGATCGCCGCCCTGCGCGACCTGAACCAGCAGCGTCATCGCCAGAAAGCCCGCCGCGACCACGCTCGCAGCCCTCAGAACCGGCGCCATGCCTCGCCACCTCACACCTACCAGCGGCAAGGCGACGATCAGCGCCAGATCCCCCAGCCGCGGCCCGCTGACCTGCCCCGGCGTCAGAAACAGCGGCAAGGTCACGCCCAGGCCCAGCAGTCCCAATGCCAGCCACTCATACGCCGCGCGCAGCTGCGACCACCGCAGCGTTCCACGCCGAGATGCGCTCAGGACGGCCTGCAATGCTCGACCTCGGGATCGAACCGCGCGCCGTCCACTACTCCGGCGACCAGCAACCCGGCCTTTCGCCAGCGTCCGCCCAGCGCCAACCGACCCGCTAGCCTCAGCCGCGACGCGGCATAGCGCAGCGCCGAGCGCCGTCCCTCGTGCCGCCGCTTGGCCAGGATGACGTTGCGGGTCAGATAGCGATGCAGCCGTTCGCGCCGCGCATCCGGCTCGGTTTCGATGGTCAGCCGTCCCGGCGTCGCGCGCACATGCTCGACGCGGCTGGCCGCGACCAGAAAGCCCGGCCCCTCGCGCGACAGCCGCAGCGTATATTCCGTATCGTCGCCCCAGATGAACATGGGCGCCAGCGGCAGGCCGTGCCGCATCACCGCCGCCCGGCTGACCAGGACCGACACGAACGTCGCCTGCCGCACCGGCGCCATCCCCTGCTCCAGCCGCTCGCCCCAGGCCGGATAGCCCAGCACATTCTCGCGTCGGTCGATCTCGGGCGTGTTGGTCAGATGCCCCTCAGGCGACCGCACGCTGGAACACAGGAAGGCTGGAACGACGCCCTCATCCGCCAGTCCCGCTTCCGCCGCCAGTAAGGCCTCCAGCGCATCCGGCGCTGCCAGCACGTCGTCGTCCATCAGCCAGACCCGTTCAGCCCCCGCCTCGATCGCCGCACGGATTCCGGCGTTGAATCCGCCCGCCCCGCCCGTGTTCACCGGCATCCGCACCACCATCGCCTGCCCCGCCCAGGCGTCGGCCAGCATCTCGGCGGTGCCGTCGTCGCTGGCGTTGTCGACCACCACCACCCCGTCGCAATGCCGCGTCTGGGCGATCAGATGCGCCAGGCATTGCTCCAGCAGGGCGCGCCGGTTCCACGTCACCACCACCGCCCAAACAGACGCCCTCATGCCGCCATCCGGGCGATGGCCGGCGCCAGCGACTTCTCGACCAGGCTCAGCGCCCGCCCGACCGCCTGGTCCATGTTGTAGTACTGAAAATCGGCCAGCCGCCCGGCGAACCAGACCTTGCCCGCCAGCGTCGCCGCCATCTCGCGATATTGCCCCGCCAACGCTCGCGACGCCTCCGTCAGGATTGGATAATAGGGGTCGTTCACGCCCGCCTCATAAGCCATCGGATATTCGGTCACCGTCGCCGTCGTCGGCCCGCGCTCGCCGGTCAGGTGGCGGAAATCGGTGATGCGCGTGAAGTCGAAGTCGTTGGGATAGTTGACTGTCCCGACCTGCAGGCCGTCCTCGACGTCCACGACCTGATGGTCGAACCGCACGCTGCGATAGGGCAAGGCCCCGACCGACCGGCCGAAATAGTCGTCCAGCGCGCCGCAATAGACCATCCGGTCCCACGACCCCGCCCCCACCTGATCCATCGGCGTGTTCAGCGACACCGTGATGTTCGGATGATCCCAGCATCCGCTCAAACAGCGGCCCATAGCCGTCGCGCGGCATGGCCTGATGGCGGTCGACGAAATAGCGGTCGTCCTGGCTGACCGCGATCGGCACCCGCGCGGTGACCGAGGCGTCCAGCGCCTCGACCGGCAGGCCCCACTGTTTGGCGGTGTATCCGGCGAACACCTTGTCGAAGACATAGTCGCCCAGCCGCCTCAGATTCGGATCGTCCCCCGCCTGTCGCAGGTCATGGATGCTGCGGCGCGCCCCGAAACCGAAGCGCTGGACCAGAGCCTGCGTCATCCGCTCGGCCGTTGCGGCTGGAAACAGCGTCTCGATCGAATCCAGATTGAACGGCAGCGGCACCCTCCGGCCGTCCACCTGCCCCTGGACCCGATGGGCATAGGGCCGCCAGGCCGTGAACTGGCTCAGATAGTCGAAGATACGCGCACTGTTTGTGTGGAAGACGTGCGGGCCATAGGGATGGATCAGCCGCCCGCCCGCATCGCGCCGGTCGTGCGCATTGCCGCCGACATGGTTGCGCTGATCGACCACCAGCACGCTCTGGTCCAGCCCGCGCGCCAGTCGTTCGGCGACCACCGCCCCGGTGAAACCGGCGCCGACGATCAGCCAGTCATATCGCCGGGACATCGCGCCTCCCGCCGTTCTGGAACAGCGCGCCCCAGTGCGCCCTCAGGCCGATTAGACACGCCACGACCACCGCCGCCTCGCCGATGATCCGCGCGCCCGCCATGCCGGCCGCGCCAAGGCCGGGCGCCAGCACCACCGCCGGCCCCAGGGTTGCAACACACCCCAGCGCCACGATCAGCGCGAACCGTCCATCCATCCGCAGCGGGTTCATCAGATGCAGCCCCAGCACCTGGCTGACGGCCGCCAGCGGCAGCACCCAGACCAACATACGCAGCACCTCGACGGCGCCCGCAAACCCCCGCCCGAACAACAGTCTGATCAGCAGCGGTGCCGCCAGCGTCAGTCCCGCCGCCAGCAGCACGAACGCCCCCGTCGATGCCGCCAGCGTCCACCGCGCCGTGCGAAAAGCCGCTGCCTGATCCTGTCCCAGCAGTCCGGCGATCCGGGGCGCAATCAGACCGGCCAGCGGCCGCATCAGCGATCCGGACGCTGCGACCAGCCGGTCCGCCGCCCCGTAAAGCGCCGCCTGCGCCGGCCCGGCCAGCGCCGCTACGACCAGAACGCCCGCCCCCGTATAGGCGACGATGACTGCCCGACTGGCGAACAGCGGCCCGCCCTGGATCAGGACACGCCTCACAAAGCCCCGCTCCGGCGCCTGAACCCTCTGCCGTCGCAGCAGCAGGATGCCGGTCGCGACCCATCCGGCCCAGACACCGCCCGCCTGAACGGCCATCACGCCGCTGACACTCAGACCGGGCATCGCCAGAACGACCCCCGTCGCGGCTAAAGCGGAGCCAACCTCCAGCATCGCTGCCAAACCGGGATCGCGAATGCCCTGAAAGAACCACAGCAGGCTGGCCCCCTGCCCGATCCCCAGCACGACCGCCATCGCCGCGACGCCGCTCGCCCCTTCCAGAACCGGGTTGAAGGCCGCCAGGCCGACGCCGACCACAGCGGCGGGCAGGATCAGCACGCCGCGTATCGCCAGGGCCTGACCGACCAGGACGCCGCGCCCTTCGACGGCTCCGGCGATGTCGCGCGGCCCCGAGAGCGACTGCCCGTAATCGACCACCACCGACACCACCAAGGCCAGGGCGATGGCCGAGGCGAATACCCCGAACCCTTCTAGCCCCAGTCGTCGCGTCAGAACCGGATAGAGCAGCAGCGGCGAGACATAGCGGGCGACATGCGCGCCATAGACCCAGCCCGCATCGGCTGCGCCGCGCGCCGACATCAATCGGTGCCTGCCATCCCCCAACTGTCGCCCCCGCGATCAACCCTGGCGCGAGCTTTAGACACGCACGGCTGCAATCGCAAGCGCGGGGCAGTCGGGCGGCCTAGCCGAAACGGCCCTCGGCCCAGCGCGCGGCGAAATAGCCGCCGGTCGCCGACAGCATCGTCAGGGTCGTGCCCCAGATCAGGTCGATGATCGTCAGCTTGGTCTGCCACACCGCCAGCGTCGCCTGATTGGTCAGGTCGTAGGTGGCGTAGGCGACGAAGCCCAGCACCGCCCCGTTGATCGCCGCCCGCGTCCAGTTCCCTTCCTTCAGGGCCGGCGCGATCGCCAGGAACACGGTCCCGGCGATGGAGATCAGATAGAAGGCCACCGCCGCCTTCATGTCCGGCTTGTCGGCCATGATCGGCCCGATGACGGGCTTATAC
>NZ_JAELUF010000410.1 GCF_016429195.1 Brevundimonas sp. ASV9
GTCAAGTTCCAAATTGGCGGTTCCGCGAGCGGAGTCTACTCGTAGAGCTATCTTAATGGATTTATTAAACTACCCACCACGGCATGGCTGCCCTCGGCGTGCGGCTTTCATCTGCTTCGGGCTATTTAGCGAGGCTTTTCACTGCCAAGACAGATCTTGTTTTACTCGTGGCTTCTCAATAAAGGAGCGGCATACGACCAGAATAATGCATGTCCCTTGGCATCGAGAACTTCGCCGCCCAATTGCCGAGGTGCCGATGGCTCGGCGGTCCGCTTACATTGAAGATCATCTACAACTTTTCCTTATATAGGTTCCGAATGGGCACAAGAAAATAGAGACGACGCCTATTTCGTAAAAAAGTGTAAAATGTTTTATATTTTGCTATCGAAGTAGCTTTGTTGAAGTATCTGCATGCCTTTTCCCTGTAAATATGGAAATATATGGTTTTACTG
>NZ_JAELUF010000411.1 GCF_016429195.1 Brevundimonas sp. ASV9
GGCTGTGACATCACAACGAGTTCATTGAAGAATAACGCCGTCTCCTCTTCCTCATCTGCATTCAAATTTCTCGACATCTAGTTATTATTTGTTCTGCATCAGAATGAATGGTATGTTTACGTACAAACAGTAGCGCATGCGCATCCACTCCATTGAATTGCCTCAGATGAACCAACACTAACCTGCCTCGTCCAGGCCCAACTCTACCCTCTGACCTTCCGAAGCCGGTTGACGACGGTGCTTGCAAGCACCTGGACGGCCTGTCCTTCCCAAGCGTGTCACTGCCCACTGCAAATAATCCGTCCGAAAAGGTTGACGTGTCCAAGCTAAACGGCTTGTCAATTGTCTACTGCTACCCTCGAACCGCGGCGCCGGGAGAACTGATTCCGGCTGACTGGGATGGAATTCCCGGAGCAAGAGGATGCACACCACAGGCTGTCTCTTATACACA
>NZ_JAELUF010000412.1 GCF_016429195.1 Brevundimonas sp. ASV9
ACGAGGGTTCGAGCCAGCTTTGGCTCATTAAGGTTGACATCGTTTCGTAGGAGATTTTGCCACAAAGCGTTCTGCGATGCCGAAGGTAGCATACTTGCGGTCGTCGCCAGTTGCACTGGTGGAGGTATGCCACCTTGCTGCTGAACGTACAATCGATTAAACCTTCCGCCACCGACGAGGAACCAGTTTAAGTATTGTGCACTCGCTGTCGCTGCTCTAAACTGTAAGCTAAAACCAGTGCTGTCTTTTTGGGGGAGCTCCAGGCTGTCAAGTTTCGATTCTGCCAATGTGTCTTTCGTAAGGCGGTTAACGAATTTTTGTGTAATTGATGCCAGTTCGCCTGCCAGCTGCTCATCCGGCGTCACGGCATCCCAAGCCTTGTAGCAACAGCAGAATGATTCATATGTATTAGGCTTTTCAAGGTCTCCTTTCTTTAGGGTCTGCAATAGTT
>NZ_JAELUF010000413.1 GCF_016429195.1 Brevundimonas sp. ASV9
TGCTTGTTTCCCAATATCGAAATAAAATACAGTCGAAAATGCAATCGAAAATTCCAGATTAGTCTCTTACATGCTCGCTCTTCTACGAGTACATGCTCCGACGTCATCAGAAGTATAGTCACCACTTTCAACCTTGGCCGAATGTTACCTTCAACTCAACCTCTACGTCAGCGACTCCTTGTTTACTTGCCTCCATACCTGCCTTGCATCTCGTGTCTCGAACAGGTCTCCTTTATGCACTACCTACTCGTACTTACGAGAGACCAACCACCCCCTCATGTTGTACGACTCGCTCTACTCGTACACTCGCAACTCTTGTCGCCTCCGCTCCAAACATGATAGCCCGTAGGTAACCAAACCAATGGGAAATTACCCGTCGTCCCCTACCTACGGTGCTGCACAAGCAAACGCTGGTTGGGTGGGTAGGACAAGCCACTGCAACTAGCTCCGA
>NZ_JAELUF010000414.1 GCF_016429195.1 Brevundimonas sp. ASV9
GTGCAAGCTCGCCAACTGGGCCAAGAGCTCTACTGCGGCGTTCACTCTGACGAGGACATCCTCGCAAACAAGGGACCGACAGTCATGAACTTGGATGAGCGCCTCGCCGCCACAGACGCCTGTCGCTGGGTGACCGAGTCCATTGGCCATGCCCCGTACGTCACGGAGCTCCCATACATTTCTCACTACGGCTGCAAATATGTCGTTCACGGCGACGACATCACCTCGGACAGCGATGGCAACGACTGCTACCGCTTCGTCAAGCAAGCTGGCCGGTTCAAGGTCGTCAAGCGTTCTCCTGGCATTTCCACCACCGATCTCGTCGGGCGCATGCTGCTATGTACACGAACTCACTTTATCAAGTCGCTGGAAAACATGCTGCGCGGTGAAGAGATTGACGGCACCCCGGAAGAGCGCAATGCCTGTCTCTTATACACATCTGACGCTGCC
>NZ_JAELUF010000415.1 GCF_016429195.1 Brevundimonas sp. ASV9
GGTCTTCAATGGTGATTTCGTTGCCATCGGTGTCGAATGCCTTGACTATTTCGGGGTTTAGTTTAGTAAGTTTTGTAATCCTATAAGGGAAGAAGGCAGAAAAAGGTGTGGCATTTTAGTGTATTGGGTACTTACGTCCGTGCTCTTCAGTCTCTTCGAGAGTACCCTCGAGAGAACCGTCGACGAAAATGACGAGCTTGGTCAACTCGCTGTTTTCGTTGCTGCTAAAGATTTCGACGTTGCCATCGGCTGTAAAGTTTTCGAGCTGGCGCTTGGAGTGCTCGAGTTCAGGGGCGATGGCTGCTGCGTAGGCGAGAGCCATGAGAGAGAAGAAGATGGTAATAAAGAACTTCATTTTGAGTAATAGTGGATGTTACTGAGGAAGAAAAGATGTGTTGTGCGTTTGTGTTGTAGTGGAAGGAGAAGAAGGAAGCTTGTAGAGGCTGTGAG
>NZ_JAELUF010000416.1 GCF_016429195.1 Brevundimonas sp. ASV9
TCGTACCAGTTCCCCGGCGACGACATTCCGATCACCAAGGGTTCGGCCAAGGCCGCGACCGACGGCGTGAACCCGGAAATCGGCGAACAGCGCGTTCTGGCCCTGATGGAAACCGTCGACGCCTACATCCCGCAGCCGGAGCGTCCGGTCGACCTGCCGTTCCTGATGCCGGTCGAAGACGTGTTCTCGATCTCGGGCCGCGGCACCGTGGTCACGGGCCGCGTCGAGAAGGGCATCATCAAGGTCGGTGAGGAAGTCGAGATCGTCGGCATCCGTCCGGTCCAGAAGACGACCTGCACGGGCGTGGAAATGTTCCGCAAGCTGCTGGACCAGGGTCAAGCGGGCGACAACGTCGGCGTGCTGCTGCGCGGCACCAAGCGTGAAGACGTCGAGCGCGGCCAGGTGCTGTGCAAGCCGGGCTCCATCACCCCGCACACCAAGTTCCTGGC
>NZ_JAELUF010000417.1 GCF_016429195.1 Brevundimonas sp. ASV9
TCCTTACACTGCTATCACCTGTAGTAACGAGGCAAGTAGTTTAGAGCTTTCATTACTGTAGCATCAGGGCAAACTCGCTCTGTCAGATTGCCTGCGTCGCAAGATATGAGGCGTAAGCAGGGGACGTTGTGAGACTGACTCCGCATTTCGGCATGTTGGCGTACATAACTTGGCACGGGCTAAAAAGAACTAAACACATCTACGGCTACTACTAAGGTGCTAAGTAAATTACTAGGTATGGCCACTATAATTGCCCGCATTTGCCTCCCGCCTCAAAGAAAGTTCGGGGTACGCTGGGCCCGGGGCTTGGCATCTGTTATACTGCGAAAACCATCTCAACTGCTGCTCGCCCTTTACAAAGCCCCGAGATCGATTGCGGGCCCACTTTCCGACCGTTCCTTCCCTGCTTGGCGAATCGTGCCTTTGTCCCAAAAAGGAAACCCCTTGGG
>NZ_JAELUF010000418.1 GCF_016429195.1 Brevundimonas sp. ASV9
GCGTATACATGGGGGTATTCACCACGGAGGTTTTTACATTATTGCCATAACAAAATTCTTGCATCAATGCAAACAAAAACCTGTTAATACCATCTACTTTATTATAACATTTGTGGATGTCTATATGTTTCAATCTGTGTCTGCGTGTCTTTGTATAGGTATGTAAATCAAGTCAAAACCGTGGTTTTCTGGTCTCCAATACACCAGGTCACCCCGCCCGTTATATTGAAAGATGGTCATTCTTTCTTCCTTTGCGCCGTCTAGGGTATTTCATGATAAATGCACTTTTTATTCTCTTTTTTCAATTTGTTTGGTAATTGTTTTTTCTCTTCGTTGTTTGTTTGTTTGGTTAGGTTAACCTTCTTCTTGGTCCATGTTGTCGCGCCTGCGTCTTCCGCCATCTCTGCCTCGCCTGCTGGTAGCGGTGCGGTTATTGCGCGCCTCTGTAA
>NZ_JAELUF010000419.1 GCF_016429195.1 Brevundimonas sp. ASV9
CCCTTATAGTAGTTGCCTTTACTCTTGGAAGGGTATAAATCTGCTACCGACTTCATTTGGCAATGTCTGCAGTCCTTCATATGCTAGTATGCGTGAACCTGTAAAATTGGCAGCAAACTGATCAGTTATCTTGAACGAGAAGAAAAACAAACCCTCAAAACCATGGCATCTAACTCAAACCAAATGAATGCATCGCAGCATCCACTGAAAGCGACGGCCGCTGCCATAGGTTCCGAAATTCAGGGTGAAAGACGGCAACCACGCCTTAGCCATATGCAAGGCGCGAACGAAGGCCCGGCGGATGTAATTGCGAAAATATCTGGAGCTGCCGCAGGAGGAAAAAGGTCGGATGACGACGAATATTTCACCAACAATGAGGGACATCCATTTCCAGATCCTGTCTCTTATACACATCTGACGCTGCCGACGAATACATCACAGTGTAGAT
>NZ_JAELUF010000042.1 GCF_016429195.1 Brevundimonas sp. ASV9
CCCCCCCCCCCCCCCCCCCCCCCCCCCCCCCCCCCCCCCCCCCCCCCCCCCCCCCCCCCCCCCCCCCCCCCCCCCCCCCCCCCCCCCCCCACGCTCCCGCGACCCCCGAGATCTACACTGTGATGTATTCGTCGGCAGCGTCAGATGTGTATAAGAGACAGGCCCGCGCCCCAGCCGGCGCAGGCGGCCGTCGCCGACCCGATGGCCCCGCGCCGCGACGCCCCCATCTATCGCCTGCAACGGCCCCAGGCCGGCGCGCCGCTGGACAACGCCGCCGTCGCCGCCAGCGGCCAGGCCGCCCAGACGCCCGTCGCCGGCGACAACAGCGCCCGCTACTATTCGGTCCACCGCCAGGCCGGCCGTCACCCCGACGCCATTCCTTCGCCGCAGCAGACGTACCTCGACTCCCTGCCTGTCCAGATGGCCCAGACGCCGCAGTCCAGCGATCTGGCCCAGCCGGACGGTCCGCCTGCCCTGATCCGCAACGCCAACGGCGCCCTGCGCGCCGTGCCACAGACTGAAGCCGACAACCTGCCATGAGCGATCGCGCCGTGATCGAACCTGCCGAGATCAAGGGCTCGCGCCTGCCCGAACTCATCGCCCTGGCCAGCGAGGAGTCCAGCGAGAAGCGTCGTCTGCTGCTGCGCGAACTGACGGCCCACTTCTTCGGCGCGCCGGCGCCCAACGCAAACGAAACCGCGCTGTACGGCACGGTGTTGGCCAAGTTGTCGGCAGAGATGGAGGTCGCGGTCCGCGCCGAACTGGCCGCCCGTTTCGCCCAGGCTCCCAACGCCCCCCACAGCCTGATCCGCCGTTTCGCCGACGACGAGATCGAGGTCGCCGAACAGGTTCTGCGCGCCTCCACCGTCCTGACCGACGAGGATCTGATCCAGGTTGTGCGCAAGCGCAGCCAGGGCCATCTGCGCGCCGTCTCAGGCCGCGCGACGGTGTCCGAGGCGGTTTCCGACGTCATCGTCGAGCACGGCGACGACGACACCTTGAACACCCTGCTGCGCAACGACGGCGCCCAACTGTCGCGCGCCGCCTCCGAAACCGCCATCGAGCGCGCCAAGGCCAATCCGGCCCTGCACGCCGCCACGGTCGAGCGCCAGAGCCTGCCCGCCGACCTGCTGAACGAGATGTATTTCGTCGTCGAGGCCCGGCTGCGTCACCAGATTCTGGAACAGAACGCGCGCATGGATCCGGCCCTGCTGGAGGCGGCGCTCGCGGCCGGCCGCACCCGCGTCGCCACCGACGACGGCGCCCTGCCGGCCGACTATGCCGAGAACCTGGCCTATATCGACGAGCTTCAGGCCGCCGGCCAGCTGACGCCGCAGACCCTGATCCGCTTCCTGCGCTCCAACGGCCGCACGCCCTTCCTGATCGCCCTGTCCAAGCTGGCCGACATCGACTTCCACACCGCGCGCGGCATCGTCGAACGCAAGGACCTGGACGCCCTGTCTGTGGTCTGCAAGGCGGCCGACATGGACCGCGCCGTCTATCTGACCTACGCCGTCGCCGTCCTGGGGGCAGAGGACAACCCGATGGGCAAGGCCGCCGCCTACGGCCGCATGTACGGCGAACTGACTCGCGACGCAGCGCTGCGCACCCTGCGCTTCTGGCGCATGCGCCGCACCGCCCAGGCCGCTTAAGCAGTAAGGATTTCTCCCTCCCCTGCGGGGGAGGGTGGTCGCGCAGCGACCGGGTGGGGGCGGCCCGGCACGGGCGCACGCCTGAGGCAGACCTGCTTCGTGGGACGTCGTCCGGCCGACACAGCCCTACCCTGTTTGAGAGCCGATCTAGGCTTTCCGAAGATTCACGTGCAAACCGGCGGTCAACCTCCGAACATCCTGCCGGTGAATCTTGGGAGGGTGACCATGAGAGACCGCCACATCGTCGCATCGGCGATTTTGATGTCGTCGCTCGTGTGCGGTGCAGCCATCGCACAGACGGCGCCTGCCATCACCAGTCGTGACGTGATTGGCGAATGGTCGCTCAGGATGACGCCCGCCGAGGGCGACGGACGCACGATAACCTTCAAGTCCAAAGACGGCGGCCAATTCGTTCAACCGCTGTCGATCACGGCGCGGTCAGGCGATCGGCTGAACTGCACAGTTGATGCCGAACCGGCCCAATGCCGGATCAGAAACGGCAGGCTCGTGATCGCGACAGGCGGGAATGGCATGCGCATGACCTTCACCCTGACAGATCGAACACGCCAGGGATTCGCCGGGGCGGTCGATCTGAGGGTCCGTCTGCTGCCCATCGGCGGGCCTATCGGCACAGTCGATATGGTACGTCGCTAGCGGCATCCAGCGCCTCGGCCGCCTGCCTGCGAGCAACCGAAAGGCATCACACAAAGCCCCCAAGCAAAACGCCCGCCTCCTGTCGGAAGCGGGCGTCTCCAGACCGAAAAAGCTCGGCTTATTTCTTCGCGCGGGTTCCGGCGGCGCGGGCGGGCTTGCGGCCGCCTTGGCCCAGGCCCATCGACTTGGCCAGTTCCGAACGCGCCTTGGCGTAGTTCGGGGCGACCATCGGATAGTCTTTCGGCAGACCCCATTTGGTACGGTATTCTTCGGGGCTCATGTCGTATTTGGTGCGCAGGTGGCGCTTCAACGACTTGAACTTGCGGCCATCTTCCAGGCAGATCAGGAAATCGGGCGCGATCGACTTGCGGATCGGCACCGCCGGTTCCTTGGGTTCAGGTTCGGCCTCGACCGGACCGTTCGACACACCCGACAAGGCGGCATGAATATTGGCGATAAGCGCAGGCAGGGCCTCTGCGGAGACCGAGTTATTGCCGACATAGGCCGACACGATGTCTGCGGTCATCTCTAGCAGTTCGGGCTTATCTTCCATTATCGGCTTCGCTTTCCTGATCTATTGAGTTCGGCTGATTCTCCAACCGAACGACCCCAATAGCGTCATAGAGTTGTTTCGCCGTGAAAGCAAACACGCGTATAAGCGGTGCGATATGCACGTCTATGCATTCGGCTTTAGTGATCAGAGCTAGCGGCCGAAGTCTTCGGCCAGCACCATCATCGCCGCCCGCTCCGGCGCCGAATATTCATCGACGGCGTCATCCTCCCCGTCACGAATGGCGCGCAACAGCGTGGGCGTCAGGGCCGAAGACAAAGACCAGTTCCAGTAACGCAGCACCGTCTGGGCGCGATCGACGGCCAGCATTTCATAGGTGATCTGCACACGCTCCCAGTCTGGATGGATCCTGCCATCCGCCGTCGTCTCGGGCCGCCGCATCGAGCGCCACAGATGGGTCAGATCGACACGCGACATCCCCGTCGCCTTGCACAGGATCGCCAGCGGCTCGCCGCCGGGATCGCCCAGAAGCTTGGCCCCCGTCAGCGGCTTGATCCCCGCCAGGAAGGCGATCTCGGACGCCGTCTCGCGCGTCAGGCCGTCGCTGGCGGCGACCATGACGGCGTGTTCCAGATTGTCGAACGGGCTCTTTTGGATGGCGGCGCGATTGCGCTGGCGGCGCTCGATGAACTGAAGCGCCTTGCGCGCGACAGGATCGGACCAGCTTTCGTCATTGGCGATGGCGAAAACGTCTTCGGACGCCTCCTGCATGACTTCGCGCGACACGGCGAACCGTTGCAGGATGGTGCGGCGATCCTCGGGCGCGCACCACCAGAACATGACATAGGCGCCCGACGGTCTCAGCTCGGGTCGCTTCAGCAGGGGGCTGCACAAGCCCGGCGACTGGCGGCTCAGGCCCACCACCGTCTCGATGCCCAGCTGAGACAGGCGCGCGGTCGTGTTGCGCAGCACCGCCTCGATCACCTCCATCTCGCCAAAGGAGAACAGGGTCTCGGTCACGATCTCCGACAGGCCCCGGCGCACCGCCAGCAGCATCCGGTGTTCGAAACTGGCGTCGCGCGCACAGCCGACGATGTCCGCATCGCTCAGCGAGGCGCATTGTTCGATCAGCAGGCCGGCGATATCCGGATCGTCCCGCAACAGGATGCGCGCCACGCTGTTGGGCAGTTCGGCCAGCGGCGCCAGACGCGCGGCCACGCGCTTGCGCTCATCGTGCGAGGCCAGCCGCAGCATCTCGACCAGCAGGTCGCCCGTCACCGCCCGCTCGAAGGCGTTGATCCGGCTGGCGGGCAGGGACACGACGTCGGCCAGACGCTTCAGCAGCGCCCGGCGCGCACGCAGCGGCGGCGGCGTCGCCTCTTCCCCGATCATGGCTGCCAGATCGCCCATCCCCCCACCTTAGGAGCGAGCGGTTAACCGGGCGTGAGCCGGATCAGCTCTTGTTGACCACCACCACGATGGCCAGAATCACAAAGGCGACGACCGCCAGCACCCGCGCGATCCACGGCGCGGCGACGAAGACGCCCAGAACGGTGATCCCGCTCTTGACCGCCTCGGGCCGCGTCAGAGCCTACTTGAACGTGCCCGATGGTCGCGCTGCGTCGCCCGCGATCGGATGGCCGCAGTTGGGACAGGCGACCGCCGCCTCAGACACCTGACGCCCGCAGGCGGGGCAAGGGATCAAGGCCATGTTCAGCCTCCCGCGCGCGGGGTGATGCGGATCTCGACACGGCGGTTCTTCTGACGCCCGTCGGGATCGTCGGAGCCGTCCGGCTTGACGTTGGGGGCCACGGGCCTGCGCTCGCCAAAACCCTCGGCGCCCAGGGTGCGTCCGGCCTCGCGTTGCAGCCGCGCCGCCACCGCCCGCGCGCGGCGCAGCGACAGGCCTTCGTTATAGGCGTCGTCGCCCTTGGCGTCGGTATGGCCGCCGATGCTGACCTGGGCCTGCGGATAGCTTTTCAGCAGTTCCGCCGCCCGCGTCAGGGCCGGCTCGGCGTCCGGCCGGATCGTCGCCTTGTCGAAGTCGAACAGAACATCGGCCGGCAGGTCGATCACGATCACCCCGTCGGTGCGTCGCGCGTTCAGTTCGCTCAGCAGGCTGCGGGTCGTCTCGACCCGTTCGGGCGCGACCTCGGACGAGACGAACACGCTTTCAAGCGCGCTGTCGGGCCCCGCCTTGGCGAAGGTGGACCGGGGCGCGGCCATGTCCTTTTCGAAGGTTGAGCGCAGGCCGATGGCGCTGCCGCTCATCAGCCGCACCGTCAGGGCCGAGGCGACGCAAGGCGTCAGACCCGCGGCCAACAGCGCCGCCGCCATGGCGGGCGCGTGTCGTCCCGTCATCCGACCGCTCCGCTCGTCGGGTTCTGGGCGGCCTGGGCGGTCAGCGGAATGGTCATGCGCAGGAACGGACCAATGATGCTGTCCGACGTCGAGCCTTCGTTGAACACCACCGAGATCTGGTTCACCCCGGCCGGCACCGCGCCCATGAAGACCAGCCGGCCGTTCATCGTGTCGCCCTTGGCGATGGTCATGTACGGATTGCCCTCGGGCGGCTTCAGACGCAGCTTCTGGCCGTTCGGCAGTTCGACATAGGTGGCCTCGGACGCCATCTGGACGCTGTTGGTCATGTCGCTGGCGAACGAGATGCTGACGTCCAGAATGGTCGCGTCTTCGGCCAGATCGACGTTCTTGACCCGGACCGTGGCGCCCACGTCGGTCACGTCCTGCACATTCACCGGCACATTGCGGATCTGGCGCGGCTGGGCGGTGACGGGGGTGTTGGCGGCGGCGGCGGCCTGTTGCTCGGGCGACATCGACGGATCGACCGCCACCTTGTCGTCATTGTTGGAACAGGCGGCGAGCGCCAGGGCCGAGACCCCGGCGACGGCGATCAGGCGAAGGGCGGCGACAGGCATGAAACGCTCCGGCGTTGTTGATCCGCCGCGCGTCGCCCCTCATCCCAAGCGGAGCCGCACGCGCGTCCGATATCGAACACGCGAACGGCCTAAAGGCTCCGCTTGGAGCTTGATCGTTTTTTGACGAAGCCGCGCGGCGGCGGCGTCAAAAAGCGTGAATCACGCTCCCTTCAAAGCCCTTCAAAAAGGGCCGTGGACAGGTAGCGTTCGGCGAAGGACGGGATGATCACCACAATGGTCTTGCCCGCATTCTCCTCGCGCGCGGCGATGCGGAAGGCGGCGGTCAGGGCCGCGCCCGAGCTGATGCCGACGGGGATGCCCTCGACCCGCGCAGCCTTTCTGGCCATGTCGAAACTGTCGTCGTTGGAGACCTGCTCGACCCCATCGACCACCGACGGGTCATAGATGGCGGGCACGAAGCCGGCGCCGATGCCCTGGATCTTGTGCGGGCCGGGCGCGCCGCCGGACAGCACCGGAGAGGCCTCGGGCTCGACGGCGATGAATTGCACCGACGCCTTCTTCGCCTTCAGCGCCTGGCCCACGCCCGAGATGGTGCCGCCGGTGCCGACGCCGGCGACGACGATGTCCACCGCCCCGGCCGTGTCGTTCCAGATTTCCTCGGCCGTCGTGACCCGGTGAATGGCGGGGTTGGCCAGGTTCTCGAACTGCGACGGGCTGATCGAGTTCGGCGTGGTCTCCAGCAGCTCCTGCGCCCGCGCGATCGCGCCCTTCATCCCCTTTTCGGCCGGCGTCAGTTCAAGCCGCGCGCCCAGCAGGGCCAGCATCTTGCGCCGCTCGATCGACATGCTTTCGGGCATGCACAGCGTCAGCTTCAGCCCCTTGGCCGCCGCCACGAAGGCCAGGGCGATGCCGGTGTTGCCGCTGGTCGGCTCGATCAGCACCGTGTCCTGATCGATCTTGCCCGCCTCCTGCAGCGCCTCGACCATGGCCACGCCGATCCGGTCCTTGACCGAGGCGATGGGGTTGAAGAACTCCAGCTTGGCCAGCACCGTAGCCTTGGTATCGTATTCCGCCGACAGGCGCGGCAGCCGCACGATCGGGGTGTCGCCGATGGTGTCGACGATCGAGTCATAGACCTTGCCCCGGCCCTTCTTCAGGTGGCGGGACGCGTCATAGCTGAAGTCGGTCATGGAAAAGGTCTCCTCGAATGCTGGCGCACAACAGATAAGGCCTCGCCGCCCCACGCAAGGGGTGACGCGCGATGATTTCTGCGAACGACCGTCAGAACCCCTGACCTAAAGCCAGCCGGCGGCCCGCAGATTGGCCACCCGCGCGCGCGACACCGGCGCCGTCAGACCGCCGGTCAAGGCCAGGCGCAGGTTGCGGCCGTCCTCGACGACCCCGACGATGGCCGCGCGCGCCACCCACCACGAGCGATGGGTCTGAAGCCCCTCGACGCCCTTCAATCCTGAAACGGCCTGCGACAGCGACATCAGCACAAGTTGCGACCCTCGCGTCGTGTGCACACGCACATAATGGTCCTCCATCTGCAGGCAGATCAGCTCGCGACCCACCCCCGTGGGCAAGGTGCGCGCGAAGCCCGGATCGCCTTCACCCGCTCGCGTCGCCGCAGCGGACGTCCGCATCCGCAACAGGGCGTAAAGCGCCACATAGACGGCCCCGATCAGCAGGGCCTGTCCATACCATTCGACCCAGCCGACACGTTGGCGAATGCCGGGCCACAGGACCAGGGCGATGATCCGGCTGATCACGGCAGTCGGCCCGCTGGCGACGACGATCAGGATGGGCAGCCAGAACCGCAAGGGCGCGCGTCTGCGGCGCATCCTGGGCCAGGCCCAGCGGATCGCAGCGCCGAACACCGCGCCGCTGATCACCAAAACCGCCGTCCAATAGCCGATCCGCACCGCCAGCCCGTCATTGAAGAAGCTGCCGAAGGGACCGACCGCGCCCAACACCGCCCCCGTCAGGGCGCAGGCCGCCAGATCGACGGCCCAGGCGCGCGGCGTATTCAGTCTGTCAGCGGCGTTCTGCGTCATCGTCCCTTCCCTCGTCAGCCCACTATCGTCGAACCCTTCGCCCGTCCACGCACCCGTTCGCCCATTGGCGAAATGCGGCTGGCGCTCGCTCGGTCTTGCCCCGAACAGCGGGTCGTCTCGACAAACGGAAACCGACATGCCCCATCGCTCATCGCCCCAAAACCTGATCGCCGGCTTCGGCCTGGCCCTGATGCTTCTGGCCGGCGCCGCCTCGCCCGTGCAGGCGACCGCGCCACAAGCCCAAGGCCCGGCGCGCGCCCAGACCGATCCGCTGGCGCCCGACCAGGTCTTCACCTTTCCCGGCGGACCGGACGGGGCGGTCGAGGCCGGCGTCTGGCTGCCGGCGCGTCCCGCCGATGGCCGGCCCGCGCCCCTGATCGTCATTTCGCACGGCAACGGCGGCGGTTTCCGCAGCCATGCCGACACCGCCAGAGCCCTGGCCGACGCCGGCTTCGTGGTCGCCGCCCTGACCCATCCCGGCGACAACTACCGCGACATGAGCCGCTCCACCCAACTGACCAATCGCGCGCCTCAGCTCAGCCGCCTGATCGACTATATGACCGGCGACTGGTCCGCGCGGCCGGGCGGCGTCGCCGTCGATCCGAACCGCATCGGCGCCTTTGGCTTCTCGGCGGGGGGCTTCACGGTCACCTCGGCCATCGGCGGGGTCTCGGACGCGGCGGCCATCGGCGACCATTGCCAGGCCCATCCCGGTTTCTTCGCCTGCCGCCTGCTGGACGCGATGGGGATCGACCTGTCGACCTGGCGTCCGCGTGCGAAGGACGACCGGATCAAGGTCGCCGTCATCGCCGCGCCGGCCCTGGGTTTCTCCTTTACGACAGAAAGCCTCGTCGCCGTGCGCATTCCGGTCCAGCTGTGGCAGGCGGGCGCCGACGACATTCTGCCCGCGCCCTACAACGTCGAGCCGATCCGCGATCGCCTGGGCGCCGCACCCGAGTATCACCGCGTCGAAGGCGCAGGTCATTACGACTTCCTGCCGCCCTGCGCTCCGGCCCTGGCGGCCGAGGCGCCGCAGATCTGCACCCCGACGCCGGGCTTCGACCGCGCCGATTTTCACAAGGACCTCAATCGCGAGATCGTCGGCTTCTTCCAGCGAACGCTGTAGCGCCGCAGGGATCGGAGGGCGGACCGATCAAGGACGTCGTTGGCGCTCGCCACCGGCACAGGGGGTGACGCGCGATGATTTCTGCGCAAACCTTTCAGAGCGGCTATGTCAGCCTATATGTCGCCGTCGCGCGAACCGAGATTTCCGTCCTTGCCTCATACCCGTCCGCTCTCCGACACCGGCCTGACACCGGAAATCGCCGAACTGGTCGCGGAGGTGCACGCGGATACGGCCGCCCAAACCCAGATCCGGATGGACGCCCCGGTCGCGCCCAAGATCGAGGATGCGCCGGCCGCCGAAACCCGCTCCACCGCCGATGAGCTGCGCTATCGCCTGAAGCAGCAGTCGCTGTTGGCGCGCTTCGGCGAGGTGGCCCTGCGCGAGCGCGACCGTCAGGCCCTGCTGGACGCCGCCTGTGCGGTCTGCGCCGACGGGCTTGAGACGCCGCTGTCCAAGGTGCTGATCCACAACGAGGCGCGCGACCGGCTGGTGCTGATCGCCGGCGTCGGCTGGACCGGGCCGGTCGAGGGCCAGGCCTCGTTGAGCGTCGAACTGGATTCGCCGGCCGGCTACGCCTTCCAGACCGGCAAGCCGCTGCTATCAAACCATCTGGAGAACGAGCAGCGGTTTCATACGCCCAGGCTTCTGGCCGATCACGGCGTGCGGCGCGCCATCAACGTCCTGATCCGGCCCGAGCTGGACGGCGAACCCTGGGGCGTGCTGGAGGTCGACAGTCCAGACGAGGGCCAGTTCGACGCCCGTGACGCCCTGTTCTTGGACGCCTTCGCCGCCGTCGTCGGCGCCGCCATCGCCCGCCAGCAGACCGAGCAGCGGCTTCTGGCCGCCATCGAGCATCAGGCCCTGCTGACGCGAGAGGTCAGCCACCGGGTCAAGAACAGCCTGTCGCTGGTTTCCAGCCTGCTGTCGATGCAGGCGCGCGGCGCGGCCTCCGACGAGGTGCGCGCCGCCCTGGCCACGGCTGGATCGCGCATCCAGGCCATCAGCGAAGTCCATGATCAGCTGTGGCGCGGAGCCGACGTCCAGACCGTGATCCTGTCCGACTTCCTGTGCCAGCTGTGCGAGGCCATCGACGCTGGCAGCGACCGCCATGTCGTCACCTGCGAGGCGTCCGATGCGCCGCTGGGCGCCGACATCGCCATCCCGCTCGGTCTGATCGTCAACGAGCTGGTCACCAACGCCATCAAATACGCCTATGGCCCCGAGGGCGGCGGCATCTCGGTCACCGGCCGCATCGCCAACGGCCGCCTGACCGTCACCGTGGCGGACCAGGGCAAGGGCTTCGACCTGATCGCCGCCCGCAGCGACCGCAGCCTGGGCATGCGCGTCATCGACAGCCTGGTCCGCCAGATCGGCGGCACGATCGAGAACCGAACCCAAGACGTCGGCGCGATCCTGGTGGTCGAGGCCCCGGCGACCTAGCGCTCCAGCACAGCGCGCCCCGGATCGAAGCCGACGACCTCGCGGATGACGATCATGCTCTTGAAGCCCCGCACGCCCTTTTCGGGGACCAGTTCGCGGATGCCGAAGGCCTCGTAGTCCTGCATGGAGCGGACGGCGACGGTCAGCAGATAGTCGGTCTCGCCCGTCACGTCCCAGCAGCCCTGGACCTCCGGGCTGGCCTTCATGGCGCGCTGGAACGCCTCCATGACTTTACGATCCTGGGTGTTCATCTCAACCTGGACATGCAGGACGATGCGCGGCTCGACCCGGGCCGGATCGATCACGGCGACGTCGGCGGCGATGACGCCCTCAGCCCGCAGGCGACGCAAGCGGCGCAGGACGGCGGACTCCGACAGGCCTACCGCCTCGGCCGTCACTCGCGCCGGCTCCAGATTGTTGCGCCGGACCCGCATCAACAGCTTATGGTCGAAATCGTCGAGCGTGACGAAATTCGTCATTATGGGACCTCCAGTGACGATATCCGTCGCATTCAAGCGGAAATTCGCCGGGAAGCGCAAGCGGCGTTACGCTAGCTTTACGCCATGACGTCGCTGGCCCTGAAAACACATCTGAACTCGCCGCTGGCGGCGCGGCTGATCCCCTATCTGGCGCTGTTTGCGGGCATGGTGACGCTGGCGTGCGGCACCTCTTTCGCCAAGACGCTGTTTCCGGTGATCGGGGCGGAGGGGACCTCGGCCTATCGCGTCGGGATTTCAGCCCTTTTGCTGGTCGCCGTCTTCCGGCCCTGGCGGTTCCGCCTGACCCGCGCGGACCTGGGCGCCATTGCGCTGTATGGCGTCGTGCTGGGGGCGATGAACCTCAGCTTCTACATGGCCCTGCGCACCATTCCGCTGGGTCTGGCCATCGCCATCGAGTTCATGGGCCCCCTGACCCTGGCCCTGATCCATTCGCGCAAGCCCATCCATTTCGCCTGCATCGGCCTGGCGGTCGTCGGCTTGGGCCTGCTGTTGCCGCTGAAGGCCGGGGCCGGCGCGCTGGATCCCGTCGGCATGGCGTTGGCGGCCTTCGCCGGCCTGTGCTGGGCGCTGTATATCGTCTTCGGCAAGCGGCTGTCGCACCTGCACGCCGGTCAGTCGGTGGCGCTGGGCATGAGCGTCGCCGCCATGGTCGTCGTGCCATTTGGCGTGGCCCATGCGGGCGCCGCCTTGCTGAACCCCGCCATCATCCTAGCGGGCGTGGCGGTGGCGATCTTCTCCAGCGCCCTGCCCTATTCGCTGGAGATGGTCGCTTTGCGCAGCATCCCCAAACGCACCTTCGGCGTGGTGCTCAGCGCCGAGCCGGCCGTCGGCGCCCTGGCCGGGCTTGTGATCCTGCACGAGCATCTGACCGGCCAGCAATGGCTCGCCATCGCCGCCATCGTCGCCGCCTCGGGCGGCGCCATTGCGACGACGCGGGAGGCGAAAATCGAGCTGGAGCCGAGCGCGCCCTAGAACTCTTCCCAGCCCGCGTTCGATGCCGCCGCGGCCGCGCCGCCGCTGGCGAAGGCCCGGATGCGGGCGCGTTCGCGGGCCAGGGGGACGGGGGCGGCGGCCTGCGACAGGTCATGGATGCGGGCCTGAACCGGCGCTTCGCCCGTCTCGAAGCGTTCGACCAGCAGGGCCAGTTGTTCGGTTTCGGACTTCAGGCTCATGGCGGCGGCGGTCGTCTGTTCGACCATGGCCGCGTTCTGCTGGGTCACCTGGTCCATCTGGTTGACGGCCGTATTGACCTGGCTCAGCCCCGTCGCCTGTTCCTGAGCCGATGCGGCGATCTCGCTGACCAGGGCGTCCATCTCCGCCACCTTGACCGCGATCGCCGACAGGGCCGCGCCGGTCTCGTCGACCAGCTTGACCCCTTGCGCCACCTCCTGGCCGGAGGTGGTGATCAGGGTCTTGATCTCCTTGGCGGCTTCCGCCGAGCGCTGCGCTAGCGCCCGCACTTCGGAGGCGACGACGGCGAAGCCGCGCCCCGCCTCGCCCGCCCGCGCCGCCTCGACCCCAGCGTTCAGGGCCAGCAGATTGGTCTGGAAGGCGATCTCGTCGATCACGCCGATGATGTCGCTGATCTGGGTCGAGCTGCGCTTGATCCCGTCCATCGCCGCGATCGCTTGGCGCACCACCTCGCCCGACCGGTCCGCCTCGGCGCGAGCGCCCAGGGCCGCAGCCGAGGCCTGTTTGGCGCCGTCCGCGCTGCGCTTCACCGTGGCGGTGATCTGGTCCAGCGCCGCGGCGGTTTCTTCCAGACTGGCGGCCTGCTGTTCGGTGCGGCGCGACAGGTCGTCGGACGCGCTGGAGATTTCGCCCACCCCGCCCCTCAGACCCGACACGGCCCGCAGCGCTTGGCCCATCGTCTGGCGCAGGCTTTCAACCGCCGCATTATAATCGTCGCGCACCCGCACATGGTCGCCCTTCACCGGCGCATCGATCCGCGCGGTCAGGTCGCCGGCCGACAGCTTGTTCAGCACGCCTGCCAGGGCGTCGACCAGCAGGGTCTGGGCGCTTTCCGCCTCGACCCGTTCGGCCTCGCGGCGCGCGGCCTCCTGCTCGTCGGCGGTGATGTCTATGGCCAGTTTGATGACCTTAGCTGGCCGCCCGTCAGGGCCGAACACAGGATTGTAGGACGCTTGGAGCCAAACCTCGCGGCCGCCCTTGGCCAGGCGGCGGAACTTGCGCGCCAAGAACTGTCCCGCATTCAGCTCGCGCCAAAAGGCGGCGTAGTCGGGCGAAGCCGCCTCGGCCGGGTCCATGAAGGTCCTGTGGTGGGCGCCCCGGATCTCATCCAGGCTATAGCCCATCGTGGTCAGAAGGTTCTGGTTGGCGTCGATAATGGTGCCGTCCAGGTTGAACTCGATCACCGCCTGCGACCGACCGATGGCGGCCATCTTGCCGTCCAGATCGATCAGCCTATCCTGCATGTCCGATGACTTCGGTTTACGCGCGAACATAGGTTGCAACCTCTTCGCTATCGGCCGGCCCCCGCCCGCCTCGGTTGCAAGATTAGCCCTCTAATTAGTTGAAAAATCGTTGCCCGCTTGAGTTGCAATCGAGACGCAATAATCGCTGTCTTATCCCCCGCCTTCCAGCAGCGCTTCATCGGTCGTTAACCACGTTGCCGCATCTGTTAGGCCTGTTCCTGGGGTCTGATTTTTGCGCAATCTCGTCGCCGCCGTCGAAGCGATCGATCCGCTGGTCGTGACCGGCAAGGTCGCGGGCGTGTCGGGCCTGCTGATCGAGTCGCGCGGCGGCTTGTCGCGCCTCGCCGTCGGCGCCCGGGCCGAGATCGGTCGACGCGGCCACGATCCCCTGCCCGCCGAGGTCGTCGGCTTTCGCGATTCCAAGGCCCTGCTGATGCCCTTCGGTCCGGTCGAGGGCGTGGCCCCCGGCGCCGACATCCGCATCATCGACCAGGCCGCCAGCGTGCGCCCGACGACCGCCTGGCTGGGCCGCATCATCGACGCCTTCGGCCAGCCGATCGACGGCAAGGGGCCGCTACCGCAAGGCCCCGCCCCCTATCCCTTGCGCGCCCCGCCCCCGCCCGCCCATTCGCGCGGCCGGGTCGGCGAGCGGCTGGACCTGGGCGTGCGGGCCATGGACGTCTTCACCACCACCTGCCGGGGCCAGCGCCTGGGCATCTTCGCCGGTTCGGGCGTGGGCAAGTCGGTGCTGCTGTCCATGCTGGCCAAGGAAGCGACCTGCGACGCCGTCGTGGTCGGCCTGATCGGCGAACGGGGCCGCGAGGTGCGCGAGTTCGTGGAAGAGACCCTGGGCGAAGAGGGGCTGAAACGCGCCGTCGTCGTGGTCGCCACCTCGGACGAACCGGCCCTGAAACGCCGTCAGTCGGCCTATATGACCATGGCCATCGCCGAATATCTGCGCGACCAGGATCTCGAAGTTCTGTGCCTGATGGACAGCGTCACGCGCTTTGCGATGGCCCAGCGCGAGATCGGGCTGGCGGCCGGCGAGCCCCCGACCACCAAGGGCTACACCCCCACCGTCTTCACCGAACTGCCCAAGCTGCTGGAGCGCGCCGGTCCAGGCCCGATCCGGCCCGACGGCACGACGGCGGCGCCAATCACCGCCCTGTTCACCGTGCTGGTCGACGGCGGCGACCATGACGAGCCGATCGCCGACGCCGTGCGCGGTATTCTGGACGGTCACATCGTCATGGATCGCAAGATCGCCGAGCGCGGGCGCTTTCCCGCCATCGACGTGCTGAAGTCGGTCAGCCGCACCCTGCCCGGCTGTCAGACCCCGCCCGAGCGCGAGCTGAACAAGCGCGCCCGCCAGTGCCTGTCGGCCTATGCCAATATGGAAGAGCTGATCAAGATCGGCGCCTATCGCACCGGCGCCGACCCCATCGTGGACCGGGCCATCGCCCTGAACCCCGCGCTCGAAGATTTTCTGGGTCAGGACAAGGACGATGCGACGCGTCTTTCCGATTCCTTTACCCGGCTGGAAGCAATCCTGAACCAAGGCATGATCAGGGAGTGATGATTTAGATGACCGCTTGGGCCCAATCCCTGATCCGCATCTCCAACTATGAGGTCGAGACGCTGCAGAAGCGTCTGGCCGAGATCGCCGAACGCCGCGCCGGCGCCGAACTCCGCATCGCCGTGCTGGACGCCGAGGCCGAGGGCGAACGCAACCGCGCTCGCATGGACGCCGAGGCCGGCATGATGCTGGGCGCCTATCTGAACGGCTGGAAATCCAGGAAGGCCGCCGCCGAAGGCGACCTGTCGGTGCTGGACGCCGAGGAAGCCGGCGCCCGCGACGCCCTGACCGGCGCCTTCGAAGAACTGAAGAAGTTCGAGCACGTCGCCGAGACCACCCGCCTGAACCAGCTGATCGCCCTGGCCAAGCGCGAAACCGCCGCCTTCGACGAGCTGGGCCTGCGGAAGCGTGCGGTCTGACTGATTTCCCTTCTCCCCTCGGGGGAGAAGGTGGGCCCGAAGGGCTCGGATGAGGGGGGAGCCGGCCTCGAGATGAGAGATCAGGGATGACCATACAGCCCCCTCATCCGTCTCGCTCCGCGAGCCACCTTCTCCCCCGAGGGGAGAAGGGCTTTAGTCGCCGCGCCATCCTCGCCGCCCCTCTTGCGCTCGCCGCCTGCGACCGCTTCGCCTCGGCGGAGCCGTCGCCGCCCAGCGTTCCTCCGCTGAAATCCATCGCCCCGGCGCCCTTCGGCACGGCGATCAAGGCCAGCCAGATCGACGACCCGGACTGGGTCGCGCTGGCCCGCGCCAACGTCTCCCAACTCACGCCCGAGTGGGAGATGAAGATGGAATACATCCTGGCGAACGGCCTGGACCGGCCCAGCTTCGACCGCTCGGACCGTATCGCCGCCTTCGCCCGGGCCGAGGGCATGGCGATGCATGGCCACACCCTGATCTGGTACGCGCAAGGCAAGGAGGCCTTCGCCGGCCTGTCGGGCGCCGCCTTCGATCGCGCCTTCGACGGCTATATCGCCACGGTCGCCGGCCGCTATCGCGGCAAGGTCCGCAGCTGGGACGTGGTCAATGAGCCGATCCTGGACGACGGGTCGGGGATGCGCGACTGCCACTGGTCGGCGCGATACGGTCAGGACGGCTATATTCTGCGGGCCTTCGAAAAGGCCCGGATCGCAGATCCCCAGGCCCTGCTGTTCCTCAACGAATATAATCAGGAAAGCGTGCCGGCCAAGGGCGCGCAGTTCCTGAAACTGGTCGAGCGGCTGCTGAAGGCCGGCTGTCCGCTGCAGGGCCTCGGTTTGCAATCCCATCTGTGGATCGACATCCCTGAGGGCGTCATCGCCGCCTATATGCGCGAGATCAGCCAGTTCGGCCTGCCGATCCATGTGTCGGAGCTGGACTGCACCCTGCGCACCGAAAACCGGCTGGACCTCCGCAGCCAGACCGACCGGATCGCGGCGCAAGGCGCCCGCGTCACCGAACTGGCCTCGGCCTTCGCCGCCCTGCCCAAGGCCCAGCAGTTCGCCTTCACCGTCTGGGGCCTGCGCGACACCGACAGCTGGTATCGCCAGGGCGACAAGGACGACGGCCGGGACAAGCCCCTGCCCTTCGACAGCTTCGGCCACCCCAATCCGATGGCGGCCGCCATCGCGGCGGGCTTCAAGACCCCCGCCTGACGACAGGCTTCTGAATACGGAAACGCCCGGCCGTCTTGCGACAGCCGGGCGTTCCTGTGCGAACCGGAGGGGGCGGCCGGTTTACTTCTTCTTGGCGGTCGCCGGCGCCTGGACTGAGGTCTGGGCCGAGGTCTGGGCCTGGGCTTGATGACCACGACGATGCGCGCGCGGGGCGCGGGCCGACGGCGCAGAGGTCGTCGCCGAAGCGGTCGCGGCCGGACGGGCGGTCATGGCGGTCGAGGGCGCCGGGGTCGTGCCGGCGAAGGCGGCGCCGCTGGTCAGGGCGACGAAGACGACGGCGGAAACGGCGGCGGCGGTGCGGAAGGATTTCATGTCGATGTCTTTCTTTTGAAAATCGAAGTCTCAGGAGTGTCGGGGATCCTGCCGGCCGGGGACGCCGGCAGGACCAGCAAGGCGTCGGGCCTTACTTCTTCTTGGCAGGCGTCACGGCGCGGTGGGTGCGGGCGTGGCTGACCCGATGATGCGCACGGGCGGAGGCGGCGGGGCGGGCGTGAGCGCCCGACGACGGGGCCGAAGGCGTGCCGGCGAAGGCTGCGCCGCTGGTCAGGATCACCAGGGCGGCGGCGCCCAGAATCGCTGAAGAGTGGGCGGCGGTGGAACGGAAGGACTTCATGGCGGGTCTTTCTGTGTGTTTGGCGTCCGGCCTCGTGTCGGACAGTCACTGTTTCGGACCCGCGTCCGGCCGGTTCGGGGCCGGTCGGTGTCGCCGCGTATCGTCGGCGAAGAGAATTGTGTCCGACTGTATCCGCCGCGCTTTAGCCATGAGACAGGACGACAGATCGCCCTTCTTCCCGCTCGCCGAACGCCAATGTCCCAGACCCCCGCCGCCCCTGTCCTTCTGGTCGTCGACGACGACCGCGAGATCCGAAACCTGTTGTCCGACCATCTGGAACAGCACGGGTTTCGCACGGTGAAGGCCGCCGACGGCCGGGCGATGAAGGCGGCGCTGGAGGCCGGGCCGGTCGATCTGGTGGTGCTGGACCTGAACCTGCCGGACGAGGACGGCCTGTCGCTGTGTCGCGGCATTCGGGCGGCGTCCAAGACGCCGGTCATCATCCTGACGGCGCGCGGCGATCCCATCGACCGGATCGTGGGGCTGGAGATGGGCGCCGACGACTATATGGCCAAGCCGTTCGAGCCGCGCGAACTGGTGGCCCGCATCCGCACCGTCCTGCGTCGCACCGGCGGCGAGGCGACGACGAGCGAGGGGCGACACGCCGACTTCTCCGGCTGGTCGCTGGACATCGCCGCGCGGGCCCTGACGGCGCCGGACGGACGGCTGGCCCCGCTGTCGGGCGCCGATTTCGACCTGCTGCACGCCCTGGTCAGGAACGGCGGCAAGCCCCTGTCGCGCGAGCGGATCCGCGCCCTGTCCACCGTCGCCGACGCCGACGACCGCGCCATCGATCTGAGGGTCAGCCGCCTGCGCCAGAAGCTGGGCGACGACGCCAAGGCCCCGGCCCTGATCCGCACGGTGCGCAGCCTGGGCTATATGCTGGCGGGGCCCGTCACATGGCGGGCGTGATGGGGGCGCGCGTAAGAACCCGCCACGGCCGGGCCGAGGCCGAGACCACGCGGCTGTTCCTGCTGCTGCTGGTCGGCGCCCTGCTGGCGGCGGGGGTCACCTTCGCCGCCCTGGGCCTGAACCATCGCCATCGCCTGTCACAGGCCCATGACTTCACCACCGCCGAGCGGATCGTGGATCTCGCCGGCTCCAGCGACGATCCCGCCGCCGGCCTGACCGACGGCCTGCCCGCTGCGGCCGGCCAAAGACTGGGCGCGCCCGATCCGTCGCTGACCCATGCGGTCGCAGAGGCCCTGAAGCGGCGGGGCGTGGACGGTGTTTCGGTCAAGGCGTTCGAGGCCTCGGCCGGGGCGTGCGGCGCGGCGACCGATCGTCTGCGGTGCCGCATCCTGGTGCTGCGGCCGGTCAATGGCGCGCCGGTTCCGGTGGCGATCAGCCTGCCGCCCGCTCCGCGCCCCTGGACGCTCAGCCGCGAGGCCGCCGCCCTGCTGTTTGCGGGTCTGGCTGCGGTGCTGCTGACCGGCTGGATGGCGTCGCGACTGGCGGCCGGTCCGCTGAACCGCCTGTCCCAGGGCGCCGTCGCCCTCAGCCACGATCTGGACCGCCCGCCCCTCGTTGAGGAGGGCGCGCGCGAAGTGCGCGAGGCCGCCGCCGCCCTGAACGCCATGCAGACCCGGCTGAAGGCCCTGATCGAGGATCGGACCCGCGTGCTGGCCGCCGTCGCCCACGACCTGCAGACGCCCCTGACCCGGATGCGGCTGCGCGTCGAAAAGATCGAGGACGAAACCCTGCGCGCCCAGTTCGTCAACGATCTGGCCGGCATGCAGCATCTGGTCCGCGAAGGCCTGGACCTGGCCCGGATCGAAACCACGGTCGAGGCCGTGACGCCCGTCGATCTGGACGCGCTTCTATCCGCCATCTGCGAGGACGCGGCCGAGGCGGGCCAGCCGGTCGCGTTCGTTCACGGCTGCAACGCCGTCGTGCCGACCCGCCCCCTGGCCCTGCGTCGCTGCCTGACCAATCTGATCGACAACGCCGTCCGCCACGGCGGCGATGCGGCCGTCAGCGCCGTGCGCGACGACCATGCGGTCCGCCTGATCGTGCGCGACCACGGTCCCGGCGTGGCGCCGGATCAGTTGGAGAAACTGTTCGAGCCCTTCTACCGCCTCGATCCGTCCCGTTCGCGCGACAGCGGCGGCTCCGGCCTGGGCCTGACCATCGCGCGCCGCATGGCCGAACGCGCCGGCGCCCATCTGACCCTCGCCAACGCCGACGGCGGCGGGCTGGAGGCGACCCTGACCTTTCCGCAGCCCTGACAAAAAGGGACGCGGCGCCTGCATCCGAACGCCGCGCTCGCCGCCTCTCTTTGAAAGCGTTAGCGTGACGCGTTCAGGAGACCGCCCCTTGCCTCATTCGTTCCTCGCCCGCCGCCGTCCGGTCCTCCTGCTGCTGGCCGCCAGCGCCCTGGCCCTCACGCTCAGTCCGCTGGCCAGCCGCCCGGCCGCCGCCCAGGACGTGGCGCGCATGGACCAGGTGATCCGCGCCTCCAGCGACGCCGACGCCTTCTCCGGCGCCGTCCTGGTCGCTCGCGACGGCCGCATCCTTCTGGATCAGGGCTACGGCCTGGCCAATCGCGAATGGAACATCCCCAACGACGGTGATGTGAAGTTCCGCCTGGGCTCGCTGTCGAAACAGTTCACCGCCGTCGCGGTCATGCTGCTGAACCAGCAGGGCAAGCTGGATCTGGATGCGCCGATCAAGACCTGGCTGCCCGACGCCCCGGCCGCCTGGGACGCGATCACCCCGCGCCATCTGCTCAGCCACACGGCGGGCGTGCCCAACTTCACCGCCTTTTCCGACTTCGAGGCCCAGAAGACCCGGCCCGCGACGCTGCCGCAGCTGATCGCACGGTTCCGCGACCGTCCGCTGGATTTCGCGCCAGGCTCCCGGTTCGCCTATTCCAACTCGGGCTATGTGCTGCTCAGCGCCATCATCGAGGCGGCCAGCGGCCAGACCTACGCCGACTTCGTCGCCGCCAATCTGTTCCAGCCGTTGGGCATGAGCGACAGCGGCTATGACCGCCACGACGTGATCCTGCCCCGCCGGGCCTCGGGCTATGCGCCGGGCGCCGACGGCGTCGTCAACGCCGACTATGTGGACATGACCATCCCGACCGGAGCCGGCGCCCTGTATTCGACCACCCACGACCTGCTGAAGTGGGAACAGGGCCTGTTCGGCGGCCGGCTGCTGAACGCCCAGTCGATGACCGCCCTGACCACGCCGGTCCGCAACGGCTACGCCATGGGGCTGATGGTGTCCGAGGCCGACGGCAAGCGTCTGGTCTGGCACAACGGCGCCATCGAGGGCTTCAACACCTATATGGCCTATGATCCTGGCGACCGGACCGCCGTCATCGTCCTGGGCAATCTGAACGGCGAGGCGCCCGACAAGCTGGGCTTGGCCCTGGTCACCCTGGCGCGCGGCGGAACCGTCACCCTGCCCAGCGAACGCCGCGCCGTCGCCCTCTCGCCCGAGGTGCTGAAGGCTTATGAGGGCGTCTACAATCTGGCCCCGACCTTCGCCCTGACGATCTCGGTCGTGGACGGCAAGCTGATGGCCCAGGCCACCGGCCAGCCGGCCTTCGCACTGACGGCGGAGGCTGAGGACGCCTTCTACCTGACCGCCGTCGACGCCCAGATCACCTTCACCCGCAACGCCGCCGGCGCCGTCGAAGGCCTGGTCCTGCACCAGGGCGGCCGCGACATGCCGGCCAAGCGTCAGTAGGCTCCCAACGCAAAACGCCCGCCGTCACCGGCGGGCGTTTCGAAATCGCGGATCGAAGGTCGATCAGGCGGCGACGGTGACAACACCCTCGGCCGGGTCGCGCAGGACATAGCCGCGGCCCCAGACGGTTTCGATATAGTGTTTGCCGTCGGCGGCGGTGGCCAGCTTCTTGCGCAGCTTGCAGATGAAGACGTCGATGATCTTCAGCTCGGGCTCGTCCATGCCGCCGTACAGGTGGTTCAGGAACATTTCCTTGGTCAGGGTGGTGCCCTTGCGGAGCGAGAGCAGCTCCAGCATCTGGTATTCCTTGCCCGTCAGGTGGACGCGGTGACCGTTCACCTCGACCGTCTTGGCGTCCAGGTTCACGGCGATCTCGCCGGTGTGGATGATCGCCTGGGCGTGACCCTTGGAGCGGCGGACCACGGCGTGGGTGCGCGCGATCAGTTCGTCCTTGTGGAAGGGCTTGGTCATGTAGTCGTCGGCGCCGCCGCCGAAGGTCTTGACCTTGGTTTCGATCTCGTGGCTGCCCGACAGGATCATGACCGGGGTGTTGACCTTGCCGACGCGCAGCTGGCGCAGGACTTCCAGGCCGCTCATGTCCGGCAGGTTCAGGTCAAGAAGAATGAGGTCGTAGTCATAGATCTTGCCCAGATCGATGCCTTCCTCGCCCAGGTCCGTCGTATAGACGTTGAAGCCTTCCGACTTCAGCATCAGTTCGATGCTTTGGGCGGTTGCGTGATCGTCTTCAATCAACAGGACGCGCATACGTGCCCCTCCAGGCAAAAGCTTTGCGGTAACCACCCTGACACACGGCCGGGTAACCTTGTTCGCAAGTTAAGACGTGAAAACCTTAAGAAGGGTTAACGCCATCCAATTGAGGCGAATCTAGGCTGATTTGCGAATCGGCGTCGAGAGGCTGGTGTCAACGATTCGAAATTTATTAACCATGTTGGACCCGCGCCCCGTGTTTCGGCCGACAGACCGCCCGTCCTCTCACCTCCCTCACGCACGACGTGCTGCCCGCAACCTCAAGGCGGTTAAGCCGCCACGACCGATTTTGGCGCACAGTAGGATGATATTCCTATCTCGACGTCGCAGCCGCCTATGATGCCGGCGTCGAGAGTTCGTGAGAGGGAGACGTTTCGTGCTGGAGGAATACAGGGTGCCGGTCACCGAGGAGGATCAGGTCAAGGCCGGGCTGGCCATTCATCTGATCGCGGCGCGCACGGGCGCCCATCCGTCGCAGATGACCGGGCGGGGCCGGATGAACCCGCGCGCGGCCCGCCCGCGCTGGCTGGCCATGTATTTGTCGCATGTCGCCTATGGCTGGACGATGGAGCGGGTCGGACACGTCTTCGGCGTCAATCGCGCCAGCGTCGGCGCCGCCTGCCGCTGGGTCGAGGACGAGCGCGAACAGCGCGGCATCGACGATCTGATGAACGACCTGGAGGGCTGCATCCAGGGCCTTTATCAGTCGCCCCGTCTGGAGCTGCCGCAATGAGCCGGCTTCTGGAACGCGCGCGCGATCTGATGGCCAAGCCCGGCGCCTGGCTGTCGGCCGAGGACGGCGCCTATGCCTTGCGTCTGTCGCCGGATCGCCGCAGCCGCATCAGCCTGACCCTGACCGAGACCGAGTTTCGCGCCCTGATCGACCAGCCCGGCCTGCGCGTGCGGCCCGGCGGCGGCTGGTCGGGACGCGCCCAGCCGGACCCTACGCCGTCCCCCGCCCCCGGCCGTCCCGGCTTCGTGGCGGGCCAGCGCGACCTGATGCAGCCGGACGGCCGCATGGTCCGGGCGCGCGCCAATCTGGGCGAAAGCCCTATCGCCTGGCTGGCGCGGCGCAAGGATGCGTCCGGTCGCCCCTGGCTGACCCCGGCCGAGGCCGCCGCCGGCGAACGGCTGCGGCGCGAGGCGGAACAGGCGACGAAGGGCGCGTCGCTCACCATGCGTTGGGACGCCCTGCCGACCTCAGGCTCGGGAACCGCCGCGCGGATGGAGCCGACCGACCGCACCCTGTCCGCCGCCCGCCGCGTCGAACAGGCGCTGACCGCCGTCGGCCCGCGCCTTCGCCCCATCCTGACCCGCATCTGCATCCACGGCGACAGCCTGCAACTGGCGGAAACGGGCCTCGGCCTACGCCGTCGCCAGGGCAAGACCGTCCTGAAACAGGCGCTGCAGGCCCTGGCGGATCACTATGGGATCGGGTGAAGTTTTGATGCGCTATCGGATGTGACGAAAGCCTGCTGTGGGTGGTTATTTGCGGTTCTAGATCGCGCCCGGTGTTTTCAGCGCGATGTCGCGGAAGCGACTGGGATCACACCTAAACCACTCTCTGTCGGGTCCGTGTCGGTCCCCGACCAGCACGGTGTGGATCGCGCGCTCAGCAGTGCGGCAGTCTTCGAACAGCACCGCATCCTCAATCACGAAGTCGGTCGGAATGCCCGTGCTCATGTTGAGAGCGCGAACTTGAGGATCGAACGCTGATCCAATCTTGAGCAAGCCCGGATGCTCCTTGAGCGACAGGGCATAGACATACCCAGCCTTTCCCGTGCGTCGGTTGGCGACGACCTGCATGGACGAATTTTGAGCCACCACACCGTTCAAGTAGTTCAGCGCAGTCTCGGACCGATAGAGGTCGAGGACCGGCACGATTTCCATGTCTTTGATGGCCTGGTAGAGCTCAGGCCCCGGCTCACCGAGCCTGTTGCGAGAGTTGGAAGTCATTGGGCCAAACAGTTCAGGCGAGATGATATTCTTGAGAACGGGAGGGTCCACGAACCAAAAGACCTCCCGCATCATCACTGCGTCGGGCCATCGGTCGATATCCCACGCGACCTCCTTATCGGGATCGACGAAGCTGCGTGATGGGCCTTCCACGGGGTAGATCGAGACCATTGAAACCAGCTTGCCCACGAGCTCAGGCTGACGCGGGTCCGGCGTGGATATCGGTATGTACTGGACGATGAAGTCGGTCTTCCAATCGACCTTGGACAACACCGTCTTCGTATATGTGGTCGGCTGTTTTCCGGGCTTGAGCGTGCCTTGGTTTTTCCGCGCGAAGGTTAGCATCGGAGCCTCACGGCTCCCAAGTCCATAGACTTGATCACTCCACCGCACCTTGTCGGTGATGTCGCTGATTTTGAGAGGCGCCCCGGTAGTCATCGGCCAACCGTATCGCCAATGTGCGAAACCCGCGACCCAGTGATTGGAAGCCATGCCTGTCTATTTTCTGCTCAACGATGGTGAGGGGCCTTGGCGTATCAAGATCGGTCGAGCCAAGAACATCGGGGCTCGCCAGAAGCAGCTTCAGACAGGCAATCCAGACCCGTTGAAGCTCGTTGGCGAAATCAGGACGGACGAGCCTTCCAAGCTGGAAGCGGCTCTACACCGGCAGTTCAAAGCCCGGCGCGTCGATCCGACACTAGAGTGGTTCTACATACAGCCGGCGGACGTTTGGCCCGTGCTGGAACGCCATAGTCAAATCGCGTTCGTGGGGGTGGCGGGCAATGCCTACGAGATCACCGGCTACGACAACGACGGCATCCCAGAATACGCCGGGGTCTGGGAGTGGGGGCAGTTCGACCTTGAGAAGCTGTGCCCGTTCTGCGGCTGGTTAGGAGGGATGCACTTTCAGGAAGCGTCGTGGATGTACCACTGCATCGAGTGCGACACCCTGACGAACTTCGAGGAAGATCGGGAAGACGGGCCTCTTGATGACTACGAAGGCTAGCGGAAACTCGCTGTCTCAAGGTTGGATTAGAAGTCCCCTAGCAGGGGACTTTGTCGAACGTTTTTTTGCGAACGCCCTATTACCGTGGGGACACAGACCTGAGTGAAATCAGTTTGTCCAACGTCCGCAACGGGTCGAAAGCCGAAGCAGCCATCGCGCCGGGCAACGGACCTTCGCTTACATTCCGCGCGCTGATAATCGCACCCCCACTAGACCCTGTCTTGTCCGCTCAGATCAGGGCGATGGGGATCAGGATGACCAGGAGGTAGATCAGCGCCCGGATCAGGGCCAGCACGGCGATGACGGCGCCGCGCCCCTTTGACACGTTCAGCCGCCGGGCGAACCAGCGGGACTGCACGAAGACGAACCAGGCCGTGCCGCCGATCATGATCGCGGCGCCGACCGCATTGGGCAGTTCGGGTCGCTGAAAGATGGTCCCGCCCGCCGAGACGAAGGCGGCGCAGACGGCGGCGAGATAGCATTGCGCATAGAATGGCGCGCGCAGGGTCTCGCGGGCGATGCGCTTCTTCTCGTGACGCAGCAGGGTGACGGCGGCGACCAGCGGGATCAGGCTGAAGGCCAGCGAGCGGAACAGGATCAGGTTCTGCTGGGACGCATAGACCATGCGGCTGAGGTCGGTCGCCTCGGCCGGCTGTGGCACATGCAGCGCCATCGACAGCAGATTGGTCAGGACGATGGTGGCCAACAGGAACAGCGGCGGGCTGAGCGCATCGTCGTAGCGACGCTCCTCGCTGTCGCTTTGCTCGCGGTCCGAATAGTCCATCGCCGCCAGCGGCCCGCGCAGGATGCGCCACAGGGTCAGGGGATAGAAGACCAGCCAGCTGACCGCCTCGAAGAGAAACTCCTCGAAACTGCGCAGGATCTTCAGCAGGTCCATTCGCGCCCCCGGTTACGACCCCGCGATCGTGGGTCGCCGGGCCGGCGGTTGCAACCCCCGGCTACTGAACCGCCAGCGCCGCCTCGCGGATGCGGCCGACCATGCTGTTCAGGCCATTGGCGCGCTGGCGCGTCAGGGCCGAGGGCAGGCCCAGCCGATCCAGCGCCGCGCGGGCGTCGAAGGCGCTGATCTCCTGCGGCGTGCGGCCGGAATAGAGTTTCAGCAGCAGAGCGATATTGCCCTTGGACAGGGCGCTGTCGCTGTCGGCGGCGAACCACAGCCGCCCATCGTCCTGAGTCGTCGCCAGCCAGACCTGGGCCGCACAGCCCAGCACCTTGTTGGCCTCGATGCGGTCGGCCTCGTCCAGCGGGGCCAGCCCCTTGCCCAGTTCGATGACGTATTCGATCCGCTGCTCCCAATCGCCCAGCAGGTCGAAATCCTCGGCCAGTTCGGCCAGGGTCTGGTCAAGGGTGTCGGTCGGGGGCGTGCGGTCGGTCATGCGCCGCCAGATAGGCCGCGCGGCCGTTAACGACAACCGGCCGTTTTGTCCCCCGATATTCATGGTGAACGCCGCAATGGGGTTCGCCTCAGGGGGGAGCGGCCTCGCACCGACTCAGCCGCAGCCCTAGTCTGGGCGCAGACGAAACCCATGGCCCGCCCTTCTTGAAACCCGACGCCCACGCCAGATTCGAGGACGACCCGACGCACGACGCGGCGTTGGGCGCCCCGCTGGTCGCCTTATGGCATGC
>NZ_JAELUF010000420.1 GCF_016429195.1 Brevundimonas sp. ASV9
GAATATACGGCTTTTAGCCCGAGGCAGTAAGCTATTATATGAGGATAAAATTTAATATTTAGAGAATTCCCCTAGTGGATCAAGAGGGACGAAAGAACAACTTCCCTCAACGACACCTTCACCTTCGCCTTGTCGTAGGCAGACCCGAAAATGCCTTCAACATCGGTTGCAGAGCTTCAGCAAAAGCTCTTCAAGCGCATAGGCATTGACGCTCCAGTGCAAAATCCAAATCAAAAGACATTTGAGCGAAAGCAGGGCTCGAAACCAACAACTCGCAAAGAGCAACGAAAAGCACAACGTGTCGAGAAGAAAGCAAATCGATATCAAAGGCCGGCAAACCAACCTCCAAAGCGACCAGCCCGACCCGTTCCTTCCAGCCGCTTAGGCAAGCCATACAAGCCGTCTCATGGCACCGTAAATAAGACGTCAAATCGCCCTGCCGAGTGGG
>NZ_JAELUF010000421.1 GCF_016429195.1 Brevundimonas sp. ASV9
GGCGCTGTTAGGGCCAAAGGTTGGCGGCTTGTATTCGTAGATTTTGGGGCCTTTGGGCGCGTTGATGAGTGGTGTGGGGTGGCTGCTGCCGGTGTTTACGGCGTGCCAGCCTGGCCAGACGGTTCTGTACTGGGTGCGAGCTGATGGGTTGTTGGCTTGTTGTTGTTGGTGGTGGTGGTTTTGCGCTGGTGGTGGCGGTGGTGGCGCGCTTGCTGGTTGTTGCGTCACGGAGAATATGGGCTTCCTTGGAAAAGGCTCCGCGCTTGTAGGGACTGCTGAGCTTGAAGTGGGAATTTCCGCAAAGGAGATTTGTGCTGCCGGTGGTGGTGCAGATCCGGGGACGACATGTTCTCTGTTGAGTGGTACCGAGACAGGCAAGTTTTCCGCGCTAGTTTGTGTTATGCATTGGCTCCCCTGTCTCTTATACACATCTCCGAGCCCACGAGAC
>NZ_JAELUF010000422.1 GCF_016429195.1 Brevundimonas sp. ASV9
GTGGAACGCAATGCCCCCTGAAGTAAGGCTTCATATAAATTTCTTGCGCTGCCAACAGCAGTGTTATTCCAGGTGCGTCCCGTATGATGGGAGGTCCAACGCTTGACATCATCTGCTGAACAGGGGGTGATTTGAACGACGAAAGCACCGCAAATCACTCATTTCTTTGGCCATTTAGCTATTCAGACCCTAGCATGTATGAAAGCTTCCAGTTGGAAGACGCCCGTGGTGAAGTGAGAAGCATCGACTTCGCCTTCGCCAAAACATGGGAGGTAATGTCACCTTTTGAGCACGCGGATAGTAATAACACTAGACACTAATCGTTACTCCTAGCAACTACACTCGCACCTTATGCGTATATTTCCAAGCACTGATCCGGGTCATGTCTTTATCAAGGCAAAGCGCTATATATTTCACAAAGATGGTTCAGATCACGACATTTTATGGC
>NZ_JAELUF010000423.1 GCF_016429195.1 Brevundimonas sp. ASV9
GAGATGAACGAGGTGCTTCTTGACCGCGAGGCGCTAAAAACAAACGAGGTTGTCGTCATCGCCACTGGCGCGGAGGCACGAAAGAAGGCGTCCATCGAGCCTGGTATGGTACGAGTCGGGGCCTTTGGATACCCAATCCCAGACGCAACTCTCGCTGTTGTCGATCCTGAAACAGGCCTGCTTGCTTCATCCCACTCAGTAGGCGAGATTTGGGTCGACTCGCCATCTCTTTCTGGCGGCTTCTGGGCACAACCCAAGAACACTGAACTCATCTTCCACGCTCGTCCCTACAAGTTTGACGCCGGCGAGCCGACTCCGACACCAGTCGACCCTGAATTTCTGCGCACTGGCCTGCTCGGAACAGTCATTGAGGGAAAGGTCTTTGTACTCGGCTTATATGAAGACCGCATTCGCCAAAAGGTCGAGTGGGTCGAGCACGGTCATGAAG
>NZ_JAELUF010000424.1 GCF_016429195.1 Brevundimonas sp. ASV9
CTTCTGGGTCGCAATCTACAGCTTAAACGGCCCCAGAAGAAATCTTCTCCAAGCAAGCAGGGAACTCAGACCAATCGCGCATAATCACCACAGCGCCAGCGTCAGTAAGCGTCTTTTCCATCTCAGGCCTCTTATCCTCCGCATACGGGCCAACATAGCCAATAACCTTGATACCCGCGCGCGTACCACTCATCGTACCGCTCTTGCTATCCTCAATAGCCACCGCCTCCTCCGCCTTGCGGCCCAACTTCTTCAGCGCGTGCAGATAAATAGCCGGGTCAGGCTTGCTAGTAGGCTTCTCCAAGCTCGAAGCAGCCGAAAACACTACGTCACCCTCAAAGTACTTGTCCTGTCCGACAATTTCAATCGACGCCTTGACACGGCGCAGCGCAGACGAGGAGACAACGGCCAGCAGGTACTTGTTCGAGGCGGCAATCTTCTCAAGCTG
>NZ_JAELUF010000425.1 GCF_016429195.1 Brevundimonas sp. ASV9
ATATTGGTCCGATAACTAAATAAAACGCCAATGGGCTCCCGAGCTCGCCTGCAAACGTTCGCTGGTGCACAAGTACCTCTTCCCAGCGCAGTGGTGGGGGTGTTGAACGTACCCACTCTAAACATCGAAATCTCATTCAACACACATCGCATCGCCCAAAGCTCCATCCATCAAGCCTCAAAACACAGCTCTACAGACTCTCAACGATACTCACACACCCACACACACTCACATACACACATACACGCCACCAAACCAGTCTCTCTCATCCATTTTCAAAGCTAGTCTACGCTCCAGCACCATGGAAAACGGCGGCGGAGCGCAGAGCGAAGGCAAGGATCCCTCCAGCTTCCTCAGCAACATTATCGGCAACGCAGTCGTTGTCAAGCTCAACTCGGGCGTAGTCTACAAGGGTAAGTTTGAAACATGCACATGAATCCTTCCACTT
>NZ_JAELUF010000426.1 GCF_016429195.1 Brevundimonas sp. ASV9
GCGCCACATTGAGCTGGGCACCACCACGGGGCGGCGCCAGCTCGTTATCTGAAGCGTTATTGACACTCTGGACACTTCTTTTTTTCCTTTTTTATTCTTTTTTATTTCTCAACGGTATTGTCTCAAGCAAGCTTGTATTTTTTGTAAATAAAAAAATTTACTTTCTTGGACGAGATTATGCCGGCCACTTCCGCTTAGAGGAGCTGCCCCAAACCTACAGGCTCGTGTACTTTTACGCTCACCTTACAACCATTTCTCTTCCTCACCAGACCGTTGGCTCTGCATCATGTCCCTCGAAAAAGAACGTCTTGCCAGATCTGAAGCTGCTGCTGCTGCAACTGAGACTGTGACTGCGACTGCACCAGAAAATTACGCCGCACGAGCACCTACACCACCACCATATTCAGGCCCATCGGCCTCTTCATCGACACTAGACACACAACAGCAG
>NZ_JAELUF010000427.1 GCF_016429195.1 Brevundimonas sp. ASV9
GAATTATTTTACTCAATTTGAACTCGCTTGATTTTTTCCTGATTTTTCTCTCCCGGTTTCGATGCGTTCCTCTACGAATCACCTCCCCACGCTGCTTGCCCAAGCATAAGGTCAGCATCATGTAAGCTTCCTAGCTCCCCCACTAGCGCCGCCTCTGATTGGCCAGCTCACCCGCGACGCACCACTGACAACATGCTGCTTCAGCATTAGCTAACCATTGGCAGAGCATCATATAACATAAGATTTCCCCAACTCACCCTCAATTGCTGAGAAACAGAAGAAATTATCTCGCTTCATCGTAGTCCTTCTTTCCCTTTCTAGACTCATTGGCCCCAAGTATATATGTCACGACTCAATCTCGTTTCTGCAATCATTGTTGCGTCTCTCTCCATACTACTGGTCTTTGCACCTCGCCACATTAACCTATTGAACCAATTCACTTCAAACA
>NZ_JAELUF010000428.1 GCF_016429195.1 Brevundimonas sp. ASV9
CCTTCTCGTCTCATGCAGAGCCAGCATCCTCATTGGTGCCATACCGCGAATTGGCCAGTCTGCCTGTAAACTTGCCGAACCATTTCTTGTCAGCCGCGTGATTACATACGTGCTGCAACAGGGCACACCGGGAGCCAATCCAGACGATGCAGGATATGCTCTAATTACAGCGGTATTTCTTGTTTGCATTATGCGTCAAGTTAGTACACGCAGCTTTATCACGTAGTTGCCTTCAATGCTAACTTTCCAGTAGATCACGGATAGCTTTTACGATCAGTGCAAGCTTCGTATGAAGGTCGCCATGCGTGGCTCTCTCATATCGACCGTACTTCACCATGCCACCCTCTTAGAGCCTGGCGCCAAAGAGGGATCTGCAACTCTAACTCTCATTACCATGGACGTCAATCGCATAATGGGAGTCGTTGATGGCTTCCATGAGTACTGGAT
>NZ_JAELUF010000043.1 GCF_016429195.1 Brevundimonas sp. ASV9
CGCCGATATTGTGCCCGCGATTGACGCCCGACAGCACCAGATCGGGCTTCTCCGGCATCAGGTCATTGACCGCCAGCACGACGCAGTCGGTCGGCGTGCCCGTCACCGCGAACCGCTTCTCGCCCAGGTTCAGCACCCGCAGCGGCTCGGTCAGGGTGATCCCCCGCCCCTTGCCCGACTGCTCGACGGCGGGCGCACACACCCACACGTCGTCGCTCAGCGTGCGCGCAATCCGCTCCAGGCATTCCAGACCTTCGGCCTCGATGCCGTCGTCGTTGGTCAGGAGAATCCGCATACCTAGCGCAGCACCCGAACCGACTGGGCCTTGATGACATAGTCGCCACGGCACTGGTTGGTGATCCGCGCGCCCTCATGGCGCATGGTCTGAACGCCGTCACTTTCGCTCCAGGGCACGGCCCGGCCTGTGAAGACCACTTTGGAGCCTCCCAGGTCTTGCGCCGCGTTCTGCTGATTGAACGGCAGCGCGCCGCTGACGCACCGAAGGGCGGACGGCGGCATGCGCAGATCGCGCTGCGCCTGATAAAGCTGGAATTCTCCATTCGCCACCCGCACCCAGCCTGTGAACTCCGAAGCGTTCGTATCCAGGTTGGGATTGGTCAGGGTCGTGGTCGAGGCGCAGGCCGACAGGGCTGCGGCTGCTGCGACGACGATCAGGCTCAGCGTCTTCATGATCAAACTCCTCCGACTTGGGTCAGACCGCCCATATAGGGCTGCAACACCTTCGGCACGGCAATCCGCCCGTCGTCCTGCTGATAGTTCTCCATGATCGCCACCAGCGTCCGGCCGACCGCCAGGCCCGAGCCGTTCAGCGTATGGACGAACTCGGTCTTCTTCTCGCCGGCGCGCTTGAACCGCGCATCCATGCGCCGCGCCTGGAAGTCGCCGCAGTTCGAGCAGCTGCTGATCTCGCGATAGGTCACCTGACTGGGCAGCCAGACCTCCAGGTCGAAGGTTTTCTGCGCCGAAAAGCCCATGTCGCCCTTGCACAGCAGCATCCGCCGGAACGGCAGCTCCAGCGCCTTCAGCACCGCCTCCGCACAGGCCGTCATCCGCTCATGCTCGGCGTCCGAGTCCTCCGGCCGCGCGATCGACACCATCTCGACCTTTGAGAACTGGTGCTGGCGGATCAGCCCGCGCGTATCGCGCCCCGCCGACCCCGCCTCGGCCCGGAAGCACGGCGTCAAAGCCGTCATCCGCATCGGCTTGGCGAGGTCGTCCTCGGACAGGATGGTCTCGCGCACGAGGTTGGTCAGGGAGACTTCGGCTGTGGGGATAAGCCAATGATGAGTGCGATTTCTCAGTTGCTCGAGGATAAATTCCAGCTGCCCCTGCACGACGCCAAGATTGTCGCTGCTGCCTTGAGGCGCAGCTTTCAGCCAAACATCTTCTTCAATCACACTCGAGGCATTGAATAGGTCGTCGGCAAACTTCGGCAATTGCCCGGTCCCGAACATGGCCTCGTCCCGCACCAGCAGCGGCGGGTTCACTTCCAGATACCCGTGCCGGTCCGTCTGCATATCCAGCATGAACTGGCCCACGGCCCGTTCCAGCCGCGCCAGTTGGCCCTTCAGCACCGCGAACCGCGCGCCCGACATCTTCGCCGCCACCTCAAAGTCCAGCAGACCCAGCGCCTCGCCCAGGTCGGCGTGGTCCTTGGCCGGACCGGTGCGGCGCGGCTCGCCCCAAGTCGAGACCTCGACATTGCCCGCCTCGTCCTCGCCGTCCGGCACATCCTCGGCCGCAAGGTTCTTCAGCCCCGCCAGCAGGTCGCGCAGTTCCTTGCCGACGCGCGCCTCGACCTCGGCCGCCGCCGCGATATCGCCCTTCAACGCCTCGACCTCGGCCTTCAGCCGGTCAGCCTCGGCCATGTCCTTGCGTCCCATGGCGGCGCCGATCAGCTTGGAGGCCGCATTGCGCTTGGCCAGGGCGTCCTGGCCCGTGGTCTGGGCGTGGCGCAGTTCGGCGTCCAGCCGCAGGATGTCCGCCACCAGCCCGTCGGCCTCGTCCACCCCGCGCGACGACCAGCCCGCCACGTAAACCTGGGGGTTCTCGCGAATGGCTCTGATGTCGTGCATGGTCTGAAACTTCGGCTGGGCGGGAGAAGCCGAACGCTCTACCCGCCCACGCGGAATCGGGCAACGCGAGAAGCTCGCACCACCGTCTCCTCCCCACTTGTGGGGAGGGGGACCGCGAAGCGGTGGAGGGGTTCTTGAACTCCCACAGACGCCTGCGATGCGCGAAGAGCCCCTCCGTCTCTCCGCTGCGCTTCGAGCCACCTCCCCATGACATGGGGAGGAGACGATGCTCAGCCATCGCAATGCCGCTGGTCCATCCGCAGCGATTTCAACCGCTTGCCGGTTTATGTCCCCCGTCTCCCATCCACGGGGTCAAACGGCCGCATAATACATCCGTCTCGTCGCATGGAGGGCTCGCCTGGCCTGCGACCTTGCGGCGGCGAGAGCGGAGGGAACGGGAGCGATGGTGAGATCCCATCGCGGCGCCGGAGCTGATCGGTCGGGGAATCGCCCCGGCGTCCGCGGTCGCGTCGCAGGGTCGAGGGGGATACTCGGCCGCACCGGGGATTGGGGATCGCTGCTCCGACCCGCCCGTCGCAGGCTTATGGGGTTAGGCGATAAGACCGCCACCGCTCGGCGCCCCGAGCTTGCAGGCCAACCTTCCGCGCGGAGCGTCATACCCTTCGTCGAAACGGTAATTACAGACTCACACTCCGGGCGAAGGCCCGGCGCTCCGCCCAGCCCTCCAAACTTCGCTGCGACCGCGCGAGGGCGCCTTTGCACGTCCAAACATCCCATTCACCCGCCCCAGAATCGCGCCTACAAACGCATCATGGCCACGCTTCGCCCCGACACGCTGGCGACCTCGCTCGCGCGCATCTTCGAAGGTCGCATGGTCGACCGGGCCAGCTGGTTTGCCCTGACCGGCGGCGAGCCTCTGTTCACCGAGGGCGATCCGGCCGACACCCTGTATCTGGTTCGCTCCGGCCGTCTGGGCGTATTTCGCATGGAGGCGGATCAGCCGCCGCACATGCTGGGCGTGGTCAAGGCCGGCGAGCCGGTGGGCGAAATGGCCATGCTGGCCGGCACGCCGCACACCGCCACCGTCGTCGCCCTGCGGGACAGCGAGATCTTGGCGCTGCCGCGCGAAGCCTTCTTCGAGGCCGCCCGCACCGAGCCGGACCTGATGGTCGAACTGTCGCGGCTGATGATCCACCGCGCCCGCGAACGCACCGCCGGCGCATCCGAACCCAGCGTCTTCGGCTTCGTCTCGGCCCGTCCCCGGCCCATCCGCGCCTTTGTCGAACGCATCGCCGCCGCCATCCAGGCCATGGGCTTCACCTGTCAGGTCATCGACCAGTCGGCCCTGGCCTCGGCGTCCGAATGGTTCAGCCGGGTGGAGGGCGACCACAACTATGTCCTCTATGTCGCCGAACAGGATCAGCCCGCCTGGGCCAGCCTGTGCGCACGTCAGGTGGACCGGATGTTCATCGTCGGCAGCGGCCTTCTGGCGCCGCCGTCTGCGGTGCCGCGCCGCCAGGGCTTCGGCGACGGCCGCCGCCTGACCGACCTGATCCTGCTGCGCGATCCGCGCATGCATCACCCGGCCAACACGCGCGTCTGGCTGGATGCGCTACAGCCCGATCGCTGGTTCCATTGCGTCGAAGGACTGGCCACAGACGCCGAGCGCATCGCCCGCGTCGTCACCGGCACGGCGGTCGGCCTGGTTCTGTCCGGCGGCGGCGCGCGGGCCTATTGCCACATCGGCGCGATCCGGGCCCTGGAAGAGGCCAAGGTCCCCATCGACTTCGCGGGCGGCGCCTCCATGGGCGCGGTCGTCGCCGCCGGCCCGGCCCTGGGCTGGTCCTTCGAACGCCTGGATTTCGAGATTCGGCGCGCCTTCGTCGAGTCCGACCCGCTGTCTGACCTGGCCGTGCCGATCATCGCCATGTCCCGCGCTCGCAAGGTCGCCCGTCTGTTGGAGCAGGCTTACGGCGACATCGACCTGGCGGACCTGGCCCTGCCCTTCTTCGCCGTCTCGTCGAACCTGACCTCGGGCCGGATCGAGGCGCATCGCACGGGCCTGATGCGGCGGGCCATGCGCGCCTCCATCGCCATTCCCGGCGTCCTGCCGCCGGTCGTCATGGACGGTCAGGTGCTGGTGGACGGCGCCGTTCTGAAGAACTTCCCCACCAGCGTCATGCGCCAGCTGAACAGCGGCCCGATCATCGGCGTGGACATGTCCCAGACGCGCGGCGTCGACCCGCAGGCGCTGGAGAATCCGCCGTCCTGGTGGAAATGGGTCCTGTCCGGCGCCTGGAAGGCCGGCCCGCCCATCGTCTCCATCCTGATGCGCTCGGCGACCATCACCACCGACGTCGAGATGACGCAGTCGCGCGCCGACGCCGACGTCCTGATCCTGCCCCAGGTCGCCGGCAGCGACATTCGCGACTGGAAGACCTACGACGGCCCCGTCGCCATCGGCTACGAGGCGACAAAGGCAGCGCTCGCCGACCTTGCCTGCCCCGTCACCCAGATGCGGCATTGCCCCACCGCGCCCCCGGCGCCCTCACCCGCCCCTTAAAGCGGCGCGCAGGCCCGCTTCAGCCAGTCCAGCGCCTCGCCATCCATCAACGGGCCGACCTTGGCCAGCGTTTCGGCGTGATAGGCGTCGACATAGGCCCGCTCGACCGGCGTCAGCATCTCGACCGCGATCAGCTTGCGATCGATGGGTGCGAACGTCAGCTGCTCGAACCCATGCATGGGCCGCTCGCCGCCCTCGGGAACCACTGCAGGCGTCACCACCTGCAGGGTCTCGATGCGGATGCCCCAATGGCCTTCGCGATAATAGCCGGGCTCGTTGGACAGGATCATCCCTTCCAGCAGCGGCTGGGGCGTGCCCCATTTCGCGATCCGCTGCGGCCCCTCGTGGACGCCCAGATAGCTGCCGACGCCGTGGCCCGTGCCGTGATCGTAATCCAGCCCCGCCGCCCACATCGGCGCCCGCGCAATGGCGTCCAGCGCCATGCCGCTGGTCCCCGCCGGGAAACGGATCGTCGCCATGGCGATATGCGCCTTCAGCACCAGGGTGAACTTGTGGCGCTGATCTTCGCTCGGTTCGCCCACCGCCATGGTGCGGGTCACATCGGTCGTGCCGTCCAGATACTGACCGCCGCCGTCCACCAGCAGCAGCGAGCCCTTCTCGACCTTGCGAATGCTGGCGCCCACCGGCTTGTAATGCGGCAAGGCCCCGTTCGGCCCGGCCCCGGCGATGGTGTCGAAACTCAGGTCCTTTAGCGCCCCGGTCTGCTCGCGGAATCGCTCTAGCGCCTCGACCACTTCACGCTCGTCCGGCAGCGTCTCCTGCACCACCGTATCGACCCAGTGCAGGAACCGGCTCAGCGCCGCCCCGTCGCGGATATGCGCCCAACGGCTGCCCTCGATCTCCACCGAATTCTTGGCCGCCCGGGGAATGGCGCAGGGATCCATCGCCCGCACCACCGTCGCGCCCGCCGCGTCCAGCCGGTCGAAATACCAGGCCGAGGACAGCGACGGATCGATCATGACCTTTCGGCCCGACAGCCCGTCCAGCGCAGACGGCAGCTGCTCGGTCGCCTCGATGCGGACATCGTCGCCCAGCCAGCCCGGCAGCGCATTTGTGACCTTGGCCGGGTCCAGGAACAGCCGCGCCTTGCCGTCCGCCGCCAGAATGGCCTGACCGATCGGCAGGGGCGAACGGATCACGTCCCCGCCGCGCACATTGAACAGCCAGGCGATCGACATCGGCGCCGTCAGCACCACCGCGTCTGCGCCGGCGTCCGCCACGGCCTTGCCGATCCGTGCCCGCTTGGATGCATGGCTCTCGCCGGAATAGGCGTCCTCATGCGGCACGACCGGCGCCGTCGGCTGGGCCGGACGATCGGCGCCCCAGGCCAGATCCAGCGGATTGGCCTCCACGGCGCGCAACTCGGCCCCCGCCTTCTGCGCCGCCGCCTTCAGGCCGACGAGAGCATCCGGGCTGTGCAGACGCGGATCATAACCGATCACCGCCCCCTTCGCCGCTGTCTCGAGATAGGCCGCCACGTCATTGAGGTCGCGTCGCTCGAACAGAGCCGGATCGGTCTGGGCCTTGACCTGAACGGTGTAGCGACCGTCGGTGAACATGCTGGCGCGATCCTGAAACACCACCGCCACCCCGGCCGAGCCGGTGAAGCCGGTCGCCCAGGCCAGGCGCTCATTGGCGTCCGGCAGATACTCGTTCTGATGCTCGTCCTCATGCGGGATCAGAAACCCGTCCAGCCCCTGCTTGGCCATTTCGGCGCGCAGCAGCGGCAGATGTTTGGCCCCAAAGGACGGGTCGGTCGTCTCGTCGAAAGTCTGGCGCATGATCGATCCTCAGCCCTTGCGCAGTTGCAGGGCGCTCCAGGCGTCGTGATAGATAGTCTGTTCCACCGTGAAGCCCAGCGGCAGATAGGCCTCCAGCACCCGCTCCTCCTGCGTGCGCAGAAGGCCCGACAGGATCGCGACCCCGCCGCTCTTCAGCGCCGCCGCGATCTCGGGCGCCAGATGCACCAGCGGCGCGGCCAGAATGTTGGCGAACACCAGGTCATAGGGCTGGTGCTGCGCGATGCGCGGATCGCTGAGACCATCGGCGAAATAGAAGTCGCACTTGGCCTCGTTGATCTCGGCGTTCTCATTGGCGATCCGGGCCGAGGGCTCGTCGATGTCGGTGCCGACCGCGATGGGCGTGCCGGTCTTGGCCGCCGCGATCGCCAGCACGCCCGTGCCGCAACCCACGTCAAGCACCTTCTCGAAGCTTTCGGTCTCCAGCAGCTTGTCGAACGCCTCTAGGCAGCCGACCGTCGTGCCATGGTGGCCCGTGCCGAAGGCGGCGCCGGCGTCGATCTTCAGCGTGACGCGGCCGTCGGGCACCTTGCCCTGATCGTGCGCGCCATAAACGAAGAACCGTCCGGCCTCGACGGGCGGCAGGCCCGACAGCGACATAGCCAGCCAGTCGGCGTCCGCCAGCTTCTCGACCAGCACCGTCACCGGATAGCCCGCCAGCACCGCCTTCAGCCCCTCGACCTCGTCATCGGTCGTGGGAAAAGCGTCGATGCGCCAGACGTCGTTGTCCTCGTCCTCTTCCAGGATCGAATAGGTCGCGCCTTCCAGTCGCGGATCGGCGTCTACGGCCTCTGCGGCGGCCTCTGCGGCGGCGCGCGGGCCGCGTGCGATTATCTGAAGTGCGGACTCGGACATTTTTCAAACACCGGTAATATGGCGAATCGTAGCGATCCGGTGCTGAACGCCCGTCGCCGCCGCGTTTTTATCAAACCGAGGGGTCGGGGAATACATGGCCAAGTCACCGTCTACGTCTAAACCAGCGTCGCCAAAGCCGGCGACCGCCGCTTCCAAGCCTAAAGCCGCGCCGAAGTCGAGCGCTGTGAAGACCACCGCCGAGAAAACCGCTGCGCCCAAGGCCGCTGCTAAGCCGGCAGCCGCTGCGCCGAAGGTCGCCGCCGCGAAGGCTGTCGCGCCCAAGGCTGCGGCGCCCAAACCCGCCGCCGCCAAGCCTGCTGCTAAGCCGGTCGCCGCCAAGGCCGCAGCCAAGCCGAAAACCGCCCCTGCCGCCAAGGCTGCTCCGAAAGCCGCGCCGAAGGCTGCTGCACCCAAACCCGCCGCCGCCAAGACGGCAGTGAAGCCTGCAGCGCCGAAAGCGGCCGCACCGAAGGCGACGGCGGCAAAGCCTGGAGCAACCAAAACTGCCGCCCCCAAGGCCGCCGCTTCGAAACCCGCCGCCGCCCCGAAGGCCGCGCCTGTCGCCAAGCCGGCCGCAGCTGCGCCCAAGCCTGCCGAGCCCGTCGCCGCGCCCAAGCCCGCCGCTGCGCCCGCACCCGCTGCTGCGCCCGCCGCTGCGGCGCCCGCGCCGACGCCGGCTCCCGCTGCCAAGCCGGTCGAAGTCCCCAAGCCGGCGCCGGCGCCCGCCGCCAAGCCCGAAGAAAAGGGCTTCTTCGCCAAACTGGGCGACATGATCTTCGGCAAGCGCTGATCGCACTTTTTCTCTGATCCAGCAGATCGCCGGACGGTTCGTCCGTCCGGCGATTTTCGTTGTGATCTTCTCAGTGAAAGTCGCGCGATCCCGGCAGGATACGGACATCGCGCGGATGTCGACCGGTCGGGCTGCGCGGCGCTTGTGGGTATTTCACAGCATCCGCCCGCGACAGTTCAACCTGTAAATCATAGCCTTCGGATAGCCGGCGCAACTCGGCCGAGCGGTCCACGACTTTTTGCACCATGATGTGCAGCACGCCCTCGATGCTTTTTTCGATCGTGCCCTCCACCTCCATCAGTCGCGCGGCCATCACCTCGCGACGAAAGGTCTCGAACAGTCGCGCCCAAATCAGCGCATTCACCACGCCCGTTTCATCCTCCATCGTCACGAAGATGGCGTTGCCCGTGCCCGGTCTTTGTCGAACCAGCACGACCCCTGCCGCACGCACGAGACGACCATGCTTTTGGGCCATGACTTCGGCGGCGCTGAGGACGCGCTCGGCGCGGAACATCGGACGCAAGATCTGCATCGGATGCCCCTTCAGCGACAAACGCGTCGTCTGATAGTCGGTGGCGATATGCTCCTTGAGCGGCATCATCGGCAGGTTCGCCGCCGCCTCTTCTCCCAGTTCTCTCGCCCGCGCCGCCTGAAACAACGGCAGCGGCTCATCGTCGGGCAATCGCCTGACTGCCCACAGCCCCTCGCGTCGATCCAGTCCCATCGACCGAAACGCGTCCGCATCCGCCAGCTTACGTATCGCTGCGGATTCTACACCTGTCCGTCGCGCCATCTCCTCTACGTCCATGAAGGGCGTATCGCGCGCCGTAACGATCCGGTTCGCCCAAGCCTGTTTGAACCCATCGATCTGGCGCATTCCCAGACGCAGAGCTAAACCACGCTCGCCCTGCTCAAGCGTATTGTCCCAGACGCTGTGATTTATATCGATCGGCCGCACCTCCACCTTCTGCGGACTCTCCTGTGCATCCCTCACCAATTGCGCCGGCGCATAGAATCCCATTGGCTGGCTGTTCAGCAGCGCACAGGCGAACACCGCCGGATGGTGGCATTTGATCCAGGACGAGATGTAGACCAGCTTGGCGAACGACACCGCGTGGCTTTCTGGGAAACCATAGGAACCGAAACCTTTGATCTGCTCGAAACAGTTGCGTGCAAAATCGGGGTCGTAACCGCGTGCGATCATGGTCCCGACCATCTTGGTTTCGTATTTGGCCAGATCTCCATCGCCCCTGAACGTCCCCATCGATTTGCGCAGGGCGCTGGCATCGGTCGGTGAAAACTTCGCCGCCTCCATCGCGATCCGCATTGCCTGTTCTTGAAACAGCGGCACGCCCAGCGTCTTTTCCAGGATGGCTTTCAACTCCCCCTTGGGATTTGGCGGCGCCGGTTCGGGATAGTTTGGCTTCTCCATACCGCTTCGCCGCCGAAGATAGGGATGCACCATGTTTCCTTGGATCGGTCCCGGTCGAACGATCGCGACCTGAATGGCCAGATCGTAGAACTTTTCCGGCTTCAACCGAGGCAGCATGTTGATCTGCGCGCGGCTTTCGACCTGAAACACACCGATGGATTGCCCTTCCTGCAGCATCTTGTAGACTTCCGGCCGCTCGTCAGGGACGGTGTCCAACTCCAGATCCTCCAGACCCTGATCGCGCAGGAGGTCGAAGGCCTTGCTGATGCAGGTCAGCATCCCCAGCGCCAGGATATCTACCTTCATCAGCCCCAGAGCGTCGATATCGTCCTTGTCCCATTCGATGAAGGTGCGGTCAGGCATCACCGCGTTGCCGATGGGCACGATCTCGTCCAGCCGATCTCGCGTCAGGACGAAGCCGCCGACGTGCTGTGACAAATGGCGTGGAAACTCCAGCAGCCTTCGCGTCATGGCGACGGCGCGGACCACTGTCGGATTGCCGACGTCCAGCCCGGCCTGTTCCAGATGGCGGTCGGGAATATCCTGACCGAAGCTGCCCCATTGGCTTGCGGCGAGACGCGCGGTCACGTCTTCGGTCAGTCCCATCACCTTGCCAACTTCGCGGATGGCGCTGCGGGGTCGGTAGCGGACGACGGTCGCCGCTATCCCTGCACGATCGCGTCCATAGCGATCATAGATGTCCTGTATGATCTCTTCACGTCGGGCATGTTCGAAATCGACGTCGATGTCCGGCGGCTCGTCGCGCGCGCTGGAAAGAAATCGTTCAAACAGCATGTCATGCTTGTCAGGATCGACTGCGGTGATCCCTAGCACGTAACAGACGGCGGAGTTGGCGGCCGATCCCCGGCCCTGGCACAGAATTCGCTTGTCGTTTGCGACCCGAACGATGTCGTGGATGGTCAGGAAATAGGGCGCGAGCTTTCGCTCGGCGATAAAGGCGAGTTCGACCTTCAAGATCTCACGGACCTTCTCGGGAACGCCGTCGGGGTATTTGAGGCCCAAGTTCCGCTCGACCAGATGTTGGAGCCAATCTTCCGGCGTCCTGTCAGGCGGAATAGGCTCTTCGGGATAGTTGTACTGAATGTCTTTGAGATCGAACGCCACACGCGCCAGAAACCCTTGGGTCTCGACCACCGCATCCGGCGCATCGGCGAACAGGCGGCTCATTTCGGCGAAGGGTTTCAGATAGCGTTCGGCATTCTGATGCAGCCGGCGCCCGGCGGTTTCCAGCGTCACCCCCTCTCGGATACAGGTGACGACGTCCTGTAGGTCGCGTTGGTCGGCGTCATGATACAGGACATCGTTGAGCGCCAGCAGCGGCGTCCCTGTCGCCGCGCTGATCGTTCTCAGCCGGGCCTGTCGACGACGGTCGTCGCCGGCCCGCCCCATGACGACGCCCAGCCAGATGGCGCCGGGCGACGCGTCGTTCATCTGACGCAACAAGACGTCCAGTCCCTCATGCCGACGCGGCGGCATGACGATCAGCAGCAGCCCCTCGGGCGTACGCAACAGGTCGCGCAGGCCGATCTCGCACTGGCCCTTTTTCGCTCGACTGTTGCCCAGGGTCAGCAGCCGACACAAATGCCCCCAACCCTGACGATCCTCGGGATAGGCCAGGATGTCTGGCGTCCCGTCATTGAACCGCAATCTCGCGCCCAGGATCAGTTTGAAGGCTCGCGCTCGCGCCTTGATCTCCTCGGGATCAATGTCGACGGGAAACGAATCCTTCACGAACACCGTCTCGCCGGGACCGCCGCCCTGACGCACCTTGTCCGGCGGCGACCAGCCGTCTTGGCGCAGGGTCTTCAACGCACTCCATGCCCGCACCACCCCGGCCAGGGTGTTGCGGTCGGCCAACCCCATGCCCGTATGCCCACGCAGGATCGCGCTAAGCACCAGATGCTTCGGATGCGACGCCCCTTCCAGGAAGGAGAAGTTGCTGCGCGTCGCCAACTCGGCATAGGCGGTCATGCGAAAACGCCATGCAGGAACCAGCGCGGCGCCGGCTCCTCGCCGTAAAAACCAGAACGGAACAACCAGAAGCGTCGCCCCTCCTGGTCCTCGACCCGATAATAATCCCGCGTGGCCTCCAGCGGCCCGCGCAATCTGCGCCACCATTCGGGCGCGATCCGTTCGGGACCTTCAACGCGAACCAGACGATGATCCACGCGACGCCAGATGAAGCGGTTCGGCGGATGGTCGGGCACCTCCGCCGTGGCCAGGATCGGTTGGGGTGGGTCGAACATTTGCAAGGGGCGCAGCGGCGGGTCCACAGGATCAGGTTCTGGCCAGTCGACCTGTTCGCCGGATGGCAGGGCCGCAGGTGTCAGTCGAACCGCGCGCTCGGGCCAGTGAGACTCCACAAGTTCGAACCGTCTGACAGACTCGGGCCCCAGGCGCGCCGTCAAGCGATCCACGAGACGTCCCAGATCCTCGGCGCCCGGCGGGATGCGCTCGAAACCGCCCTGACGCGAAGCCAGTCGATCGGTGACAGGTGCCGACAGGCGCAACTGATCAAACCCGAACCCTGGATCCAGCGGCTTCGCCAACGCCGCCAATCTTTCCCGAAACAGGCGCAGAACACCGGAAGCGTCCCGGCTCGGCCGCCCCGTTCGGACGGTGATATGGCGCACCTCCCCATCGACACGAAAGAAGCTGGCCCGAAAGGCGCGCCCGCCCTGACCGCGCAAATCCAACTGATCCATCACCTCGAGGAGCAGATCGCCGATGACGGCTTCGACATCGATCATTTCCGTGATCGGTTCGATAAGGATCCGGCTCCCAGCGATCATCATGACCGGCCGTTCGGGTCTTATTCGCGTATCCTCACGCCCGAGGACGCGGTTCAGCCGGGTCGCCGCCACTGCGCCAAAGCGGGCCGCGATGGGGGCTGTAGGGCGATCGTCCAGATGCGCCAGGGTCTTCAGCCCGGCGCGCGACAGGGCCTGCGTTTCCTTGTCCGAAAGCTCTAGGGCCGCGACGGGAAGACGACGCAGGGCCTGACGCTGGTTCGCCCCCTCGTAAATCCCACCGCTTCCAAATCTCGCCAAGGCGCGCGCCGCTTCCGGCGTGCCGGCCATGGCCAGTCGCACCGACAGACCGACGCGACGCGACCGCGCCTCGACAGCTTGCATCATTCCCATCTCGCCTCCGAACAAGTGGGCGCAACCGGTCACATCAAGCGCCATGCCATCCAGACCGTCCGTCGCCGCCATCGGCGTGAACCGGCCGAAGTCCAGCAGAACGCGCTTCAACAGCGCCGCATCCGCTTCCGGACGATGCACGACCACGCGAATATCCGGCGCCCTGGCCCGCGCGTCCGCCAGCGTCATTCCCGGAGACAGTCCTATCTCCAACGCCTGCCGATTTGAGGCTGCCAGTCGCAGCGCGCCCTTCACCTTCTCGACCAGCACTGTCGCCGGCTCAGCCGAAGCGTCGGATCGCCCCTCCTCGCGCCGCAGCCGATCTGTCGACAACAGAGGAAACCAGACCGACAGGTAGCGCCGGTCGTTGCGCGTGTTGATGTCCGGCATTGCGCCCACCCTGTTCGAAAACTCCGCGCTCACGATCCCACTCCATGGTCCAGGCCTTCGGCGGCGCGCCGGACCGATGCCGCAACAACTCGACCCCATAGTTCGGACGGCCGGGAGCATCCGCCTCCAAAGCATGGGACAAGGCTGCGCGAACGCGCCAGCGGGTATCAGCTGCGCTGGGCTGGGGGTGAGCCGCCAATCGGGTCAGGATCGCTGTCGCCCGCCCCTGCCCCGCCGCCATGGACAGACGCCGCGTCGCCGTCAGGCTTAGGAGGTGGCTTTCGCCCCAAGTCGTAAGCAGCACCGCACCTGCTGCGCCGCATGATAGAGCCTCCTCACCCGCCGCCAGCAGGTCCTTAGCTTCCTTGACGCTCACCAGGATCACGCGGCCGGGATCCAAACCCAGCTCGCGCAATCCAGGCCCGTAAATCTGACCGGTCTCCAGCCCGGCCATGGCCTGGATGCCCCACACCAAAGGTCGATCCTTCGCGGCCCGGTGAACCAGAGCCAAGGCAAACCCCAAGGCGGCCGTCGCATCCGGCGCTGTCGCCGCATAGATTTCGTGCAGACCATGGCTGGAAAGCCCGCCTATGTGCCGGTCCGCTTGTGCGTGACCCAAATCAAAGCGGGCGGCGTCAGTCGGATGACCGTCCGTTTCCATGGCCTTCAGGCACTGACGCAAAGCCTCGATACCGCGGCTGGACCGCACAGTAGTTCTCCTTTTGTTCTCCTATATGCCGCTCGCCCCACCCCCGGAGTCAAGCGCATGTAACCTTGGCCATGGGAATTTATTCCGGCGCGCTCTGGCGGCGGAAAATTGTGGAATACTTGACTTTTGCGCAGGGGCTTCTATATGCCCCCCAGCCTCGGGACAGGTCTGCGATACGCGCCGCCCGCTCGCCCAAAGAGGGGCGGTTCCGTCGCTGCTATGCACGCAGACGCTTTCTCTCCCAAGGATTCATGACCGAATTTTCCCAACTGGGCCTTTCGCCCACGACCCTTCAGGCCGTCGCCGACACCGGCTACACGACCGCCACGCCCATTCAGGAACAGGCGATCCCCGTCGCCCTCGCCGGCCGTGACGTGCTCGGCATCGCCCAGACCGGCACCGGCAAGACCGCCGCCTTCACCCTGCCCCTGGTCGATCGCCTGTCCACCGGCCGCGCCCGCGCCCGTATGCCGCGCGCCATCGTCTTGGCCCCGACCCGCGAACTGGCCGACCAGGTCGCCGAGAGCTTCGCCAAATACGCCAAGGGCACCAAACTGAGCTGGGTCCTGTTGATCGGCGGCGTCTCCATGGGCGACCAGGTCGCGGCGCTGAACAAGGGCGTCGATGTCCTGATCGCCACGCCCGGCCGCCTGCTGGATCTGTTCGAGCGCGGCAAGATGCTGCTGACCGGCGTCGAGATCATGGTCGTCGATGAAGCCGACCGGATGCTGGACATGGGCTTCATCCCCGACATCGAGCGCATCTTCAAGCTGACGCCGCCGCGCCGCCAGACCCTGTTCTTCTCGGCGACCATGCCGCCGGAGATCACGCGCCTGACGACCGCCTTCCTCAAGGATCCGACCCGGATCGAGGCCTCGCGTCCGGCGATGACCGCCGACACCATCACCCAATATATCGTCCGCATCCCGACCTCGGACCCCAAGGCCAAGCGGACTGCCCTGCGCGCCCTGGTCGGTCGTGAGGACGTGCGCAACGGCATCGTCTTCTGCAATCGCAAATCCGAAGTCGATATCGTCGCCAAGTCGCTGAAGACGCACGGCTTCGACGCCGCCCCGATCCACGGCGACTTGGATCAGTCGCACCGGATGAAGACTCTGGCGGACTTCCGCTCTGGCGCGCTGAAGATTTTGGTGGCGTCAGATGTCGCCGCGCGCGGCCTGGACATCCCGGACGTCAGCCACGTCTTCAACTACGACGTGTCGCACCACGCCGACGACTATGTCCACCGCATCGGCCGCACCGGTCGCGCCGGCAAGCTGGGCCAGGCCTTCATGATCGTAACCCCGGCCGACGACAAGTCGCTGGATAAGGTGCTGAAGCTGATCAAGAAGGATCCGGAAGAGCTGGTTCTGGACGGCATCGACTTCGCCGCCATCAAGGACGGCCCACGCCGCGACGACAAACGCTCGGGTGAACGCGGGCGTAGCCGGTCGCGCACCAGCAGCGCGCCCACCCCGTCCGCCGAGCCTGTCGATATCGCCCCCGTCACCGCCGCGCCATCGTCTGAAGAGGTTGCGGCGCCCCGCAGCCGCAGCCGCCGCAAGGCCCGCCCCGAGACGCCGGTCGAAGTTGCGGCTCCCGTCGCCGCAGTCCAGTCGGATGCGGCCGTCGAGCCTGTTGAGACCGCTCACGCCGCGCGCCCCGACCGTGCAGACCGTGAACCGCAGTTGCTGCAATCCGATCGCCGCGGCGACCGCAAGGCCGACAAGAGCGATACTCAGCGCCAGGGCGTGCGTGGCTTCGGCGACGATATCCCAGCCTTCCTGCGCCGGCCCGTCGTCATCCGCGCCTGAATTCGTACACAACGGCGCGGTGAAACGCCGCGTCGTTTACCCTGCATTACGGAACATCCCGTAGTGTGCGCCCCGACACAGCTCCAGAACAGGAGCCTAGGGGAACAAGAATGTCGAAAAAGGTCGAGACGGCGCTAAGAGCTCCTCAAGCCTATGCTTTGGCGCGCAACGTCATCGGCGAAATGGAAAAGGCCGGCGTGTGGCCCACGCCGCTGAACTTCGAGCTCTGGCTGCACTACATCAGCGATCCCGAAGGCCCCCTGGCCCAGGAGATCCGTCGTCTTCTGGCGCAGTCTGCAGTCATCACCGACAAGACGTCCGAAATGCTGGCCGCCGAGTTCCTGCCGCGCGGTCGCCTGCCGGATCAGATCCGCGACGTCGGCGCCGTGCTTGACCGCGAATTGGCCAGCGTCGCCAGCGCCATCGCCATGGCGCACAAGACCCAGCACGACTATGGCGAAACCCTCGCCGACGCCTCCCAGTGCATGGAGACCGTCGATGATCCGTCGTCGCTGAAGGATCTGGTCGGCGGATTGTCGACCGCGACCAACCGCGTGCGTCGGGAAACAGCGATCCTGGAAAAGCGTCTGGAAAAGTCCAACAAGGAAGTCATCCGCCTGCGCGAAAACCTGGAACAGGTGCGCCGCGACGCCATGACCGACGCCCTGACCAATCTGGCTAACCGCAAGGCCTTCGATGAACGGCTTGAGGCCGCCTGCGCCGAGGACGACGGCGCGCCGCTCAGCCTGGCCATCCTCGACATCGACCATTTCAAACGGTTCAACGACACCTGGGGCCACCAGACCGGCGACCAGGTGCTGCGCTATGTCTCCACCGTCCTGTCCAACATCTGCGGCAAGACCCGATTCGCCGCCCGGTTCGGCGGCGAGGAGTTCGCGATCATCTTCCCGGGTGAAGGCGCCGGCGTGGTCATGGCCGCGTTGGAGAGCATCCGCAACGACGTGGCGTCACGCGCGCTGCGCCGTCGTTCGACCAATGACGACCTGGGCTCGGTGACTGTCTCCGCCGGCTTCGCCCAGCGCCAAAAGGGCGAAACCGCCGCCAGCCTGCTGGAACGCGCCGACGCCGCCTTGTACGAATCCAAGCGTGCGGGCCGAAACTGCGTCACGCCGGCATCATCGCTCGAAAAGGCGGCTTAGGGTCTGACAAGGCCAAGCTTTCTGCCATAGTCGTCCCATGCGCAGCTTCGCCTTCAATGTCGCCTACTGGATCCTGTCGATCGGCTACGGGCTGACCGCCGCCTTCGCCGCGTTGGCGCCCGGGCGCGGCCCGGCCAGTTGGGTCATCCGCCGCTATGTGAAACGCATGGTCCAGGCCATGGCGATCTTCGCCGGCATCAAGCTGAACGTTCGCGGCAAGGACCGCTTGCCCGAGGGCGCCTTCATCATCGCCTCAAAGCATCAAAGCTGGGGCGACGGCTTTGCGACCTATGATCAGTTTGACGACATCGCCTTCGTCACCGGCGATCACCTGGAAAAGTTTCCTCTGCTGGGCGGCGTACTGAAGAAACTGGGCGCCATCGTCGTCAACTCCTGCGGCGGCCACGAAGCCCGCAAGGCCCTGGCCATGCGCGCCGCCGAGGCCCGCGCCGAGAACCGCAAGATCCTGATCTATCCCGAGGGGCACCTCGCGCCCGTCGGCAAGAAGTTCAAATATCGCTCCGGCGTCTGGCACATGTACCGCGACTTCGACGTGCCGGTCGTGCCGCTCGCCACCAACCTCGGCCTCTTCTGGCCCGAGGAAAAGTACGAAAAGCACCCCGGCACGGCGACGCTGGAGTTCCTCGACCCGATCCCCGTCGGCCTTTCCAAGGACGAGTTCCTGGCTCGCCTCGAAGCCGTCACCGAGACCCGCACCGCCGAACTCGTCGCCCAGGCCACGGGTCAACCCGTGACGCCGGCCGTGCTGATCGAGGCGCCGACGAAGTAGCGCGCTTCGGCGTCTTCCCCACCGCCACGCCAACGACCGCCGCGTCCAGGCGACGGCTTCGTCGGGATCGTCAAGGGCCGCGTCGGTTAGTGTCTCAGTAGCCCATCAGATCAGGACCTACCCCAGTCGGCGGCGACCGGCACGATGGTCACGCTCTCGCCGCAGCCGCAGGCGTCGGTCTGGTTCGGATTGTTGAACACGAACTTGGACGCCAGCCGCGTCGTCTCATAGTCGATCTCGGTGCCGATCAGGAACAGCACGGCCCGAGGTTCGATCAGAATGGTGACACCCTTGTCCTCGACCACCTCGTCCATCGGCCCGATCTCGTCGGCATAGGCGAAGGTGTATTCCTGTCCGGCGCAACCGCCGTTCTTGACGCCGATCCTCAGGCCGATGTGATCGTTCTCGGCATTGTCCAGGATCTCACGCACCCGCTCGGCGGCCGCGTCCGTCAGGGTGACGGCCTTGGGGCGCGGGCGGCGCGGACGGGATGTGGCTTGAAGCTCGCTCATCAGAACATATCCATCAGAACATGTTCAGGGCCAGCTTGGCCTCGTCGCTCATCTTGGAAGCGTCCCACGGCGGATCGAACACCAGATTGGCCTTGGCGCTGCGCACGCCTTCAACCTTCTCCACCGCCGTCTCGACCCAGCCCGGCATTTCGCCGGCGACCGGACACCCGGGCGCCGTCAGCGTCATGTCCACCACCACGTCGCGATCGTCGTTCACGTCCACGCGGTAGATCAGGCCCAGCTCATAGATATCGACCGGGATTTCCGGATCATAGACCGACTTCAGCGCCTCGATCAGTTGATCGGTCAGGGTGTCCAGCTCGGCCTGCGACAGGGCGCTCTTTTGGGGTTCGTCCCAGGCGTCCTTGAAGGCGTCGCTGTCTTGAATCGGTTGATCTGTCATCAGCTTACACAAAGAAGTTCCGCGCCTTGATCAGCGCATCCACGAAGGCGTCGGCATCCTCCACGGTATTATATAGGGCGAAGGAGGCGCGGGTGCTCGACGTCACCCCCATTCTTTTCGCCAGCGGCTCGGCGCAGTGCAGACCCGCGCGCACCGCGACTCCGTAGCGGTCCATGATCTGGGCGACGTCATGGGCATGCGCGCCCTCGACGGCAAAGGTCAGGATCGCGCCCTTGCCTTCGGCCTCGCCCAGAATCCGCAGCCAGGTCTGTCCCTGAAATCGGTCAACAGCGTGCTGATAAAGGGCATGCTCATGCGCCTGCACGGCCGCCCGGTCGTATTGCGCCAGCCATTCCAAGGCCGCGCCCAGGCCGATGGCCTCCAGGATCGGGGGCGTCCCCGCCTCGAACCGGTGAGGCGGCCGGGCATAGGTCACGCGATCCCGCTCGACCGTCTCGATCATCTCGCCCCCGCCCTGATAGGGCGGCAATGCCTCCAGCGCCTCGGCCTTGCCGTACAGGGCGCCGATGCCGGTGGGCGCAAACAGCTTGTGCCCGGTCAGGACGTAGAAGTCGCAGCCGATGGCTTGAACGTCCGGAGTCGCATGGACCGCCCCCTGGCACCCGTCGATCAGCACCTGCGCCCCGGCCGCATGGGCCAGGCGGCTGATCTCGGCGACCGGATTGATCGTCCCCAGCACGTTCGACATATGGGTGACCGCGACCATCCGCGTCCGGGGCCCGAGCAGGTCGGAATAGGCCGCCATGTCCAGCGAGCCGTCGTCCTTGACCGGGATCCACTTGATCACCGCCCCGCGCCGTTCACGTAGCAGATGCCAGGGCACGATGTTGGAATGATGCTCCATCTCCGAGACGATGATCTCGTCGCCTGGCTCGATCGACAGCCCAAGCCCGTTGGCGACCAGATTGATCGCCTCGGTCCCGCCCTTGGTCCAGACCACCTGTTCGGCGCTTTCGGCGTTCAGGAAGCGGGCGACGATCTCGCGCGCCTTTTCGAAGGCTTCGGTCGCCTCGTTCGACAGGGTGTGCAGGCCACGGTGGACGTTGGCGTAACCGCCCTCCATCGTCGCCACCAGGGCGTCGATCACCGCGCGCGGCTTCTGCGCCGAGGCCGCGTTGTCCAGATAGACCAGCGGCTTGCCGTTCACCTGTCGCGACAGGATCGGGAACTGAGCCCGCACGGCATAGGGATCGAAGGTGTTCACAACCGCGCCGTCAGCCATTCCCGCGCCACCTCTCTCGCGCCCTCGTGCTCGATCCGGTCGATGACCTCGATCAGGAAGGCCTGGGTCAGCAGGGCGCGGGCCTCCTCGGCCGGAATGCCGCGCTGCTGCATGTAGAACAGGGCGCTCTCGTCCAGCGTCCCCACCGTATTGCCGTGCGCGCACTGCACGTCGTCGGCATAGATGATCAGTTCCGGCTTGGCGTCGATCTCGGCCCGCTCGCTGGCGATCAGGGCGTGGTGACCCATCCGCGCATCGGTGCCGTCTGCCCCGCGCTCGACCACGATCTTGCCCTGGAAGACGCCGCGCGCCGTGTCGCGGGCCACCCCCTTGATCAGTTGCGAGGTCGCGCCGTCGTGTTCGACATGACGCACCACGCTGGTCAGGTCCGCATGACGCGATCCGTTCAGCAGATACAGGCCGTCGGCCTGAACCTGCGCGCCCTGGGCATAGTGAGTGATGCGCGTCTCGATCCGCTGCAGCTTGGCGCCGGTCGTGACGATAGTCTGGCGATAGACGCCGCCCGCCTCGACCTTCACATGCGCCTCGGCGATGGAGATGGCGTCCTCTGGCTCCTCGACCAGGACGACCCGCGTCACCTCGGCCCCGGCCGCCACGTCCAGCTCCAGCGTATTGTGAGCGACATAGGCCGAGCCCGCGCCCTCGTGCGTCTCCAGCAGCAGCAGCTTGGCGCCCGCCCGCGCCGAGACCCGCGCCCCGGCCGTATGCCCCGTCCCGACGGCGTCGGAGATATAGCGCAGCCGCAGCGTCTGCTCGCCCGAGGCGATGAAGTCGGTCACGCCCACGGCGCGCCCGTTGGCGAAGACGATGGCCTCGCCCCCCAGGTCGTAGAAGGGCCCCGGCGCGCCCACGGGCGCCGTGCCCGAACGCTCCGGCGCCGCGCGAAGCCAGCGCTTCAGGTCGCTGTATTTCCACGCCTCCGTCCGCCGTGATGGAAAGGTTTCGGCGTCGGTCAGATCAATGGCGAAAGCCGCGCTCATGCCGGTTCCAGAAGATACTTGTCGTACCCTTCCGCCTCCAACTGATGCGCCAACTCCGGCCCGCCCGAGGCCACGATCCGGCCGCCCGCCAGCACATGCACCCGATCCGGTTTGATATAGTCGAGCAGGCGTTGATAGTGGGTGATCACCAGCATGGCCCGGTCGGGACGACGCAGGGCGTTCACCCCTTCCGACACGATCCGAAGGGCGTCGATATCCAGCCCCGAATCCGTTTCGTCCAGGATCAGCAGCGACGGCTCCAGCAGGGCCATCTGCAGGATCTCCATCCGCTTCTTCTCACCGCCTGAGAAGCCGACGTTCAGCGGCCGCTTCAGCATGTCGAAGTCCATCTTCAGCGCCTTGGACGCTTCGCGGACCAGCTTCAGGAAGGCCGGCGCAGCCACCTCCTCCTCGCCTCGCGCGCGCTTTTGCGCATTCAGCGCCGTCCGCACGAAGGTCAGGGCCGGCACGCCGGGGATTTCGATCGGATACTGGAACGACAGAAAGACGCCCTTGGCCGCCCGCTCCGCCGGGTCCAGCGCCAGCAAATCCTCGCCCACCCATTCGACCGACCCTTCCGTCGCCTCATAGCCCGGCCGTCCCGAAAGGGCGTAACCCAGCGTCGACTTTCCGGCCCCGTTCGGCCCCATGATGGCGTGCACCTCGCCGGCCGGAACGTCGAGCGTCAGCCCTTTGAGGATCGGCTTTTCGCCGACGGAGACGTGGAGGTTGTTGATGTTAAGCATTGTGTCTTCTTGTTTATCCAACCGAGCCTTCAAGGCTGATCGCCACCAGCTTCTGCGCCTCGACGGCGAACTCCATCGGCAGTTTCTGCATCACGTCGCGCACGAAGCCGTTGACCAGCAGGGCCACCGCCTCCTCCTGCGACAGGCCCCGCTGCTGGGCGTAGAACAGTTGGTCGTCCGACAGGCGCGTCGTCGTCGCCTCGTGCTCCAGCTGGGCCGAGCCGTTGCGCGCCTCGATATAGGGGATGGTATGCGAGCCGCACTCCTTGCCGATCAGAAGGCTGTCGCACTGGGTGAAGTTGCGCACCCCCGTCGCCTTCGGATGCACCGACACCAGACCGCGATAGGTCGAGTCCGATTGCCCCGCCGACACCGCCTTGGCGATGATCCGCGACTTCGAATTCTTGCCCAGGTGGATCATCTTGGTGCCGGTGTCGGCCTGCTGACGTCCGTTGGTGATGGCGATGGAATAGAACTCGCCGGACGACTCCTCACCCTTCAGAATGCAGGACGGATATTTCCAGGTCACGGCCGAGCCGGTCTCGACCTGCGTCCACGACACCTTGGACCGATCGCCCCGGCAGTCGGCGCGCTTGGTGACGAAGTTGTAGATGCCGCCCTTGCCCTCGGCGTCGCCCGGGTACCAGTTCTGGACCGTCGAATATTTCACCTCGGCGTCGTCCAGCGCCACGATCTCGACCACGGCCGCATGAAGCTGGTTCTCGTCGCGCATCGGCGCGGTGCAGCCCTCAAGGTAGGAGACGTAGGCCCCCTTGTCGGCGATGATTAGGGTCCGCTCGAACTGGCCGGTCTGGCTGGCGTTGATGCGGAAATAGGTCGACAGCTCCATCGGGCATTTGACGCCCGGCGGGATGTAGACGAACGAGCCGTCCGAAAAGACTGCGCTGTTCAGCGCCGCGAAATAGTTGTCCGAGACCGGCACCACCGACCCCAGGTATTGCCGCACTAGATCAGGATATTCGCGCAAGGCCTCGGAAATCGGCATGAAAATTACGCCGACCTTGGCCAGTTCTTCCTTGAAGGTCGTGACGACCGACACGCTGTCGAACACGGCGTCCACCGCGACCTTGGGCGCGCCCTGCACCCCGGCCAGCACCTCCTGCTCCTTCAGCGGGATGCCCAGCTTCTTGTAGATTTCCAGGATCTCTGGATCGACCTCGTCCAGCGACTTGGGCCCCTCCTTCGCCTTGGGCGCCGCATAGTAGAACAGGTCCTGATAATCGACGGGCTCGTAACGGACCGCCGCCCAGGTCGGTTCCTCCATCGCGAGCCAGCGTTCATAGGCGGCCAGACGCCATTCCAGCATCCATTCCGGCTCGCCCTTCTTTTCGGAAATGAAGCGCACGATCTCGGCGCTCAATCCCTTGGGCGCATATTCCGTCTCGATGTCGGATGTGAAGCCGTGCTCGTACTTCTCCAGCGCGGCGACGGCGTCGATGGTTTCCTTGACGGCGGCCATCAGGCGACCTCTCTCACGCACTCGGCGGCGCGCGTCTTGTGCTTGTTGTAGGCGGCGACCCAGGCGTCGGCGAACCGCACCCAGTCGCTCTCGACCGTGCCCCAGCCGCCGGACACGCGAACGCCCCCGGTCGCCAGCGCATTCAGGCCCATGGCGCTGATGGTCTTGGACGGCTTCACCTTGCCCGACGAGCAGGCCGAGCCGGCCGACACCATGACGCCCATCAGGTCCAGGGTGATCAGCTGCTGCGGACTGTCCCAGCCTTCGACCGCCATGAACAGGGTGTTGGGCAGCCGCGCCACCCCGCCGCCGATGATGGTCGCGCCTGCAGCCTTGACCTTCGCCTCGGCCGCATCACGCCAAGCGACGTGCGAGGCCATCGTCTCCAGATCCCGCGCGGCGCAATCGGCCGCGACGCCGAACCCGGCGATGCCCGGCACGTTCTCGGTCCCGGCGCGCAGGCCCCGCTCCTGCCCCGCGCCGTGCAGAATCCGCACGCCCGACAGGCCTTCCTTGAAGATCAGGGCGCCCACGCCCTGCGCCCCGCCCAGCTTGTGCGCCGACAGGGTCAGGGTGTCCGCGTCCAGCGCGCGCATATCGACCGCGATCTTGCCCGCCGACTGGATCGCGTCGACATGCAGCCAGCCGCCCGCCGCTCGCACCAGCGCCGCCGCCTCGGCGATCGGCTGGATGACGCCGCTTTCGTTGTTCGCATGATGGATGGCGACCACGACCCGGCCCGGGCGGCTCAGCGCCTCGGCCAGCCAGTCCAGATCGACCACCCCGTTCGCATAGACCGGCAGAACCTCTACGGCTACGCCCGCATTCGCCGCCGCCTCGGCCACGCACGGATGCTCGGTCGCCGACACGATCAACCGTTCGCACCCGGCCGCCAGGGCGCTGGCGATGCCCTGGGCATTGGCTTCGGTGCCGCCCGAGTTGAACACCACCGCCGTCGGGTCAGCCCCGACCAGATCCGCGACCTGCGCCCGTGCGGTCTCGACCCGCGCCCGCGCCCGCCGGCCCGCCGCATGGACCGCCGACGGATTGCCGTTGTCGGCCAGGGCTCTGGCCATGATCTCCAACACCTCAGGCCGCACCAGGCCCGAGGCGTTATAATCCAGATAAACGCCGCTCATGCCGCCACCCCCACGGCCGAGGGCTCGACGTTGCGCCGACGCTGTCCCGTGCGGTTCATCACCACATCCTCCAGCGACACGCCGGCTAGATAGCGATGGATTTCGTCGCCCAGGTCTTCCCAAAGATTGTGAGTGATGCAGCGTTCGCCGGCCAGCATGCAGCCCTTGGGCGAGCCATGCGCCACGCACCGCGTCGCCCGGATCGGCTCATCCACCGCCAGCACGATCTCGGCGACCACCGTCTCGTGCGCCGCCTTGGCCAGGCGGTATCCGCCGCCCGGTCCGCGCACGCTCTTGACCAGTTCGCTCTTCCTCAGACGAGCGAACAGTTGCTCCAGATAGCTCAGCGAAATCTCCTGGCGCGCGGCGATCTCGGCCAGCGAAACCGCCCGGATTTCACCGCTCTCGCCGCGTCCGTTCTTCGCCAGATCGGCCATCGCCATCACGGCGTATCGTCCCTTGGTCGACAGACGCATTTCGCACCTTCAAAAATTGCGCGCTTTTCGGGGCTCCTGTGCTAGAACCCGCGCCTTCGCAAAGGCGGCGCGCTTGCGGAGGGACTTAGAAAGTCCCACCTCCGCGGTCAAGTATTACGCACTCGCGAAATGACAGTTGAACGGATTCCAGAGCCCCTATGCCTGAAGTCATCCTGCCCGGCGCCTCCGGTCGCATCGAAGGCCGCTATTCCCCGGGCAAGCGCCCGAACGCCCCGATCGCGCTGATCCTGCATCCGCACCCGAAGGCGGGCGGACATATGAACAATCCGGTCGCGGTCACCCTGCACCAACTGTTCCAGCAGCGTGGCTTTGCGACCCTGCGCTACAATTCGCGCGGCGTCGGCAAGTCGCAGGGCGAGTTCGATTCGGGCATCGGCGAGCTGGCCGATGCGGCCACCGCCCTCGACTGGCTCCAGGCCAACAATCCCGGCGCCAGCCAGACCTGGGTCGCCGGCTATCAGTTCGGCGCCTACATCGGCATGCAGCTTCTGATGCGTCGCCCCGAGACGGACGGCTTCATCTCGGTCTCGCCGCCGTCGAACATGTATGACTTCAGCTTCCTGGCGCCCTGCCCGGCGTCCGGCCTGTTCCTGCACGGCACGGCCGACACCATCGTCCCGCCTGTCGAGGTCGAGCGCGTGGTCAACAAGCTGCGCACCCAAAAGGGCATCATCATCGACTACGAACTGGAAGAGGGCGCCAGCCACTTCTGGCAGGACCACATGAGCGCGGTCGAAACCCGCGTCGGCGCCTATCTGGACAAGCGTCTGGAAGAAAAGCCGGCCTGATATTCGGCTTGGCGTCACGGCTGATTAAGGCGCGGGCGGCATGATCGGGCGAGACATCGCTGCGAGATCCGCCATGCGTCCGCCCCTTCTGATCGCCCTGATCGCCTCCCTGGCCTTGCCCACGGCCGTTGCGGCTCAGTCCGCCCCCGCGCCAGAGCGCGATTTCTGCGCCGATCGGCCCGGCAAGGGCACTCCGACCTGCATCCTCGACAAAGGCCGCTGGCAGGTCGAACTCGGCCTGTTCGACGGCGCGCGCCAGACGGACGGCACGACACGGACCGACACCTGGGACGCCGGTGACCTGTTCGTGCGCTATGGCCTGACCGGCCTGACTGAGCTTCAACTCGGACTCACGACCTGGAACCACGAGCGCATTCTCGACCGCGCGACCGGCGATCGTGATGTGAACGAAGGCGTCGGCGATCTCAGTCTCGGCC
>NZ_JAELUF010000429.1 GCF_016429195.1 Brevundimonas sp. ASV9
GGTCCGTATACGGAGCATATGTTCGCGCCTCTGGCAGTATTCTTAACGCGCCGCTCATTATCTTCCTTCTCATTCTTTCTCAAGGTGCCAATATCGTAACCAGCTTGTGGCTTTCGTATTGGACCTCGGACAAGTTTGGCTTCTCCACGGGGACTTATATTGGCGTCTATGCTGGCCTTGGTGTCATGCAGGCGATTCTCATGTTCACCTTCTCCGTTCTCCTTTCCATCTTAGGAACAAACGCTAGTAAAGTCATGCTGCGAGACGCGGTTACTCGAGTTTTACGTGCTCCAATGTCGTTCTTTGACACGACGCCACTCGGCCGTATCACCAACCGGTTCTCACGCGATGTGGATGTCATGGACAACAATTTGACAGATGCCATTCGCATGTACTTCTTCACTTTGGGAATGGTTAGCGCTGTCTTTATCCTCATCATTGCTTACT
>NZ_JAELUF010000430.1 GCF_016429195.1 Brevundimonas sp. ASV9
TCCAAGTGAACAGCATTAGCTACGTAGGGGCAGAGAAATTTCAATGGCGTAGTTACTGCCTGGCTCTTTAATCGTAGTCGTACCAACAAGAACATTTACGGTCACTATACTAATTACCTACGAATCATTCGGGTCTACCTCGTGCTTCTTTGCAGCCCGCACCGCCATGTCGACACAGTATACCGTCTCTCCATCTACCACATCCTCCACAAGCTGCACAGACAGCGTCGTACCTTTGCGCCCTTCATGCATAAACTTCTTCCTGGTAGCTTGTCGAGAAGTAGGCAGCAGCTCTCGCACTTTACTCGCAATAATCTTGTTATCCGTCATTCCCGTCACCTCCGGCAGCTTGGTGGTATGGAATACCATGGCCCACGGCTTTTCTCCCGCGCCCTCCAGCTTGCCGACAACCAACATAGCCATGCCATTCGGGCCAAGGCCATACT
>NZ_JAELUF010000431.1 GCF_016429195.1 Brevundimonas sp. ASV9
GCCATCGTCTCCAAGCGGCGACGCAAACACTACCGCGTCCCAGTACGCTCGCAGTAAGTGATAACAACCTTGCTTGCATTCCCCATCTCAAAGTACTACCTCTAACAAAGGCCTCTAGACATTGGCAGCTTCGATCGTTAATCAGCGCCGAGAAGCGACATTTAATATACTTTCCGGGGGGCAATGGCAGCAACCACGTTCAACGTCTTAATACACTGACTCATGAATGCGAAACCATTAAGCTTCTTACTTTTGCTCCTCGATGCTTGGTAGCCGAGAATGGCTGGTTATGTTGCGGAAGTGAAAATGGGGACTTTGTCGCGATTCACCTTGAAGAGGATAGCGATAGTCACAGCCCGAATGCCCCTCTGAACCTTGATCCAGATGCACGACTGCCGATAAACATGGAGTCATCACGAGAGGAGTCTCTCTACTCTCTAATAACG
>NZ_JAELUF010000432.1 GCF_016429195.1 Brevundimonas sp. ASV9
GGTAAAGGAAGACGTCTCGAGGTCCTTTTGCTCGGGGAAGAGGAAGACGAGGCTGCACTTCTTGCCGGCATCGCCGCCGGGAATGTCAAAGTTGAAAATGGACGAGACCTCGTGGCTAATTTCACCAAAGTACGATGTGCCCTTGGCGGTGTCAGGGTTTGACTCGTCAACGGGGATGATGAGGTGAGGGAACTCATAAGGGCCGTTGAGGTTGGCAGGGCAGGTTTCCTCGGGAGGAGGAGGAGGAGGAGGGCAGTCCTTGTGGCAGCCGTCCGACATGAGAGTCACCTTGCCACAGTTGGCACCCTGCTCGGGCTTGAGGTAGACATTGTACTGGCCATCCTCGCCAGTGGCGCACTCGTAAAAGGTGTCTTGACCTTTGTAAGAAACGGATCCTGTCTCTTATACACATCTCCGAGCCCACGAGACCAGCAATCGTATCTCG
>NZ_JAELUF010000433.1 GCF_016429195.1 Brevundimonas sp. ASV9
TCCAACGACAGCACTAAAAGCCCCTTACCAAAACAACCCGTAGCCACGACAGCCTACACTTGGCCGACAACTTCCGGTATTACAGCTTTCGCCTGCATCGTATACATCGTACCGAGTCTTTCATGTTGCCGGAGAGCTGTCCATCCATACTCGACTGCAGGAGCTCATACTGGACCAGTCACTGACGAGCACAGAGCACGCTAAATGAATCAACCTTGAAGCGTAGAAGCCACTGTTGATCGCGCTCTGCAGCGTATCAAAAGAAACCAATCACTCACTGAAAGATAAGGACCACTCTTCGTCTTGGCGGGCATGTGCCGCTATCAACGTCTCCTTCTGGTGAGGTACAGACTGGGTGGCGCCGCCTCCACTAGGTATTCTAGCCACCCTGATGCCGAGTGCCGCGACTGGGACGCTGCCCACCAAAAGAAGGCCATTCCTGCAG
>NZ_JAELUF010000434.1 GCF_016429195.1 Brevundimonas sp. ASV9
GTGCCGGAAGGGTTGGCAAAAAGAGCCGAGTTGGGCAACCCAACGGCACTGAGAAGTGGAACTAGCACAGCTACTGAAAAGTCCGAAGCTACTAAACCAGTTCCTGCGCCTAAACGAGAGCCAAGCGGCCCTGGGGCTTCTTCGAGCGCAACTCAAGCGGCAGCAAAAAGCCCTTCGCCAGAGCAAATCCGACGCGTTTCTACCGAACCAACTGAGCGAACTGCTATAAAGAATGTTGCAACGCCAACTCTCAAAACTGAGACAAGTGCGCCATCCAAGCTCAATGCAGCTCGTCCGGGCGCTGGCAAATTGGCAGACCGCTTCAATCCCGGTCTAGCAAACATGCTGGCTCGAGGACCGCCGCCAATGGCAGCTAACGGCCGTAAAGGTTCAGAAGATTCCGCTCCCGAAGGCGCTAGCTCAGGATCTGGGCGCACCGCAGCAG
>NZ_JAELUF010000435.1 GCF_016429195.1 Brevundimonas sp. ASV9
GCATGTGCCATGGGTGGCCAAAGTATGTATAAAATGCCGGGCGATATGATTCTGGAACTTTCATGGCTTCCTCCAACATCTTGTTTCCCTTGAATTTACTGAAATTATCATCTGCGCAAAATGTCTACCGAAGCGGCTCCAGTGGCTGCGGAGGCGAGTATGGGCAGTGAAGCAAGCACAAGCTCCCGCCAAGCAGCAGCTTCGTCGACGGACTCTGCAGCATCGCGCTCGTCGCCCGCGACATCTGCGACTGTAGCAACGCAGCCTCTCCATGCGACACTGCCCTCGCCCGAAACCCAACGTCACATTTCCGAAGCCCGTGCCGCCGTTGTCGCCTCCATAGGCAACATGCTCGATACACAGCTGCAGTCTCGCGCAGCCATCCTCCATGAGAACGCCGCCGCATTGAATAAGCAGGAGCGAGACGTGATTCAAGCTACAGAGG
>NZ_JAELUF010000436.1 GCF_016429195.1 Brevundimonas sp. ASV9
TGCCGTAACAACGCCAAGCGTAGAGCCGGTGAGCATACCGCAAATAGACTGCGTAGTCGCCGGAACAGCAGAAGACTTTGCAATCCACACACTGCTGATGGCTTCGGTAACTCGAGGGATCTTGGGGATATCGGGCTTCAGCTCGGCTGTGTCTGGCTCCGAGGCCAAATAACGGCCAACGATTTCATGTGCGTCGCGGAAGTAAGCACGGCCACCGGGAAACCCTTCTCCAGAAAGCATGCCGTAGATTTGACTGACGTCCATAGTATTGTCTGTGGCAGCAGGTCCATCTGCAATACCATACGGCGATAAGCCCGGAGCAACCTCATCGATTTGCAAACACGAATGAGGATCCTTGAGACCCCAACGCTCGATTTTGCCCGTGGTCGGATCACTGATAGTGGCAGCACCAAGCGTACTACAGCCTTGCAGGGCACGAGGAGGC
>NZ_JAELUF010000437.1 GCF_016429195.1 Brevundimonas sp. ASV9
ATGTCATCCCGTTGAAAGTCTTCGTCAGAGACTGACGTTCTCCCGCCACCAGATTCAGGCAGGGCAGGCGAGCTTCCAACACCACTACTACCAGTGCGTGGCGCGATGGTGCTTAAAAAGGCCTCTGCTGGGCTCGGTTTTTTTTTGCCTTGGCTTGGTGGCGATGTTGACGTCGCAGCACCACCAAAGGAACGTGGAAGGTTAGCTGCGAAGGCAGATGCGAATCCAGAATTTGTCTTCTGTAGCGGTCGAATTGTCGGCGACTTTGAGATCCCAGACGCTGTACTATCCTGCTCGCCAAGATGGGATTTACTCTTTGCGGGTGGCGTTTCGCCGCATGAATAAGAGTTTTGGCCCGTGTCGCCATTCCACACTCCTTCTTCGGAAGCATGAGATCCGGCGTAATGCGGCGTATGGAGTGTGCCAGGCGTGGTCACGCCCGACG
>NZ_JAELUF010000044.1 GCF_016429195.1 Brevundimonas sp. ASV9
ACGCCACGCAACGGCGACATGGTCCGCCTGGCCCCTGGCCCGGCCAAGATCATAGATGAGGTGCCGAACGGTCGCCTGTACGTCGACGGCGGCATGCTGGTGACCGAGCAGGGCGAGGCCCTGAAGGAGCGTCGTCACGCCTCGACAAACGGCGTGCTGATCGTCAGCTTCGCCCTGGACAAGCGCGGTCGCATCGCCAGCGACATCGACATCCGCAGCGTCGGCCTGCCCGGCGATACGGCCACGCCGCTCGGGGATGCGCTGGACAAGCTGGCCGAGCGCGTCGAGCAGGTTGTCAAGGGCCTGAAGGGCGATGCGCTGGACGACGAAATGGTCATCGAACAGGCCGTCGCCCGCGTGCTGAAAAAGGCCAGCCAGCAGATCTGGGATCGTCGCCCCATCGTCGAGACGGTCGTCCTGCGCGTCTGATGCAACCTTGACCGTTCGGGCGCATTGCTCGTGCGCTTGAACGCTCGGGGAAATGCATGTCGAAAAAGCCTGCCCGTGCGCGCCGCCTGCTGGAGCGGATCCGGCGCGCCCGCCATCCGCTGCGCGGTTGGCGGCGATGGGCAGTGATTGCGGGTCAGGGGCTGGTCGGCTTCGTCGCCCTGTTCGCCGTGGTCAATCTGGTGCTCAGCCTATCGACGTTCCGGGGCGAAGATCCCCTGGCGCGGACGGTTCACGAACTGCGCGTGCTGTGGTTCAGCCCGCCCGACGGCCAGCCGATGTCGCCGACCGCCTTTCCGATCGTCTATGGTCACGATCTGGGGCCAGCCCCCGACACGGCCGCCATCCATGCCTATCTGGAGCGCGAGGCGGAGGACGGCGTCTTTCTGCTCGACCACGTCATGGTCGATCGCATCCTGAAGCTGAACGGCCGGATCGATGCGCGCAGCGTGCCGTCGGGCGTCTATGTCGGGGCCCATGCCCTGGGACCGGACGGGATGCCTTTGGTGCCGGTGACCAAGTTCATGGCGCAATATCTGCTGTTTCCGCGCCATGCCTATATTCTCGTCGTGCCTGAGAGCGGGCCGGCCATCGCCTTTTCCGCCAGCCAGAACGCCAAGTTCGGCATCGACATTCATCCCGAACGCCTGTCGGCCGAGATCGCGCCGTTCGATCCGAACGCCTATGACTTTCCAAGCTCGGGCGAGGCGCTGCACGAGATGACGCGCATCACCAATGACCCGGCGCAAGTCGCGACGGCCGTCGAGACGTTGAAGGGCGCCCAGGCGCGGCTGGCGCAGGAGGGTCTGACCTACGGCCTTTTGGCGCCCAACTCGAACACGGCGGTCGGCTGCGTGCTGCAAGGCGCCGGGGCGATCACGCAGCAGGCGCGTTCTTCGATCCTTCTGGCGCTACGGGCGCCGGGGTTTGGCGCATCATGCGAATAGCGGTCGCGCCGACGGCCTCAACTCGGATATATCCACGCCAATGACCGAGCGACTCTTCCTGCTGAACCCCGACTGGCACGACGATCAGGGCGGTCCGTGGTTCTGTCCGCCCGGCGCCTATATCGAAGGCGTTCTGGCCTTCTATCCGCAGCTTCGCGACGCGCTCGACGTCGTCTATCTGGACCATCCGCGCCCGCGCCAGCCGGTCATCGACCAGGTCGGCGAGGCGCATCAGAGCTGCCCAATCCTGATCCTGGACGGCGCGCTGGATTGGCCCGAGGCCGAGGTCAGCCAAACGACCGGTCGGCGCTTCCTTCAGGATCACGCCATCGCTCCCTATCTGGCGGCCCGCTACGGCGTCGGCCGACCCCATCCCTAGAGGTTCGTCATGCCCATCGGCGTCTTCACCATGGTCGGCATCTACATCATCGCCTGGTGGACGGTGCTGTTCGCCGTGCTTCCGCTGGGCACGGCGAGCGAGACGCACGAGCCGCCGACCGATGGCTCACAATGGGGCGCGCCCAGGACGCCCAATCTGAAGAAGAAGTTCCTGACGACCACCTGGGTCTCGGCCTTGGTCTGGGCGTTCGTGATGGTCCTGATCTTCACGGGCTGGCTGCCCCTGCCGAACTTCGCCAGCGGCCCGGCCGTCTAAACGACGCATCGGCCTAGCTTTCGCCCCGTCCGAGCGGCTAAAGCCTTGTTCCGTCTCTACGCCTAGGATTCCCGACCATGCGCCTGTCGCGCTTTTTCCTGCCCACGCTGAAGGAAGCTCCTTCGGACGCCCAGATCGTCTCGCATCAGCTGATGCTGCGCGCCGGCATGATCAAGCAGGAGGCCGCCGGCATCTACGCCTGGCTGCCGCTGGGTCTGAAGGTGCTGCGCAAGATCGAGCAGATCGTGCGCGAGGAGCAGATGCGTGCCGGTGCCGTCGAACTGCTGATGCCGACGCTGCAACTGGCCGATCTGTGGCGCGAGAGCGGCCGCTATGACGCCTACGGTCCCGAGATGCTGCGCATCACCGACCGTCACGAGCGTGAGCTGCTGTACGGACCGACCAACGAGGAGATGATCACCGACATCTTCCGGGCCTATGTGAAGTCCTACAAGTCGCTGCCGCTGAACCTGTTTCACATCCAGTGGAAGTTCCGCGACGAGCGCCGTCCGCGCTTTGGCGTGATGCGCGGGCGCGAGTTCCTGATGAAGGACGCCTATTCGTTCGACGTGGACGAGGCCGCGGCCCGGGTCGCCTACAACCGCATGTTCGTCGCCTATCTGAACACTTTCGCCCGCATGGGCCTGAAGGCGGTGCCGATGCGCGCCGACACCGGCCCCATCGGCGGCGATCTGAGCCACGAGTTCATCGTCCTGGCCGAAACCGGCGAGAGCGAGGTCTTCTGCGACCGCAAGCTGGTCGAGATGCCCGCGCCCGGCGGCGACTTCAGCCCCGAAGCCGTACAGGCCGTCTTCGACGAACGCACCGCCCTCTACGCCGCCACCGAAGAGATGCACGATCCGGCGCAGTTCGAGGCCAAGACCGCCGAAGGCGACCGCCTTTCGGCGCGCGGCATCGAGGTCGGCCACATCTTCTACTTCGGCACGAAATACTCCGCCCCGATGAAGGCCAAGGTCGCCGGGCCCGACGGTCAGGACGCCGAGGTCCACATGGGCAGCTATGGCGTCGGCGTGTCGCGCCTGCTGGGGGCCATCATCGAGGCCAGCCACGACGCCGGCGGCATCATCTGGCCCGACGCGGTCGCGCCTTTCGACGTGGTCGTGATCAATCTGCGGGCCAATGACGAGGCCGTCTCGGCCGCCTGCGAAGACGCGGTGGCCCAGCTTGAAAAGCTCGGCAAGGACGTCCTCTACGACGACACCGACGAACGTCCCGGCGGCAAGTTCGCCACCGCTGACCTGATCGGCGTGCCGTGGCAGCTGACCATCGGTCCCAAGGGACTGGCGGACGGCGTGGTCGAACTGAAACGCCGCGCCACCGGCGAGAAGGTTTCCGTGCCGCTCGCCGAAGCTATTGAAAGGCTGACCGCTTGAGCCTGCCGTCTCGTCCGTCCGGCGCCTTCTCCTCGTGGGAGATCGGCCTGGCCCTGCGCTACCTGCGCGCCAAGCGCAAGGAAGGCGGCGTCGCCACCATCGCCGTCATCAGCTTCATTGGCATCATGCTGGCCGTCGCCGTCCTGATCAGCGTGATGAGCATCATGTCCGGCTTCCGCAGCGAACTGCTGGGCCGCATGCTGGCCTTCAACGGGCACATGTACGTGCAGGGCCCGGTTTTGACGTCGCCTGATCGAGACGCAGTCCTGAAAAAGATCGAGGCGATCCCGGGCATTTACAGCGTCAATCCGCTGAACGAAGCCCAAAGCCTGATCCGTGTGGGCAACTTCACGACGGGCGTGATGGTCAAAGGTATCCGCCCACAAGATCTAGCCAAAACGCAGTACGTCTTTGACAGCTTGTCGCCCCAGGAGCGAGCGAGCTTTGGTCAAGGCGCTTATGGCGGCGACCGAGTGCTGATCGGCGCGGCTTTGGCGAACTCGCTGGGGCTGCGTGTCGGCGACGCTATCACGGTCTATTCGCCGACCGGGGCCGACAGCGCTTTCGGCAACCTCGGCGGGCTTGAGAAGACCTATTTCGTCGGCGGCCTGTTCCGTTCGGGCGCTGCCGACTACGACCGCGCCTTCATGTTCATGCCTCTCGAGCAGCAGCAGCTGTTCTTCGGCAAGGAAGGCGTCTGGGATGCGATCGAAATCAAGGTTGACGATCCCGATCAGGTCGGCGCCCTGACCCCCGCCATTCGCGACGCGGCCGGTCCCGGCTCGGTCGTCAGCGACTGGCGCGAGCGCCTCGCCGCCTTCTACGGCGCGCTGAAGGTCGAACGCGTGGCCATGAGCATCATCCTGGGCCTCGTCGTCGCCATCGCCGCCATGAACATCATCTCCGGCATCGTCATGCTGGTGAAGAACAAGGGCCGCGACATCGCCATCCTGCGCACCATCGGCGCCAGCCCCTCGGCGATCCTGCGCGTCTTCTTCATGGCCGGCGCCATGATCGGGGTCGCCGGCACGATCGCTGGCCTGATCCTGGGTCTGCTGTTCTGCTGGAACATCGGTTCGATCCAGCATTTCCTGGAGTTCGTGCTGCAGACCAAGCTGTTCGATTCCGACGTCTATATGCTGGACGCCATCCCGGCCCTGGTCGATCCGGTGGACGTGACGTGGGTGGCCTTCTGGTCCCTGTTGATGAGCTGTATCGCCAGCCTGCCGCCGTCCTGGAACGCGTCTCGCATCGATCCCGTGGAGGCGCTTCGCTATGAGTAAGGCTCCCATCCTTTCGGTGCGCGGCCTGACCCGCACCTACGACACCGCCCAAGGCGGCCTGACCGTGCTGAAGGGCGTGGATCTGGACGTCTATCCCGGCGAACTGGTCGGGCTGATCGGACCGTCGGGCTCGGGCAAGTCGTCGCTGCTGCACGCCGCCGGCCTGTTGGAGAAACCCACCAGCGGCACGGTCGCCATCGACGGCGAACAGGTCGGCGATCTGGACGAGCGCGCTCGCACACGCCTGCGCCTGGGCCGGATCGGCTTCGTCTATCAGTTCCACCACCTGCTGCCCGAGTTCGATGCGCGCGACAATGTCGCCCTGCCGATGCGGATCGCCGGGGTGGCCCAGGACGATGCGCGCAAACGCGCCGAGGTCACACTGACGGCCCTGGGGCTAGGCGAACGCCTGACGCACCAGCCGGCTCAGCTGTCGGGCGGCGAACAGCAGCGCGTCGCCATCGGTCGCGCGTTGGCCAACGGCCCACGCCTGCTGCTGGCCGACGAGCCGACAGGCAATCTGGATCCGACCACCAGCCAATCCGTGTTCGAATCCCTACGCGACCTGGCCAAGACCACGGGCGTCGCCGCCCTGATCGCCACCCACAATATGGAGTTGGCCGGCCATATGGACCGCGTCTTCGCCCTGAAGGACGGTCATCTGGAACAGCGCGAGGCCCAGAGCCACGCCTACTGAGCCACGCCTATCGATCAGCTGACGGCGGCGTCGCCCCAGATCGCTCGCAGGCGTTCGGGGCGGCGGCATCCGATCCGGTAAGCCTGATAGCTGGCGGCGTGGCGCTTGGCGTAGTTCTGGTGCTCCTCGCCCGCTGGCCAGAACCGCTGGGCGCCGACGACCGGCGTGGTGAAGCTCTTCCTCAACACACGCATGGCCGCATCGCGCGAGGCGACGGCGTCCGCGCGTTGGGCCGCTGTCGCAAAGACGGCGGATCGATAGGACGGGCCCTGGTCGCAGAACTGACCGTTAGGATCGGTCGGGTCGATGGTGCGCCAGTAGCGGTCGACCAGGGTGCGATAGCTGACGACGCGCGGATCGAAGGTTACCTGCACCGCCTCCATATGGCCGGTGCCGCCGCGCACCACCTGCTCATAGGTCGGGTTGGCGGTATGGCCGCCGACGAAGCCGGACACGGCCGAGCGCACCCCCTGCACGTCGTCGAAGGCCTTCTCCTCCGACCAGAAGCAGCCGCCGGCGAAGATCGCGGTCTGAAACGCCGTCTGCGCCTCGGCCCGGCGGGCCAAGGGCGCGCCGATCGCCAGCGCAGCGACGGTCAAGGATGCAACGGCGGCGAGGGCGGTCGTGCGAAGGGACATGGTCTCATCTCCTGTTGCAATGACTACGACGGCGACCCGCGATCGGTTTCACCGAGAACGACTTGACCAGAACAAAACGCCAACATAGAACATTAGCAGAACATATCGGATGTCTCGGAGCCAAGGTCATGCCGCGTTTGATGAGGGATATGCTGTCGCTGGCGTCGTGCGGCGGTTTTGTTTGGATGGTCTGGACCGTGGCGATCAGCGTCACCGCCTGAGATCAGACGAATTAGACACTTTAGACGGTGTTTTTTCGCGGACCGTCTGAAGCCGGCGATCCACAGCCGATCCGTGGGGCGACCGGTTTGCGATGGCCGCGCGCCGCCCGATATGAGACTCAGGGTAGAGTAGGGCTCTTCAGTGGGCCAGGGTCGAAGAAGGCGTGAACGAGCCGGTGAACAGTCAGGGTTTTGTCCATCTGCGGGTCCGCTCGGCCTATTCGCTGCTGGAAGGCGCGATCAAGGCGGCCAAGGTCGGCAAGCTGGCGGCCGACGCCGGAATGCCGGCGGTCGGGGTGGCGGACCGAGCCAACCTGTTCGGCGCGCTGGAGTTCAGCCAGACGGCGAAGGATGCAGGCGTTCAGCCGCTCGTGGCCTGCGCCCTGCCGGTCTTCGGCATCGGCGGCCAGATCAACGCCCGCTGGGCCAAGGTTCCGACCGTGGTTCTGCTGGCCCAGGATACGGCCGGGTGGCTGAACCTGTGCGCGTTGTCGTCATCCGCCTATCTGGATGCCGGAGAAATGGCCGAGCCGGGCGTGGCCTGGGAGCAGGTGGTCGCCCGCTCCGAAGGCCTGATCCTGCTGTCCGGAGGCCCGGACGGCCCGGTCGATCCGCTGTTCGCTCAGGGCAAGAAGGCCGAGGGCGCCGCCGCTCTGGCGGCGATGAAGGCGGCGTTCGGCGACCGCTTCTACGTCGAGCTGCAACGCCACGGTCTTGAGGATGAAAAGCGCGCTGAGCCGGGGCTTGTCGCATGGGCCTATGCCAACGACGTGCCGCTGGTCGCCACCAACGACGTCTATTACGCCAAGGCGGCGCAGGCGAAGTCTCACGATGCCCTGCTGTGCATCGCCGACGGCGCCTTCACCGGCCAGGAGGATCGTCGCCGCATCACCGGCGAACACTGGTTCAAGCCCGCCGCCGTCATGCGCGAGCTGTTCGCAGACCTGCCCGAGGCTTGCGACAACACCATCGACATCGCGCGTCGCTGCGCCTTCCTGGTCAATACTCACGCGCCCATCCTGCCGCGTTTCGACACCGGGGCCGGGCGCTCCGAGGCCGATGAACTGGCCCACCAGGCGCGCGAGGGGCTGAAGGTCCGCCTGACCGAGGTCACGCCGGCCGTTCCCGAAGAGGAATACTGGACCCGCCTGGAATGGGAGGTGGGGATCATCCAGCAGATGGGCTTCCCCGGCTACTTCCTCATCGTGTCGGACTTCATCAAATGGGCCAAGACCCACGGCATTCCCGTGGGGCCGGGGCGCGGCTCCGGCGCGGGCTCTCTGGTCGCCTGGTCCCTGACCATTACCGATCTGGACCCGCTGCGGTTCGGCCTGCTGTTCGAGCGGTTCCTGAACCCCGAACGCGTCTCCATGCCCGACTTCGACATCGACTTCTGCCAAGAGCGGCGGGAAGAGGTGATCGACTATGTGCAGGACCGCTACGGCAAGGACCGGGTGGCCCAGATCATCACCTTCGGCACCTTGCAGGCGCGGGCTGTGTTGCGCGACGTGGGCCGGGTGCTGCAGATGCCGCTGGGTCAGGTCGACCGGCTCTGCAAGATGGTGCCGAACAACCCGGCCGCGCCCGTCACCCTGGCTCAGGCTATCGACATCGAGCCGCGCCTGAAGGAGGCGCGCGACGCCGAGCCGGCGGTGAAGACCCTGCTGGAGACCGCGCTGGAGCTGGAGGGGCTATACCGCAACGCCTCGACCCACGCCGCCGGCATCGTCATCGGCGACCGGCCGCTGACGGAACTGGTGCCCCTGTATCAGGATCCGCGCTCAACCATTCCGGCATCCCAGTTCAACATGAAATGGGTCGAGCCGGCGGGCCTGGTGAAGTTCGACTTCCTGGGCCTGAAGACGCTGACGGTGCTGGATCGGGCGCGCGGCTATCTCGAACGGCGCGGCGCAGCCAGGGACTGGAATAGCCTGCCGCTGGATGATGCGCGTACCTACGAGCTGATGGCCTCTGGCCAGACAGTCGGGGTGTTCCAGCTGGAATCCCAGGGCATGCGCGACACCCTGCGCAAGATGCGCTGCGGCTCCATCGAAGAGATCACCGCCCTGATTTCGCTTTATCGGCCGGGGCCGATGGAGATGATCGACACCTATATCGACCGTAAGTTCGGGCGCGCCGAGGTCGACTATCTGCACCCCAGCCTGAAAGAGGTGCTGACCGAGACCTACGGCGTCATCATCTACCAGGAACAGGTGATGAAGATCGCCCAAATCCTGGCGGGCTACAGCCTGGGCGAGGCCGACCTGCTTCGTCGGGCCATGGGCAAGAAGAAGAAGGAGGAGATGGATTTCCAGCGCCTCCGCTTCGTCAAGGGCGCTGCCGAAAAAGCCGTGCCGGAGACCCAGTCCGGCTCCATCTTCGACCTCGTCGCCAAGTTCGCCGGATACGGCTTTAACAAGTCTCACGCCGCCGCCTACGCCCTGATCTCGTTCCAGACGGGTTGGCTGAAGGCCAATCAGCCGGTCGAGTTCTTCGCGGCGTCCATGAGCCTGGACTTGTCGAACACAGACAAGCTGGCGGTCTTCTATCAGGACGCCAAACGGTTCGACGTGCCGGTCCTAGCGCCCGATATCAATCGCTCGTCGGCCGACTTCGACGTGGCCTGGGACGACGACAAGGGTGCGGTGCTCTACGCTCTGGGCGCGATCCGAAACGTGGGTCTCGAGGCGATGAAACACGTCATCGAGGTGCGCGAGACGGGCGGCCGCTTCGCCGACATCTTCGACTTCCTCGAGCGCGTCGATCCGCGCAGCGTTAACAAGCGCGCGCTGGAAGGTCTGGCCAAGGCCGGCGCCTTCGACAGCATCCACCCCAACCGGCGACAGTTGCTGGAACAGGCCGACGTTCTGATGGCCTATTGCCAGAGCGTGGCGGCCGAACGCGCCTCGTCTCAGGTGTCATTGTTTGGCGGCGACCAGGCCCATGCCGGTCGGCCGCGTCTGAAGAGCGTCGAACCCTGGGTCGGTCCGGAGCGGCTGGATCACGAACTGTCGGCGGTCGGCTTCTATCTGTCGGGCCACCCCCTGGACGAGATGACCTCAGCCCTGAAGCGCAAGCGCGTCACCTTCGTCGCCGAAGCCATACCGCTGGCGGAATCCGGCCACGAAGCCTTCCAGATGGCCGGCGTCGTGCGCCGCAAGCAGGAGCGGGCCAGCGCGCGGACGGGCGAGAAGTTCGCCTTCGTGACCTTCTCGGATCCGACTGGCGAGTTCGAATGCCTGTTCCCGCCCGAACAACTGCGCAAATGCCGCGAGGTGCTGGAGCCCGGCGCATCGGTGATGGTGCGGGTGCGCGCCAAGTCGTCGGAGGGGGAGGTGCGCTTCTTCGGAGACGACGCCTCGCAAATGGACAATCTGCTGGACGACGCCAACATCGGCCTTCGTATTCATGTCTCGGCCCGCAGTGCAGACGCCGAGGCCCTGAAGGCGCGGCTGGAACGCGCGCGATCGGGCGCGATCGGCAAGGGGGGCGAGGTGTCGCTGATGATCGCGGGCCTCGAGCAGGGACGCGAGGTCGAGGTCAAGATTCCCGGCCGCTACCGCCTCGACGGCGCGTTGCGCGGCGCGCTGAAGTCGGCCCCGGGCGTCGTGATGTTGGAGGACGCCTAAGCCCTCTTGGATATGGTCAAGCTTTTGATTTTTCGGAACCTCACGGACGCGTGATGGGTTTGGTCAGTCCATACGGAGACTGTTCCAATGAAATATCTCGCCATCGCCAGCGTCGCCTCGCTGGCCCTTCTCGCCGCCTGCAACCAGGGTGGCGACAGCGCCGCCCAGAACACCGGCGAAGCGGTCAACGCCACCCAAGACGCCACGTCCGGCGTCGTGGGCCAGACCTCGGCCATGACCATGGGCGCCAACACCGTCGACGGTTTCGTCACCGGTCTAGGCACCGGCAACATGTATGAGCTGGAAGCCGCCAAGATCGCCGCCGCCAAGTCCAAAAATGCGGACGTGAAGGCCCTGGCCGCCATGATCACCAAGGATCACACCGCCGCCGGCGAGAAGCTGGCCGCCGCTCAGGCGACCGCCGCGTCCAACGTCGCCATCCCCACGACGTTGGACGAACGCCGCAAGGGCCTGATCGACAATCTGAACGCCGCCACGCCGGACGACTTCGACAAGGTCTATCTGGACCAACAAGTCGCCGCCCACAACGAGACGCTGACGCTGCTGAACGGCTTTGCCGACAACACCGAAGCGCCGGCTCTGGCCACCCTGGCGCGCGAGCTTGTGACGCCCGTCACTGCACACCGCGACCGCGCCCGGACCCTGCTGGACGCGATGAAGTAAAAGCAGCCGTTGCATTGCTGACCAAAGGCGGTCCCGAAAGGGGCCGCCTTTTCCGCATTTGCAGGGCTGCGCTTGCTATTGCGGCCCATCCGGCCTACATGGCCCCCGCATTTCGCAACGCGGGAGAGGCGCGCTTCGGGGAGACATCCCGATCCGCACCATTCCGAGGGTCTTCAGACCTTTAATCCCCCGCGCCACGTTTGATCGGAAAAAGGACTGAACGATCATGGCTCTGCCTGAATTCTCGATGCGCACCCTGCTTGAAGCCGGCGCCCACTTCGGCCACCAGACGCACCGCTGGAACCCGAAGATGGACCGCTACATCTTCGGCTCGCGCTCGAACATCCACATCATCGACCTGTCGCAGACGATGCCGCTGTTCCACCAGGCTCTGGTGGCCGTGCGTGAAGTCGCCGCCAAGGGCGGTCGCGTCCTGTTCGTCGGCACCAAGCGCCAGGCCGCAGAGCCGGTCGCCGAAGCCGCCAAGCGCTGCGCCCAGTACTACATGAACAACCGTTGGCTCGGCGGCACGCTGACCAACTGGCGCACCGTGTCGGGCTCGATCGCTCGTCTGCGTGAGCTGGAAGGCATTCTGGAAAACGGCGGCGAAGGCCGCGTCAAGAAAGAGCTGCTGAACCTGCAGCGCGAGAAGGACAAGCTTGAGCTGTCGCTGGGCGGCATCAAGGATATGGGTTCGATCCCGGACATCATGTTCGTGATCGACACCAACAAGGAAGCGATCGCGATCCAGGAAGCCCGCAAGCTGAACATCCCGATCATCGCCATCCTGGACACCAACTCGGATCCGGACGGCATCACCTATCCGGTCCCCGGCAACGACGACGCCGCCCGCGCCATCCAGACCTACTGCGACCTGATCGCCGACGCCGTCCTGGACGGTCTGGCCGCCGGCGCTTCGGCCTCGGGCATCGACCTGGGCGCTTCGGAAGCTCCGGTCGAGCCGATGCTGCGTGAAGCCTCGGCCCCCAAGGCTGAAGCCGAAGCCGCGCCGGCCGGCACGGAAGGCGCCGCCGCCGAACTGGAAGCCGCTGCTGAGCCGGCTGCCGAAACCGAGAAGGCCGAGGGCTGATCGCCCGCCGGGCGGCGTTCGCGTTCTTGAGCGCCGCCTGACGAACTGACACACGGCCGGGCTAAATCAGTCCGGCCGTTCCCACATACGAAATCCCCCAAGGAGAAGAACATGGCCGAGATCACTGCCGCCCTCGTGAAGGAGCTTCGCGAGCGTTCGGGCGTCGGCATGATGGACTGCAAGAAGGCGCTGGTCGAAAACGACGGCAACATCGAAGCAGCAATCGACTGGCTGCGCGCCAAGGGCCTGTCCAAGGCCGCCAAGAAGGCCGACCGCGTCGCCGCTGAGGGTCTGGTCGCCGTCGCGTCGAAGGAAGACGGCAAGGGCGAAGTCGCCGCCGCCATCGAGTTCAACGCCGAAACCGACTTCGTCGCCCGCAACGAGCTGTTCCAGAACGCCGCCAAGTCGTTCGCCCAGCTGGGTCTGGAGCACCACTCGGTCGAAGCACTGCACGGCGCTGAACTGGAAGCCGGCAAGACGGTCCAGGACGAAGTGACCAACATGATCGCCACCATTGGCGAGAACATGCAACTGCGCCGCGCCGCCCGCCTGTCGGTGTCGGAAGGCGTCGTCTCGACCTATGTCCACAACGCGGTTTCGCCGGGCGTCGGCCGTATCGGCGTGCTGGTCGCGCTGGAAGGCGAGGGCGACAAGACCGCGCTTCGCGAACTGGGCCGCAAGATCGCCATGCACGTCGCCGCCACCGCGCCGCTGTCGCTGAACACCGACGACCTGGACCCCGCCGCAATCGAGAAGGAACGCACCGTTCTGACCGAAAAGGCCAAGGAAGAAGGTCGCCCGGAAGCGATGATCGCCAAGATCGTGGAAGGTCAGATCAACAAGTTCCAGAAGGACGTGGTGCTGTCCAAGCAGCCGTTCGTCATGGATCCGGACGTGACCATCGAACAACTGGTCGCCAACTCGGCCAAGGAACTGGGCTCCTCCAACCTGCACCTGGCCGGCTTTGTCCGCCTGGCGCTGGGTGAAGGCGTCGAGAAGGTCGAAGGCCCCGACTTCGCGTCGGAAGTCGCCTCGATGATGGGCGGCAACTAAAAAACATTCCCCTCATTCGTGAGGGTTTTGTATCAGAAGGGCGCGTTCGGCTTTGATGGCCGGCGCGCCTTTCGTCTATAAGAAGCCGCCTGATTCAATGGCGCCGCAGTCAAACGGACCTTCCCGCATGCCCGACGCCCCCTCGACCTTCCGCTACAAACGCGTCCTGCTGAAGGTGTCGGGCGAGGTGCTGATGGGCGACCAGTCGTTCGGCGTCGATATGAAGACGGTCGATGCTGTAGCCAAGGCCGTCGCGGACGTCGCGGCCGAGGGCGTGGAAATCTGCTTGGTCATCGGCGGCGGCAACATCTTCCGCGGTCTGTCCAAGGCCGCAGCCGGCATGGAGCGCGCCCAGGCCGATTATATGGGCATGCTGGCGACGATCATGAACGCCTTGGCCATGCAGTCGGCGCTGGAGAAGATCGGCGTCTCGACCCGCGTGCAGAGCGCCATTCCGATGGCGGCCATCGCCGAACCCTACATCCGTCGTCGCGCTCTGCGGCACCTTGAAAAGGGGCGGGTCGTGATCTTCGCCGCCGGCGTGGGCGCACCGTTCTTCACCACGGACTCGGGCGCAGCGCTGCGTGCGGCCGAAATGGGTTGCGACGCTCTGCTGAAGGGCACCAGCGTGGACGGGGTCTATACCGCCGACCCGAAGAAGGATCCCGACGCGACGCGTTACGAGACCCTGTCCTATCAGGATGTTCTGGCCAAGGATCTGCGGGTCATGGACGCCTCGGCCATCGCCATGATGCGCGACACGGGCATCCCGATCGTGGTCTTCTCCATTCGGGAAGACAATTCGCTGCGCCGGACCCTGACCGGCGAAGGCACGTTCACGGTCATTCAGGACGTCGTCTGACGTTCGCCTGACCAGGAAAGACAAGAGAGACCAAGACCATGGCAAAGCCTGACCTCAAGACCTATCGCGACCGCATGGATCGCTCCGTCGCCGCCCTGAAGGAAGAGTTCAGCGGTCTGCGCACCGGCCGCGCCAACGCCGGCCTGCTGGAGCCCGTGCGGGTCGAAGCCTACGGCTCGGCCTCGCCCCTGACCGCCGTCGCCGCCATCAGCGTGCCCGAGCCCCGGATGCTGAGCGTCAATGTGTGGGACAAGGGCATGGTGGTCGCCGTCGAAAAGGCGATCCGCAACGCCAACCTGGGTCTGAACCCGATCGTGGACGGCCAGACCCTGCGCATTCCGGTGCCGCCCCTGACCGAGGAACGCCGCAAGGACCTGGTCAAGTTGGCCGGCAAATACGCCGAGCAGCAGAAGGTCTCGGTTCGCAACGTCCGCCGCGACGCCAACGACGACCTGAAGAAGGCCGAGAAGGCCGGCGAGATCAGCCAGGACGAACAAAAGAAGATGGAGACCGAGGTCCAGAAGGACACCGACGCGGCCATCAAGCGCATCGACGAGACCTTGAAGACCAAGGAACAAGAGATCATGCAGGTCTGAGGCGAAACGGCTGGGTCCGGAAGGGATCGCACGACAGATGACGGCAGACCGCGCCGCGCCTTCAGGCCAAAGCCCAGACAAGCAGGGTCAGGACGGCCCGCGCCACGTCGCCATCATCATGGACGGCAATGGACGCTGGGCGAAGGCGCGCGGGCTGCCGCGCGCTCTTGGCCACCGCGAGGGCGTGCAGGCGCTGAAGCGCACGATCCAGGCGGCGCCGGATTTGGGCATCGATTGCCTGACGGTGTTCGGCTTCTCGACCGAGAACTGGAGCCGGCCCGAGGACGAAGTGTCGGACCTGATGGGGCTGGTGCGGTCCTACGTCGCCAGCGATCTGGCCCGGCTGACCAAGGCCGGCGTCCGGCTGAAGATCCTGGGGCGACGCCAGGGACTGCCGGCCGACATCGCCGCCATCATCGAACGGGCCGAGGCCCAGACCGCCCATAATGATCGGTTCCTGCTGCAGGTCGCCTTCAACTACGGCGGTCGCGCGGATCTTGTGGACGCCGCGCGCCGCCATATGGAGCGGGTGCTGGCGGGCGAGACGGTCGAGCCTTTCAACGAGGCGATCCTGACGGCAGGGCTGGCCACGGCGGGGTCGCCGCCGCTTGATCTGATCGTGCGCACGTCGGGCGAGCAGCGGCTTTCGAACTTCCTGTTGTGGGAGGCCGCCTACGCCGAGCTCGTGTTCCAGGACATTCTGTGGCCCGACTATGGCCCAAAGGCGCTGGCTGAGGCGATCTCGGCCTTTGGTCAGCGCGATCGCCGTTTCGGCGGACGCGTGATCGCGCCTGAGCGCGCGACGGCCTGATGGCGGTCAAGGGTCGGGATATCGCCCTCAGGGCTGCGTCCGCCGTCGTGCTGGCGCCTGCCGCCGTCGCTGCGACGTGGGGCGGCGGCGTGTGGTTCCTGGCGCTGATGATCGTCGCCAGCGTCGTCCTGGCGTTCGAATGGGCGGCGATGAGTGCGCCGCATGCACGCCGCGTCATGGGCGGCGCGGTCAGCTTCGGCGTCGTGGCGGCGGTGATCAGCGCCCATTTCGGCGCCATGTCAGTCGCCTTCATCATGCTGGTGTTCGGCGCGGTCGCGGCCGGGGTCTATGCCCGCAGCCGAGGGCAGGAGGCGCTGGATGCCGCCTATGGCGTGCTCTATCTCGGCTGGCCTTCGGTCCTGCTGATCTGGCTGCGCGACGTCGACAGTTTGATCGGGCTGCATTGGACCGTGCTGGTCTTCGCCGTAGCCTGGTCGGCCGACATCGTGGCCTATCTGGCGGGATCCACTTTCGGCGGACCCAAGCTGTGGCCGCGATTTTCCCCGAACAAGACGTGGTCCGGGTTCATCGGCGGCGTTGCGGCCGGCGCAGTTGCGGGCGCCGTCATGACGGCCTGGGTCAATATGGGCGCCTTGAGCGTCGTCTGGGGGGCGGTGCTGGGCTTGGCCGCGGCCTTGGCGACCATGGCGGGGGACTTGTGGGAGTCGGCGCTGAAGCGACGGTTCGGGGTCAAGGATGCGGGGAACACCATTCCGGGCCACGGCGGCCTGCTGGACCGTGTCGATGGCCTGATGTTCGCGGTCGTGGTCGTCGCGGCTGGCCGACTGATCGTCCTGATGCTGGAGCGTGGGGCGTGATCCGGCGTCGCATCACTGTGCTTGGCGCGACCGGATCGGTCGGCGCTTCCACACTGGACCTGATGGCTCAAGCCGAGGCGACGGGCACGGGCGCGTTCGAGGTCGAGGCCCTGACCGGCGGCGCCAACATCGCCAAACTGGCCGAGCAGGCCAGGCGCTGGCGGCCCAAGCTGGCCGTGACCGCCGATCCGGCGCGTTTGAATGGACTGCGCGACGCCTTGTCCGACACGGACGTCGCCGTCGCCGCCGGCGACACGGCCATCGTCGAGGCGGCGACGCGACCTGCCGACTGGATCATGGCGTCCATCGTCGGAGCGGCGGGTCTGAAGTCCGCCTGGGCGGCGGCGGGAACGGGCGCGACCCTGGCGCTGGCCAACAAGGAAAGCCTGGTCTGCTGCGGCCCCGCCCTGATCGAACGGGTCAGGCGGGCAGGGGGGCGCTTGATCCCCGTCGATTCCGAGCACTCCGCCATCTTCCAGGTGTTTCCGGCCGAAGCGCCTGAGCGGGTGGCCAAGCTGATCCTGACCGCATCGGGCGGGCCGTTTCGCCAAACGCCGCGCGAACAAATGGTCGGCATCACGCCGGAACAGGCCGTCGCCCACCCCAACTGGAGCATGGGCGCCAAGATTTCGGTCGACAGCGCCACCATGGCCAACAAGGGCCTAGAGATGATCGAGGCGGCCTATCTGTTCGATATGCCGCAGGATCGGATCGACGTCGTGGTGCACCCCGAATCGATCATCCACAGCCTTGTGGAATATGTGGATGGTTCGACCCTGGCCCAGATGGGACCGCCGGATATGCGCACGCCGATCGCCTGCGCTCTGGCCTGGCCGGATCGAATTTTCTGGCCGGCGCCCAAGCTGGATCTGGCTGCTCTGGGGCGGCTGACGTTCGAAGCGCCCGATCTGACGCGCTTTCCCGCCCTCGATCTGGCGCGTCAGGCCCTGAAGGCGGGCGGCGCGACGCCGGCCGTGTTCAACGCCGCCAATGAGGTCGCCGCCTTCGCCTTCCTTGACCGCAAGCTGGCGTTTCTCAATATTGCCGCAGTCGTCGCCGAAACCCTTGAGCGTGCGACGAAAGCGGGGATGGCTTTCGGTTCTGGAGACGCCTGCGGCGCGGCCCTTTCGGTCGACGCCGAGACGCGTCGAATGGCCGAAAGCGTCATCGCCGGCCTTGCGAATGCGGCCTGACAGCAGGCCAGGGGAGACGATTTTCGAATGCTGGGCGTCCTGGGTCAGGTCCTGATCTCTATCGCCTCGTTCCTGCTGGTGCTGACCTTCATCGTCACCATCCATGAACTGGGTCACTTCCTTGTCGCGCGCGCCTTTGGCGTGAAGGTCGACCGGTTCGCGGTCGGCTTCGGCAAGGCCGTGGCAAGCCGCACCGACCGTCACGGCATCGAGTGGCGTCTCGGCTGGCTGCCGCTGGGCGGCTATGTGAAGTTCTCGGGCGATCTGGATGCGTCCAGCGTGCCCGATCGGGCCGGATTGGACGAACTGCGCCGCCGCGTGGTCGCCGAACGTGGACCGGGCGCCGAGCGCGATTATTTCCACTTCAAGCCGGTGTGGCAGCGCGCCCTGATCGTCGCGGCAGGGCCCATCGCGAACTTCATCCTGGCCATCACCATCTTCGCCGTCGTCTTCATGGCCGTCGGCGTGTCTCTGCGCCCCGCGCGTGTTGCTCAGGTCCAGGCGGGATCGCCAGCCGCCGCCGCCGGTTTCCAGGTCGGCGACCTGATCACCGAGGTGAACGGCAAGGCCATCAAGGACGGCAGCGCGGTCACCCGCACCGTCATGCTCTCGACCGGCGATCCCGTGCGTTTCACGGTCGAGCGCGCCGGGCGTCTGGTCGAACTGGTTGCCACGCCGGAACGCCGCGAGGAAAACGACCCCATCGCCGGACGGGTCAAGGTCGGCCGTATCGGCCTGGGGCTGGGCTCGTCGGCCGGGGATGTCCGCCACGTGCGTTACGGCCCTGTCGACGCCGTCGTGGAGGGTGCGCGCCAGACGGCCGACGTTATCGGCTCGACCCTGACCTACCTCGGACGCCTGGCGACGGGTCGCGAGTCGGGCGATCAGTTCAGCGGCCCGCTAGGCATGGCCAAGGCGACGGGCTCACTGACCACGGCTGCGGTCGAGGCCAATCCAGCGCCGGGCGCGATGGCGATCAACCTGATCCTGACGCTGACAACCTTGGCCGCCATACTTTCGATCGGAATCGGCTTTCTAAATCTGCTTCCCATTCCGGTCCTCGACGGCGGGCATCTGCTTTTCTACGGCTATGAGGCTGTGGCGAAACAGCCTGTGTCGGCGCGGTTCCAGGAGATGGGCTATCGTGCAGGCCTTGCGCTTTTGGCGGGATTTATGTTGTTCGCAACGTGGAACGACCTACAGAAGCTCAATATCTTCCAATTCCTCGGCGGGCTCGTCTCGTGAGCCGACGCCAGCCCCCGACGGTTTCCCGAATGAATGACATGACCTCTCGCGCCGCCGTTCGACTGAGCGCCCGCTCCAGCCTGCTGGCTCTGGCGGTCGCCGCCGGTCTGGGCGCACCCGCGCTGGCGCAGACCGCGCCGGCCCAAACTGCGCCGACCACGACGCCTGCTGCGCCGGCTCAAACGGCCACGTCGCAGGCCCCGGCGAGCGCCGCCGAACCGCGTGTCGAGATCGCTGCGCCGCAGACGATCACGATCAACCGCATCATCGTGCAGGGCGCGCAGCGGATCGACCAGACGACGGTCCTGTCCTACCTGCCGATCCGTCCGGGTGATGCGGTCGACGCCTCGGTGCTGGACGTCGCGGTGCGCACCCTGTCGCGCACGGGCCTGTTCGCCGATGTTCAACTGGGCATCCAGAACGGCGACCTGATCGTCCAGATCGTCGAGAACCCGATCATCAACCAGGTGGTGTTCGAGGGAAACAAGGCGCTGTCGAAGGACAAGCTGACCAAGGAAGTGACGCTGGCGCCGCGCGGCATCTATACCCGCGCCAAGGTCCAGGAGGACGTCGGCGCGATCGTCGAACTGTATCGCCTGCAAGGCCGCATCTCTGCGACTGTGACGCCCAAGCTGGTCCAGCTGGAACAGAACCGCGTCGATGTGATCTTCGAGATCAACGAAGGCCCGCAGACCGGGATCAGCGCCATCAACGTCTTGGGCAACGAGGCGTTTTCCGATCGTGACGTGCGCGGTGTGATGGTCACCGAGAAGTCGACCTGGTGGAAGTTCTTCTCCAACAACGACAACTACGATCCCAACCGCCTGGAATACGATCAGGAGCAGTTGCGGAAGTTTTACACCAACCGCGGCTATTACGACTTCCGCGTGGTGTCCTCGGTTGCCGAACTGCAGCCTGACGATCAGGCGTTCCAGCTGACGCTGACGCTGAACGAAGGCGACAAGTACAACTTCGGTGAGATTAAGGTCGTCACCCAGAACGACCGGCTGAACGCCGACTTCCTGAAGGCCCTCGTGCCGATCCGGGAAGGCCAACTGTACGAAAGCGACAAGATCGAACAGGCGGTCGACGCCCTGACGTTCGCGGCGGGATCGGCCGGCTATGCCTTCGTCGAGATCAATCCGACCTACAAGGCCAATCCCGAGACGGACACGGTCGATGTGACCTTCAACGTGTCCGAGGGCCAGCGCGTCTACATTGATCGCATCAATGTGGTCGGCAACACCCGCACGATCGACCCGGTGATCCGCCGCGAACTGCTGCTGACCGAGGGCGACGCCTTCAACCGCGCTCTTATGGAGCGCTCGCGCAACAACCTGCGCGCCCTGGGCTTCTTCAAGGACGTGACGGTCGAGGAGACGCGCGGAAGCGCGCCGGATCGCTCGGTCATCAACGTCAACGTTCAGGAACAGCCCACCGGAGAGCTCTCCGTCGGTGCGGGCTTTAGCTCCGTCGACTCTTTCACGGTCAATCTCGGCATTTCGGAGCGGAACTTCCGTGGGCGCGGCCAGAACGTTGTCGCCCGTCTGGAGTGGGGCTCGCTGCGCCAGCAGGTCGATTTCCGCTTCACGGAGCCGAAGTTCCTGGGACGCGATCTGCGCGCCGGCTTCGACCTGTTCCACTCGCGCTACGACCTGAGCCAATATTCGTCGTACGACTATCGCTCGACCGGCGCGGGTCTGCGTCTATCCTACCCGCTGAACGGCAATATGCTGCTGAGCACGCGCTATTTCCTGAAGTCCGACGAGATCATCGTGCCGACGGGCTTCTGCTCGGGCGTGGGGCAGGGATCCTCGGCGCTGTGCGATCAGATCGGCAGCTTCATCAACTCGTCGGCGGGCTACACGCTTCAGGTCAACTACACCAACGATCCGATCCGTCCGACGCGCGGCTGGGCCGGCTCGCTGCGTCAGGACCTCGCGGGTCTGGGCGGCGACGTGAACTATGTGAAGACCGAGGCCGATGCGAGCTGGTACTACGGCTTTACGCCCAACTGGATCGTCAGCGTTCAGGGCTCGACCGGCTACGTCAGCGGCTGGAACGGCGATCCGATCCGCATCAACGACCGCTTCTTCAAGGGCGGCAACAGCTTCCGCGGCTTCGAGACGGCCGGCATGGGGCCGCGCGATCTGAATACGACCGATGCCCTGGGCGGCAACTTCTACGCCATCGGCACGGTCGAACTGACCCTGCCGAACTATCTGCCCGAGCAATATGGCATCAAGACCTCGCTGTTCGCCGATGTCGGTACGCTGGGCGTGCTGGACGACCGCTACAAGCTGACGTCCACCGGAACGGTGAATACCAATATCGCCGATGAGCTGTCGCTGCGTGCATCGGCCGGCATCAGCATCCACTGGAAGTCGCCAATGGGTCCGATCCGCTTCGACATCTCCAAGGTTCTGTCCAAGGAAGACTACGACAAGACGGAATCCTTCCGCTTCTCGACCTCCACTCAGTTCTAATCGCGGCTTTTCGACCGCACGAGGAAACACCATGAAAGCTCTGATCATCGCGGCGACGGCCGCTGCTTCGCTCATCGCCACCGCCGCCTCGGCGCAACAGGCCGGCGCGCCCGCCAATCCCGGCCCGGTCATCCCCGGCGTCTGCGTCTATTACAACGCGCGTCTGCTGGCCCAGTCGTCGGCCGGTCAGGCCGTCGAAGCCCGCATGCAACAGTTGGCTCAGGAAGTTCAGGGAGAATTGCAGCCTTACGCCACGTCCATCCAGTCGGACGCGCAGCAACTGCAAGCCTCGGGTTCGAGCCTGCCGGCCGACCAACTGCAACAGCGCCGTCAGGCCCTGCAGCAGCGCGCCCAAGAAGCCCAACAGCTGGAAGCCACCCGTGAAAACGAGCTGCGCTACACCCTGGGCATGCAGCGTCAGGCCATCACCGAGGCCGTCTCGCCGATCCTCACCGCCCTGTATCAGGAGAAGGGCTGCGGCCTGCTGCTGGACCGCGAAAGCGTCTTCATGATGAACCCGGCCATGGACGTCACTGATCTGGCGATCCAGCGCCTGAACACGGCCCTGCCGACCCTGAGCTTCAACCGCATGGCCGTGCCGGCTCAGACACAGGCTCAACCGGCCGCCGCCAACTAAGTCGTCGATGCCCGATCCCCGCTTTTTCGAAACCCTGTCGCCCCTCAGCGTCGCCGATCTGGCGGCGCAGATCGGCGGCGAGGTCCAGCGGGGCGGGGATCGCATGATAGCCTCCGTCGCGCCCTTGTCCTCTGCGGACGGGCGCGCGATCGCGTTCTTAGGCGACCGCAAGTTCGCCGCCGCGCTGGCGACGACACAGGCCGGCTGCGTTATCGTGCCGGCTGAGGCCAAGGACGCCGCGCCGTCGTCCGCCGCCGTCATCATCTCGCGCACGCCTCAAGCCGCCTGGGCCAAGACGTCCCTGGCGCTGCATCGGCCCATACTCCTAGCTAAGGCGATCACCCGCGACGAGGCGGGCGAGGACGACAGCGTCGTGGTCGAACCGGGCGCGATCCTGGGGCAGGGCGTCCGCATCGGTCGAGGGTCCCGCATTGGCGCCAACAGCGTCATCGCGCCCGGCGTGCAAATCGGCCGTGATTGCGTGATCGGCGCCAACGTCAGCGTGGCCTTCGCGCTGATCGGCGACCGGGTGAAGCTGTATGCCGGCGCCCGGATCGGCGAAGCGGGCTTCGGCGCCACGGGGACAGCAGCGGGGGTCATGGATATTCCCCAACTGGGCCGCGTCATCCTTCAGGACGGCGTGACGGTCGGCGCCAACTCCTGCATCGACCGTGGCGCCTATGACGACACGGTCATCGGCGAGAACACCAAGATCGATAATCTGGTGATGGTCGGCCACAACTGCGTCATCGGCCGCAACTGCTTGCTGGTCGCCAATACCGGCATCTCGGGCTCGGTGACCGTGGGCGACAACGTCATCTTCGGCGGCAAGGCGGGGATCGGAGACCACATCACCATCGGCGAGGGCGCGCGTGTCGCGGCCGGGGCCGGTGTGCTGGCCGATGTTCCCGCCGGCGAGACCTGGTCGGGTTATCCGGCGCGTCCGATCCGACAGTTCTTGCGCGAGACGGTCTGGCTCGCCAAACAGGCCTCATCGAAGAAGGCTCCAAAGGAATCATAGGGATGAGCGACACGACTGCCGTCGAAGGCAAGATCGATTACGCCGAGGTGATGCGGCGGCTGCCGCACCGTTATCCCTTCCTGCTGGTGGACAAGGCCGAAGACTTCGTGCCCGCGACGTCGATCGTCGGCATCAAGAACGTCACCCACAACGAGCCTTTCTTCCCCGGGCACTTCCCGATCGACCCAGTCATGCCCGGCGTGCTGATCGTCGAGGCCATGGCACAGACCGGTGCCTTGCTGATGTCCAAGACGCTGGACGTCGCCGTGGCCGACAAGGTCATCATGTTCATGTCGATTGACGGGGTTCGTTTCAGAAAGCCTGCGCGGCCGGGCGACCAGCTCCGTATGGAGGTCAAGGTGATCCGCGCGCGGGGCGACGCCTACAAGTTCCGGGGCGAGACCTTCATCGACGGCAAGCTGGCGGCCGAAGCCGAGTTCATGGCGATGGTCGTGACTGTGCCTGCGCCAGCGCCTGGACCGGCGGCCTGATGACCGTTCATCCCACAGCTCTGATCGACGCGACAGCGACACTGGGCGATGGGGTCGAGGTCGGCCCCTGGTGCACGGTCGGGCCGAATGTGGTGCTGGGCGACAATGTACGTCTGGTCAGCCATGTCGTCGTCCAGCAGGACACGACGGTCGGGGCCGGGACTGTCATCCACCCCTTCGCCGTCATCGGCGGCGACCCGCAGCACAATGGTTACAAGGGTGAGACGGTTCGGCTGGAGATCGGCGAGAACAACCTGATCCGCGAGCACTGCACCTTCAATCGAGGCACGCCGCAGGGGACGGGCGTGACGGTCGTGGGGTCGAACAACCTGTTCATGACCGGCGCCCATGTCGGTCACGACTGCGTCGTCGGCGACAATGTCGTCATGGCCAACAACGCGACTTTGGGCGGTCATGCTCAGGTCGGGGACAAGGTGTTCCTGGGTGGGCTGTGCGCTGTGCACCAGAATGGTCGCGTCGGGCAAGGCGCGATCATTGGGGGCTTAGCGGCGGTGACCCGCGACGTCATCCCCTATGGCTCGGCCTGGGGCAATCATGCGCGGCTACGTGGGCTGAACTTGATTGGGTTGAAGCGCAAGGGATACGGCAAGGATCAGGTGCGGCGTCTGCTTGCGGCCTATCGTGATCTGTTCGAGGGCGAGGGCGAGTTCGCCGGTCGGATCGATGGCGTGGCGGAACGCTATGCCGACCTGCCCGAGATCATGGAGATCATCGCCTTCATCCGTGACGGCGGGCGTCGTCCGCTGTGTCTGCCGAACGCGGAATGAGCGCGGCTGAAAAGCTGGGTCTGATCGCGGGCGGCGGCGATCTGCCGGCGGCCGTAGCGGCGCGTTGCGATGCGCTAGGGCGGCCGGTTTTCGTGATCCGACTTTCCGGGTTTGCCGATGAGCATCTGGCGCGCTGGCCCGGCGCCGAATTCGGCATGGCGCAGATCGGCGCGATCCTGAAGGCGTTAAAGGCCGAGCGCTGCACGACCGTCTGTCTGGCGGGCATAGTCAACCGGCCGGATTTCAAGACGCTCAAGCCTGATTTCAAAGGGGCGACCCTGTTGCCGGGCATCGTCGCCGCCGCCTCCAAGGGCGATGACGCCCTGCTGCGCAAGATCCTGTCGGTGTTCGAGGCCGAAGGCTTCGCCGTCGAGGGCGCCGACGACATTCTGGGCGGCGACACGCTTGGCGCAGGCGCGCTGGGCGCCGTCTCGCCGACCGAGGAGCAGCTAGACGATCTGAAGAAGGCGCTGCATGTCGCCGAAAAATCAGGCGAACTGGACATCGGTCAGGGCGCCGTGGTCTGTGACGGCCTTGTCCTTGCGGTTGAGGCGCAGGAAGGCACGGACGCGATGCTGACCCGCGTCGCTGGCCTGTCCGCCGATTTACGTGGAGCGGTTGATAGCCCCAGGGGCGCGCTCGGCAAGGTGCCAAAGCCCATTCAGGATCTGCGCGTCGATATGCCCGTGATCGGGCCGCGCACGGTCGAAATGGCGGCGGCGGCGGGTTTGGCGGGCATCGGCGGGGTGGCCGGACGTTTGATCCTGATTGATCGCGCGGCCATCGTCGAGACGGCGAACCGTCTGGGCCTGTTCATCTGGGGCGAGGATCGGTGAGCCGTCCGCTAAAGATCATGTTGGTGGCGGCAGAGGCTTCTGGCGATGCGCTGGGCGCCGGTCTGGCCAAGGCGTTGAAGGTGCGGTTGGGGGACGATGTGGCCTTTGTCGGCGTCGGTGGGCCCAAGATGGCGGCCGAGGGCGTTGCCAGCCCATTCGATATCGCCGAACTGTCGATCCTGGGCTGGATCGAGGGCTTGCGCGCCTATGGCAAGGTCAAGCGGCGCGTCGAGCAGACGGCGGCGCTGGCCGAGCGGGAAAAGCCCGACGCCGTGGTGCTGATCGACAGTTGGGGCTTCACGATCCGTGTGGCCAAGGCGATCCGGGCCGCGCGCCCGGACCTGCCGCTGATCAAGTACGTCGGGCCTCAGGTCTGGGCCTCGCGGCCGGGCCGGGCGAAGACCTTGGCAGGCGCCGTCGATCATCTTCTGGCCCTCTACGGCTTTGATGCGCCCTGGTTCGAGCGCGAGGGCCTGCCGACAACCGTGGTCGGATCGTCGGCGCTCCACGTGAATGTCGATGCTGCGGACGGTGCAGCGTTCCGCGCGCGTCGTGGGATCGCCGCCGATGCGCAGCTT